>JBBITJ010000005.1:13979-38346 GCA_037440825.1 Microcaldota archaeon | reverse complement strand
GTCCCGAAAAGAGGGAAGACGATCCAGAGCATGTCTGGGTAGAGGAGCGGGGCGGTCAGCAGCTCTATGAGGCGGCTGAACGCCACTTCCAGGAACGCTTCCAGTTCTGCCATGCAGGATAGTGCCGGGCTGGAATTAAAAAGATGAGGTTTAAATGTTTGTATGAGTAGCAGATATGTTTATTATGCACATGGCGAAAACAGGCGGTTCCGGCAGGGGAAGGCTCGTAACAGCAGCAGCGGCTTTCGGAGCATTTTTTCTCATCAGCTGTTCGTCCAATGTGGCGGACACGCCAAAGGCCAAGACTTATGTTGGGAGGTTGGAATTGAGAGAAGGCAAGAAGTGCGAAAACACCCTGGACACCGCTGTGCTGGTGGAGAAGGAAGGCAACAGAGGTTCGTTGGAGCAGGCGCAGGTCGCGAAGGGCATGGCAGAGGAGCTTGTGGGCGAAGCGTATTCGTTTTTCGCGGATGTGTGCGCAGGCAAGGTGGAAGTGAAGGAGGATACGAAGGTGTGCGGAAAGATCACGGTCATTGAATTCGAGACCGGGAAGGACGGCAGGGGGACAGCCACAATGCTTGTGAGTTTGGATGGGGAAGGCACGCTTCGGAACGTATGCAAGGCGCTCGAAGCAGTGGAAGAGCGGGAAAGCGGGGGCGAGATTGTCCCGGAAATCCAGAAAGCCCCACTAACCAAGTCTTTATAATCATTTCTCATTAATATTAGAACTCCAACCTGGATGCGGATTTCCAAGGTCCGCGCCATTAGGCGGAACGAGTTGTAACGTGCCGCTGATTTTAATTCCACGACGAAAGGAAAGGCATGGGTAGAGGTTGCGCTGCGCTTCCAAACGCGGAACGCGCGACTGGCAACCACATACTAAAAACACGCAGAGAGTGTGCAGAGTGATATAATGGCAAGTGCGATAGATGTAGATGCGAACAAGCTGAACGCGAAGGTCGCCGAGAAGCTCATGGAAATGGGCATCCAGCAGCCGGCGTTCGTGGGCATAGTGAAGAGCGGCGCCCACAACCAGAGGCCGCCGGAGCAGGAGAATTTCTTCTTCGTGCGCTGCGCGTCCATAATGAGGCAGGCGTACCTGCGCAACATCATAGGGGTGCAGAAGCTGAGGATCCACTACGGCGGGAAGAAGAACCGCGGTGTCCGGCCGAACAGGCACAGGAGAGCAGGAGGCTCGACGATAAGGAAGGCTTTCCAGGCGCTCGAGAAGGCGGGCCTCATGGAGAAGGTGGAGAAGGGTCCGAAGAAGGGAAGGAGACTCACCGCCAAGGGCAGAAAGCTGCTTGACAGCTCGGCCAAGGAGGTCAAAAAGGGTGCATGAAATTGTCCGATGAGCTCGAGCAGATTAGGAAGAAGAAGCTCGAACAGCTCCAGAAAAGCCAGGACGCGGAAGAGCAGATAAAATCGACGCTCAGGAAAGTGCTCGACGACGAGGCCTATGAGCGGATGATGAACGTGAAGGTCGCGAACCCGGAACTGTACGCGAACGCGGTGCAGGGATGCGTGGCGATCTTCCAGAGGCTCGGAAGGAAGCTGGGCAACAAGGAGGTCCTCATGATACTGCGAAGGCTCAAGGGCGAGGAACGCGAACCCGAAATAACATTCGAAAGGAAATAGGTGGCTATGATGACCAAGAAGACGCATGACAAGAAAAAGAGGCTTGCGAAAGCCACGCGGCAGAACAGGAGGCTCCCTGTTTTCGTCGCGATCAGGACCAAGAGGAAGGTCACCCAGAACTTCAAGAAGAGGGCCTGGAGGACGCAGAAGCTCGGAGCCAGGAAATGGTGATTGCGATGGCAGATGAGAAGATCTACACAGTCCCGCTTGCGAAGGCGTACGACTACGTGAGGACCAGGAGGGCCAGGAGGGCGGTTTCGCTG
This sequence comes from Microcaldota archaeon, assembly GCA_037440825.1. Lineage (GTDB taxonomy): Archaea > Micrarchaeota > Micrarchaeia > Anstonellales > Bilamarchaeaceae > JAHJBR01. The sequence continues at coordinate 36,445 of JBBITJ010000005.1, read as the reverse complement.
CTCAAGCAGTTCGTGTCCAGGCACAGCAAGGTCGCACTGGACGCGGTGAAGGTGTCCAACGCGCTCAACGCGGTGCTCTGGGCACAGAGCATACAGAAGCCTCCGCGCAAGGTCAAGATAAAGGTCGTGAAGGAGACCGACGTTGCGAAGGCGTACCTCGTGGAAGAGAAAATAACGAAGCCGGAGCCCAAGAAAGAAGAGAAGAAAGATGCTCCGAAGGCTGAGACGAAGGCTGCTCCTGCGAAGAAGGAGGAGCATGCGCACAAGCACGAGAAGAAAGAGGAGAAGAAGTAATGCACAGGACCGCGTATTACGGGAACCCTTTCCTGGGGCTTTTCTTCAAGGCGAACGACAGCATAGCCCTCGCTCCGGTTGATGCGCAGCACAAGAACGTGCTCGCGTTGGAGCAGGAGCTCGGCACTAAAGTGGTGCAGCTCACGATGGCGAGCTCCAACCTCGTCGGGATATACACCGCGATGAACAACAACGGTGTGGTGCTTCCGAACGTGATAGAGGAGCGTGAGCTCGCACTCCTGAAGAAGGAGGGGCTCAACGTGCTCGTTTCCAAGGAGCTCAACAACGCGCACGGGAACAACATCTGCGCGAACGGCAAGGGAGGAGTAGTGAACCCGCACGTGGACTCCGGAGAGAGAAAGAGGATGGAGGACGCGCTCGGAGTGGAGCTGGTTCCGCTGACAATCGCCAACTATTCCACGGTTGGAAGCGCGTGCACTGCGACAAACAAGGGATTCCTTGCGCATTACGCCGCGAGCGAGGAAGAGATGAAATCGCTTGAGGATGCGCTCAAGGTGCCTGGGGACAAGGGGACTGTGAATATGGGGACCGGATTCGTGGGCATAGGCATGGTCGCGAATTCGAAAGGATTCGTCGTGGGCGAGGCGAGCACCGGATTCGAGATAGGGAAGATGGAGGCAGCGTTAGGGTATCTGTGATTCGCATGGTGAGCTACGAGGATTTCTCCAAAACAGAGCTGCGCGTTGCGCGCGTGCTCGAGGCCGTTGCGGTGGAGGGCTCGAACAAGCTCCTGAAGCTCCAGGTGGACCTGGGCAGCGAGAAAAGGCAGATTGTTGCCGGAATCGCGAAGTTCTACAAGCCTGAAGAACTAGTAGGAAAGAATATAATCATCGTAGCGAACATGGATTACAAGAAGATCGCCGGGCTGGAGTCGCAGGGAATGCTGCTCGCTGCGGGGGAAAAGGAGGTCGTGCTCCTGACTACGGAAAAGAGCGTTGCGCCTGGAACCAGAGTAGGATAAATATAAGGTGATTTGAATGAAATTTACTGTAAACGGAACCGTGGACATCCCTAACGGGAAGAGAAAGTTCAGCAAGGAGGTCGAAGCGAAGAGCGAGAAGCACGCGAAAGACGTGACGTACGCGCTCATAGGGTCGGTCAACGGCGTTAACAGGAAGAAGGTGAAGATAGAGAGCGTCGCCAAGGTGCAGTAGATGGCAGACGAGTACCAGAGGCTGGCTTACGAGGCGAGGCTTTACAGGGAGCAGCTAAGGCTGCTCGAAGGCGAAATTGAGCGCGTGTCCATGACTACTGCGGAGCTGCAGAATTCGCTCAGATCGGTGGAGACGCTCAAGGAAGACTCAGTCTTCGTCCCTATCGGAGGCGGGGCTATGGTCAACGCAAAAGTCTCGTCCACGGAGGTGCTGGTGCCCATAGGCGGCGGATACCTGGTGAGCCTCAAGAAGCACGAAGCGATAGACGAGGTCAAGAAGAGAATAGCTTCGACCGAGAAGGCAGCTGAGCGGCTCAAGGCGGAGTTCCAGAAGATAGCTGCAAAACTCGGCGCGATCAACCAGAAGCTCCAGGAACTGAACGTAAAGCTGAGCGCTGACAGGCAGTAGATGCCATGTTCGACTTTCTCAAGAAGAAGATTTCCGAATTTGTGGACAAGATAGCTAGCAGGCAGGAGGAGAAGGCGGCAGAGAAAAAAGCTGAGGCACAAATAGAGCGCATAGAGGAAAAGGTCGCTGCGGCCATTCCCGAGGCGAAGAAGGCAGTGGAGGAGCACGAGAAGAAGGTGCAGTCCAAGCCGGCGAAGATTGAGAAGGAGCATGAATACTCCAAACACCATGCGCATGCCGCGGCTGCGCACGCGGAAAAGAAGCCGAAGCCGTTCCCTCAGCACGCTGCGGAGAAAAAGGCGGAGTACGGACCGGCTGCAGGCGGAGAGAAAAATGAAAAAATAGAGGGGGCAGTCGCCATTGCGGTTTCTGGCCAGGCCAAGTCAGAGGTTCCTTCGCAGTGGAAAGAGCAGAATGCGACGGTCGAGCCTGCGAAGGGGACTAAGGCCGAGGCAAAATGCGAAACCGAGACGGGCGGATTCCTCGCAACGATAATGAAAGGCGGCGGGAAGAAGCCCGGGGAGAAGAAGGAAGAAAAGGTCAAGCTCAGCCTCGCCACGCAAGTGAAGTCCATATTCAGCAGCGAGGTCGAGCTGAGCGAAAAGGATATATCTTCCGCGCTGGACGATTTCGAGATGGAGCTGCTCGAGGGAGACGTGGCTTTCGAGGTCGCGGAGCAGATAAAGGATGAATTGCGCAACGAGCTCGTGGGCAGCAAGATGAAGAAGAGCGAGCTCCAGCAGAAGATAGAATCGGCATTTTTCAATTCGATAAAGGAGATAATGTCGGAAAACACCGGCATGCCCATATTGGAGCAGGTGAAGAGGATTGAAGCGCGACCAGTTAAGATAATGTTCACCGGCCCGAACGGAAGCGGCAAGACCACCACGATCGCGAAGATAGCCAATTTGCTGAAAAAGAACGGCTACACGGTGGTGATCGCTGCTGCGGACACGTTCAGGGCGGCTGCGATAGAGCAGATGGAGATCCACGGCAGCAGGCTGGGGATAAAGGTCGTGAAGGGGAAATACGGCGCAGATCCGACTTCCGTCGCTTTTGATGCGGTGAGCCACGCCAAGGCGCACAACATGGACGTCGTGCTCATAGACACCGCGGGAAGGCAGGAGACCAACCTCAACCTTCTCAACGAGCTGAAGAAGATGGTGCGCGTGCTAGCGCCGGAAATAAAGGTTTATGTGGGCGAAAGCATTGCCGGGAACTCAGTGATAGAGCAAGTCGATACGTTCAACCGCGAGCTCGGGCTGGACGGAGTGATACTCACCAAGCTGGACTGCGACGCCAAGGGCGGGACGGTCATTTCCATATCCAAGGTGACTAAGGTCCCCGTGCTCTACGTGACCGTGGGGCAGGGCTACGAAGACATAGAGGAATTCGACGCGGACAGGATCGCGCACAACATCGCAGGCTGATTGCACATGAAAACGATAATACTGGACACGAATTTCCTCCTCATCCCCTATCAATTCAAGATAAACATCATGGCAGCGCTGGACAAGCTCGTGGAGAGTGCGCACGAACTGGCGGTGGGCGAGCCGGTGCTCGCCGAGCTCAAGAGACTTTCCAAGGGAAGGAAGAAGGAAAGCATTGCGGCGCGGGTGGCGCTGGAGATAATAGAGCGGAACAAGCTCCGCATAATAGAGTCCAATATCAGGGCCGCAGACGACTGGATAGTGGAATACTGCAAGGCGAACCCCAGGACGATAGTTTGCACCAACGATATAGGCATCAGGACGCGGCTCAAGGCGGAAACCCACAGCCGGATCATAGTCATGCGCACAAGGACCAAGATTTTCTGGGCATAAGTGTATTTTCGTGCAAATACATAGGTTTATATACCACGGATCCCATATGCTACTTGGTTTAGATAAGCGCCCCAAAGGGGTGCGCCGAGAGCAGAGTAGTAGAGTAAAATCTCCTAATTCTGAAGCAGGTTTCTAAACAGGTAGAAAAAAATAGGTGAATATATGGCATACGGAAGCGGAGGAGGATTTGGCGGAGACAGGAAAATGTATCCTGCGACTTGTTCCGACTGCGGAGCAGCTTGCGAAGTTCCCTTCGAGCCGAAGGAAGGCAGGCCTGTGTACTGCAGGGACTGCTACAAGAAGCACAAGCCGAGCAGGTTCTAAGTAGATTCTTCTACTAACCGACGAAGCTGACTTCGCCGCCCCAAACGGCGAAGGCCTTCTTTTCTTATCTTGTTTTTATTTCATTCCAATTTTCCGCAGATTTCAAGGATCTTTTCTTCTGTGAGTTCCCTGGGCCTCAGCTTCAGCAATGCGCCGAGGGCTTTGACCTTGCTTTCAAGGTAGCCCGCATCCAGCAGGGCGTTGCGCACGGTTTTGTTCTTGTGCTGGAAGAGCGCGCGTATCACGTTTTCAGCGCCTATGCTGACGGACAGACCACGCTTCCTAAGCACGATTATCGCGGAATTCACCTTAGGAGGGGGGTCGAAGAGGTGCGCAGGCACCTTCTGGATGTATTTGACTTCGTAGAAAAGGTTGGAGGTCACGCTCAGGCGGCCGTAATTCGCATCTCCGGGCTTGCACACCATCTTTTTCGCGAACTCGTCCTGCACCATAATTATCGCGTCCTCGAAATCGAATTCCTTCAATTTGAAAATTATGGGGCTGGAGATGTAGTAGGGGATGTTGCCCGCTATCTTGTCTATTTTGTATTCTTTAGGATTGATTTCGAGGAAATCGCCGTAGACGACTTCCACGGGCTTGCCTGCGAAGCGGTTCTTCAGCATTTCTACCATGCGGGCGTCTTTCTCAACTGCTATGACTTCCTTAGCTCCGGCGAGAAGCAGCTGCTCAGTAAGGCGGCCGTCGCCCGGCCCGATTTCCAGCGCCGTCTTGCCGGCTACGCCGAGGAGGCGGGCCTCCTTCTCGAGGATGTTCTTGTCCCTGAGGAAATTCTGGCCAAGGGATTTCTTCAATTGCATTATTTTTCCTCCTCGAGCTCGTGGAACGTCTTGCCTTTCTCCTTCAGCAGCACGCCTTCCAGTATGCCGTAGGCGTAGTTCGCGCACCCGAACGACGTGAAATAGTCGCCTTTTTCGTGGTAATGCTCGGCGTCCTTCCAGTAGGTTTCAGAGAAGTCGAGCTGCGCAGAGTATGATTTTGCGAACGGCTGGGTGCGGAAATACGCGATTATCGCCTTCAGCTTCTCGAGGTCCTTTTCCGAACGCTCTTTTTCTTCCATAGACAAACCTCATAGGGGGCTGCGCCCCCTAGCGGTTTTTCCTTGATTTCCCTTTCATCTCCTATTCCTCATTATTCTTTAAAAAGTAAGCAAGAGAAGTGGATGTGTGGGCTCGTGGCGCAACGGATAGCGCGCCCGGCTTCGGACAGCCTCAAGCTAATTGTGGCTTGATGGTTCTCAAAGCGGTTTCCAGCCCTGTGTTTCGAGGCTCGTACGCGAAACCCGAAACGGAAAACTGGCAACTCTGGTGGGAACCGGGCGGTTGTGGGTTCAGGCATTTCCTCTATTTTTGAGGCGATACCGCCTAAGAATCCTGCCGAGCCCGTTTATTTTTTCGCAAAAAATAAAGGCTGAAGTCTGATTGCAAGGCTGCGGACTATATTTTTTCAGATAATTCACCGAGCTTCGCCTTGGCGTATGCCGCCATTCCCTCTAATTTTTCCCTGGCTTCCGGAGGCGCGCCTTTTGCCGCATGCTCCGCATATTCTATGAATTCGCGGTAATGCGCAGCCGGGTTCTTGCACCTCGTGCCCCAATCGAATACGGCGCATTTCATGTTCTTGCCAAGCCACTCGCCGTACGTTTTCAGCGTATATGCGCGCGTGGGTTCGGGAATTATTGAATCCGAACCAAAAAACCTCAAATCCGTCCCGTCCGGCATCAATGTGAAGAGCTGCTCGCACGCGAAAAACCAGGTTTCCATCCCGGGATTGGATTTCGAGAGCTCGTCCGCTGCCGCCTTCAGGGCCCGCGCAGCCTTGGGGGCGCCTGCGAGCGTGAAAACCACCAGCTTCCGTATCCTCTTGCCGCTTTTCCTGAGCGCCTTGCCGAGCGAACGGATGCCCTCGGCCATCGTGGCTCCTGTAGCCATCGTGTCTCCGATTATGAGGGCCGCGTTGTCCGGAAGAGCCTCGAAATTTTCGTATCCAATCTCGGCGATGAAATCGCCCTCGGTTCCCGGAACCTTTACACGCCCTATCCCGATGAAGCATTGGGGAATCGCGAAATTCCAGACGCGCTTGAATCCTTCGTTCACGCCGTAGAAGAGCCCTCCGGCCAGATAGACGAGTTCCGCGAGCTCGCATTTCTTCACTCCTTTGAGCGCTGTGGCTGACGCGGCCTTCGCGAATATCTCTCCCACAGCTTCCATCGTGTCCTGCAGTTCCTTTCCTGCAAGGTAGGGGTGGTAGAGTATGGAACGCGCGGCTTCGGAACATAGGATGTAGCTGTTCGCAGGAAAGCCGTCGGCTTCCAGGGAATAGAGCTCGAAGCCGCTTCCTTTCGAATGCAGTTTCAAACCCATCGCACCACCTAGAGCACGAATTTTCCTTTCTGATAATCGCGCAGAAGCATCTTGGCGGCCTCGTTCACGAGCGGGACGCCGCCTTTTCCGAGGAGCCCGCGCTTCTTCGCAATTTGAATGAGAACGTCTTCAGCGTCCTCTGCGCTCGTGATGCCGTAGAACATGAACAGGAGGTTCTTGCTGCCCTCCATGGATTTTGAAATGAGCTTGGCTGCGATCTGCTCCGGCCTCTTCAATTCCGTGACGTCGAGCGCGCTCTTCAATGCCATGGATTCCTCGTTCTCGCGCAGATCCACAACTCCGGCGGTGTCGCAGAGCATCATATCCTCCGAAAGCCGTATCCACTGCGGGCCATGCGTGAGCCCGGCCCTGAATCCTGTGACTGCCGCATATTTCTTCAGTATCGCGTTTATGAGGGATGATTTGCCGACGTTCGGCATTCCGAATATGACCATCTTCGTTTCCTTGGTCCTGCGGTAGGGGTTGTTGCGCCCTATTTCGGACGCCTTGGCCAGTATCTCGTTTATCCCTTCGCGCGTCCTACTGCTGAAATAGATGTAGCCCGGCTTGCGGCGCTCCTTCGGTATGAGGTCGGATTTGGACGCGGCTATGAGGAGTTTTTTGCCGAACCGATTCTCCAGCTTCTTTATCCTCGTCTCCTCTGTGAAGCGGGAATCGACGACTTCCACCGCGACGTCGGCTTTCCTGAGCAATTCGACGAGCTGGGAATAGTACTTGCGCTTGGTGTCGGTCATCGCATCACAGTTCGAAACCGGAAACCCGACCGGAAAGAGCCTGGCTCTTTACGGCCCTTTCGCCGAAATGTCGGCGAAATGGGAACAGGAAACCTCATCTTGTGAGCACCGTCGGCTTCTCTTCGACCAGTATGGTATGCTCCGCCTGGCTCACCAGCCCGTCGCCGGAATCCTTGAGCACAGGGTAAGCGGCCGCTATTTTCTGGGAAATCATCTCCTTGAGCGCGGAGTTGACCATTATGCGCGAGTGCTTTGCATCCAGCCAGCGCTGCGCGAACGGGAGCGCGCGGTATTCCCTCATTATGAATTCCTGTATCTTCCGCGCCTGAGGAAGCCTGAGCGGCTTGGGATTTATCAGCGAAAAGATCTCCACCTGGTCCGTGTCCTGCACGAAACCGCTGCCTGTGCTGGCGAACGGCTCGATTGCGAAAACGTCCCCTTCCTTGAGCGAGTAGGGAACGCTGCTGCGCACGTTCGGCACTTCCACTCCTGCGTGAAGCAAACCTTTCTGTATCATGTGCCCTGTCAGGTTGGAGATGGGAAGGAAGCCGTACGATTTTATCGTCTCCTCTATCGTGGCGGAAATTTCCGATATTTTCGTGCCCGGGACCATCAATTTTATGGCTGCTTCGAGCGCCATTTCGCTCGCCTCCACTAGCTTTCCGTACCTGCCTGAAAGGTCCGTGGTGTATGCGGTGTCTGTTAGCGCGCCGTCCACTGAAACGCCGATGTCCACCTTGACCACGTCGCTCTCGCCGAGCGTGCGCTCGCAGCCGGATTCCGGGCTGAAATGCGCCGCCTCCTCGTTCACTGAAATGTTGAGCGGGAATGCGGGCTTGGCGCCTTCCTCCAGGATCATCTGCTCCACTGTTTCGGCTATGTCAAGGAGCGATTCGTCCACCATTATGAGCTTCCTGGATTCCTCGCGCACCTTTGCGGCAATCCTGCCGCTCTCGATAAAATCCTCCCTGTCTTCTCCTGAAAGCATGGGAATAGATTGGCTGGTTGGTGTTTTAAATATTAGAGAGCGCGGACAGGTTTCCGCCGGGCGCTGAGCAAATCCCGCCTGCGTCGGGGAACGCGCCGTCAAGCACGCATTCCAGGCCCTCGGCGCACTGGAACGCGGCTATGCCTCCGCAGAATTCGCCCTGCTCCGCGCCGAAGCGCAGGCTGAGCTCGTAGGCTTTCCTGTCCAGCTGCATTATTATTGTAGGCACGCTTTCAGGCATGTAGATGTAGACTGACTTCGCTGTTGCGCCGTATGTGATATTGATGCGCGTGCCGGGAAGGTCTGCAGGGCAGTTCTGCCTGCACGAGTATTCCACGTCGAGCTCCGAAAGGTCCGCCTCCGAGAGCTGCTTGCGCACCTCTTCCAGCTCTGCCGCGCCGAGTGCCATGGTCCGGTTTACAACGAATCCGCCCACTGCGTGCATGCGCCGCACTGTGCCGTTCGAGCTGATGATTATCGTATCGCTCCACGCGACAGGCGACAACCCGCGTCCGCGGGAAACCGAAACCTCGAAATCAGGAAGTTGGGGCGGGGTTTCGCTTCCGCTTTCGTTCTTCCCTCCTGCAGGGGCTGAAACGCAGCCGAAGGCGAGCAGCAGTGAGGCGATTGCGATTATGAAAACGTGCATGCGCATAGGATTGCACCTGCAGCAGTGAATTTAAGTTTTTGGATTCCGGGAATCAAGGCTTCATGGAATTCTCCACGCGCTTCCTGCCCTTCCCGATGAAGTCCGGGTAGAACTTTCCTTCGCGCAGCTTGCCCACGCCCAGCACGTGCCTCCCGAATTTCGCGATCCTGTACCCTTCCCCCGCTTCCCCGGCCTGCACGAATTCCGCTTCCACGAAATCCTTCGCCTGCGCTTCGTCCAGGGCGAGAATGTTGCGGCTCGCGCTTTTTCCGAAAAGCTGGACGAACTCCCCCTTGACCTCGATCCCTTTAGTGCTCACCTTCCCTGCCACGAAGCCCATGTAGCCGGAGGGCTTCATCATCATCACGGTTTTGGAATATGCGCGTATCACGCCCTCCTGCTCGTTGAGCACGACCTCCTTGGGGATGGCGATGCCGAATTGGCGTTGAAGATAGTCACGGAACGTAGTTACGTGGGACATGCTAACCTCCTTTCTTGACCTTGGCTATGAAGAAGCCCTCGCTGCTGAAGTGATAGGGGTAAATCCTTGCAACCTTGCGGAACTCGTTCCCGTATTCCGAGAGCCCGGAATCGTGCGGGAACTCCACGCCCAGCCCGGCGAGCTTCGCGTCCTGCCTCTTTTCCAGCAGGAGCTTCAGGACTTCCTCGTTCTCGCCTTTCTCGTATGTGCAGGTGGAATACACCAGCTCTCCGCCGTCCGCGAGAGCGTCGTACGCGGAGAAGAGCATCTTTATCTGCGTCTTGGATATCTCGTAGGAAAGGTCGGGGGTGAATTTCTTGTATGCGAACGGCTGGGACAGGGAAGAGCACGGCACGTCCACCAGCGCTTTTGTGAAATACGAGTTTATGCCCAGCCGCGTTGCGTCGCGGACGGTGAGCTTCACGTTCAGCACCCCCAGGCGCGCGAGGTTGGCGAACAGGGCAGAGCCGCGCACCCAGTTCACGTCGTTGGCGAGTATCGCGCCCTTGTTCCCCATCATCATCGCCATGTGCGTGGTCTTGGAACCGGGGGATGCAGCTGCGTCCAGCACGAGGTCGCGCTCTCCTGGGTTGAGGACCAGCGAGGGTATCATGGATGAGAGGGACTGGGTGTGCATGTAACCTAGGAAGTATTCCCACGTGGCGCCTAGGCGGGGCTTCCGGCTCCTGGTTAAGGGTTCAGCGTTTGCGGCGTCTGGCTCAGGGTTCTGCTCCATGGGCTTCGCTTCTGCATAGAACCCGTATTCGTAGAACGTGGGTTTTGTTTCGATTTCGGTTGTCGCGAAGAATTCCTCCTTCGCGATTTTCAGGGTGTTTATGCGAATTGTGTCGCGCACTTCCGCAGAGAGAATCTTGTCCGCGTCGGCGAACTGCGAGAGGTAGTCCCTGAACTGCTTTTCGTCCATGATGGAATTTGGGAAAACTAATTTAAATTGGGAGCGGTAAATCAGCGCATGGGCGCACATTCAATGTTCATGGTAATTTCTGCTGTGCTTGCGGGGCTGCTGCTTGCCGGCTGCACTGCCAACCCCGTGGATCTTGCGCAGATCAGGCCGAGCGCAGGGCTGCCCGCCGCAGAAGGGCTCAGGGGAAGCGAAGGCGGAAGCGCTGCACAGCCCAGCATCCTAACCCTTGAGGAGGTAGCGAGGCACAACTCCAGTTCGGACTGCTGGATGGTCATAGACGGCAATGTGGCAGACCTTACGTCATACGTCACGCATCCCGCTGGAGACGAGTTCAAGAACTATTGCGGAACCGACGCCAGCGAAATATACCACGGCGCGAACAGAAGCCACAGGCATTCTAGGTATGCTGACAGCGTGCTCGACTCGTACATCATCGGGAAGCTCGGCCAGCCCCTCGATGCGGCAGGGCGTGAAGGTTGATATCTATGGACAAGGGAAGCTTTCTCTGGATGGTCATGGTTGCCGCATTGGCTGCGCTCGCGGCGTACAACGCGCTCTTCGACGTGCCTCCATCCACGGCTGTCGCGAGGTTCCTGGGGCTCGGCGGGTTCCTGCTGCTCTGCGCTTCGCTAATGATTGGGCCGCTGGCGATAATCGCGCCCAAGGAGTTCGCGATCCTGCTTGCGCACAGGAGGGCGGTCGGAATCGCCTCGTTCGCATTCGTGCTCGGGCATTTCGCGATATCTTTCTTGATCACGTATGGAGGGCAGCTCCAATCCGTGCTCGCCATAGAGTCCGGAATTTACGCTCTCCTGGCGCTTGTGATATTCGTGGTTCTAGCTGCGACTTCCATGGACTGGGCTGTGAAAAACGTGCCGAACTGGAAGAACGTGCAGCGGCTCGCTTACGTGGCGTTCATATTCGCGTTCTACCATTTCGTAATGCAGGCAAATGGACTTTTCACCAAAGTGGGCAGGCAGACGTTCGTGAACATCTCGGAAATAGCGATGGTGGGGCTCGGAATCGCCACAGTTGCGCTCCAAGCGTATGGATTCTATATCGTGAGGAAGAGGCAGGAGGCGGCCAAGGTGCAGCAGAAGCCTGCGGCGCCTTTCGCTCCTCAGGTCCAGCCGCCTGCGCCCAGGCAGGTGGAGAAGGTGCCCAACCAGGACATCATAGCTGGCATAATCAAGGAGCAGGAGCCGAAGGAGAAAGCCGGGGACTCGAAACCCGGAACGGGAAACAAGTAGGAAAAATTGGAGTTGTCTCCTGCTGGCTGCGCCCCCTGTTTTCCCCATGCGAAACTGGAGACTGAAGACTGGAAACAGAAGAAAATTGGGCCCGCGGAGAATTTCAGTTTCCTGTCTCGAGTTTCCGGTTTGCCGGAAACGAGAAACGTGATACCACTCAAATTTGGGGGTTTGGGTGGTGTCGGACTAAGGGGGCTTGCCCCCTTGGGCTGACATTTGAACTCCGAACCTATGGCTAGCTCAGACAGTCATCTAATAACATGTATTAGAGGACGCCATATAAGACCATCGCTCTAACCTGGATGAGCTACGGGCCCAGAAAGCAGGCGCTTTTTGGGTTGAACGGGTTTCATTTGCGGTTTCCAGCCTGCGGTTTTCAGTTTGGAATGCAAAACTCGAAACCCGGGACCCGGGGCTCACCTGGGTCCACTAAGGATATTTAGGTAGAAAAGGGTTTTAAAGGATTTAGAACATCACTATTCCGATATAAATGAACGTCAACGATTCGTTCGTGGCTTTTGCGAATCGCGTTGTGCACGCGCTGCGCATGGGCAAGCTGGGTGAAAAGGACACCAGGGCTGTGGAAAGGCTGCTTCTCAGGACAGAAAAGAGGAATATTATCATCTCAAGGGCCATACTCTCCACTCTTGCAGGAGGAGAGCAGAGCGAGTCGGATGTGAAGAGGTTCGCGGCGCTGCTGGAATCCGCGGACAGGCGTGCAGGGGAAGGCAAGGAGCCATTCTCCGCCGAGGAGAAGAAAGAACTAGAAGGAATATTCGCAAGGCATTCGCTCTCCGCGAAGGCGGCAAGGAAGTTCGCGATGAGCGTTGACGAGCTGCTCACGATGGAGCTCAAGGCACAGATGAGCAAGGCGGCTGTGGTTCCGAAGAAGGAGGAAGTCCTGCCTGAGCAGAAGCAGCAGGAGAAAGAGAAGGAAAAGCTTGTTCATTGAGCAAGTGTGATATTGATGAAGATAAAGCTCACCCCGGAACTCTCATACCTCATAGGGCTGTGGTCGAAGAGGCGCAGCAAGGAAGGAGTGGGCATAGAGGGGAACAAGAAGATGCAGGAGATTTTCGCGCAGCAGGTGCTGGAGCAGAAGCTCACCGAATCGGACAAGCTGCTCTCCGACGAATGGAAAATCTATTTCTACCACAGCAAGTACAGGAAATTCTTCCAGGAGATAGAGGACGGCAAGCTGGAAAGGTACAAGTACATAAACGAGTATTCGGCGAACTACCTCGCGGGCGTGTTCGACGCGGTTGGAGGGATAAGCGAGCAGGGTATCGTGTACCTGGAGAGGTTCGGAAGCTCGGACGAGCTGCTGTTCATGCGGCTCGGGTTCCCCACGAGGAAAATGGATGGGAAGATGGTCATAGGAAGGCCCAAGGCGTTCCTCGCATTCATAAAGAACTACACCAGGATCTTCGGCAGCCACCCTGTGATGGGAATGATAAAGAAGAAAAAAGGGGATTAGATGGAGGAGTTCATGGTGAAGACCAGGGCAAAGACCGAAGTGCTGGACATCACGCATTTCGTCAAGGAGGCGATGAAGGACGAGGAGGGCAGCGCGTGCCTTGTCTTCGTTCCGCACACCACCGCAGCAGTCACGATAAACGAGTACGAGCCGAACATAAAGGAGGATTACAAGGACTTTTTCAACAGGATAGCCCCTAAGGCGGATTACAGGCACAACAAGGTTGACGGTAATGCCGAAGCGCACTTGCTTTCCGCGCTCATAAGCACGAGCGTGGTGGTCCCCGTGCATAACGGCAAACTAGCGCTGGGGAGCTGGCAGCGCATACTGCTTGTGGAAGGCGACGGACCCAGGAACCGGAAGGTCTACGTGCAAGCACTCCAATGATAGCATGAGATTCAGGATAATTTTCAATCCTGCCAAAGAATGGGCTGCAAAGGTCGCGAAGGAGGCTGAGCAGCTGCTCAAATCCAGGAAGCAGGAGCTCGTTTCCGCCAGGGAGGACGTGTGCGTGCTCATAGGGGGAGACGGGACGATATTCTACAACAAGGGAAACGTACACGGAGCTGTTTTCGCTATCGGGAGCGAGAGGAGCAAGGTGTGCCAGGCGAACTCAGGCAACTGGAAGCCCGCAATCGAGAAGATAATGAAGATGAAGAAGCTGGAAGTGGAGGAACGGACTGCGCTTTCAGTGAAAATAGACGGGAAGGATGTTGGATGGGCGCTCAATGACGCAGTAGTGCATTCGAGGAAGCACAACTTCATAGAGAATGAAGTGGTTATCGGGAAGGAGACGTTCAGGTTCGGAGGGGACGGGGTGATAATATCCACTCCCACAGGGGCGAGCGGATACGCTTATTCAGCAGGCGGATTCACGATAGAGAAATCGAATTTCCTCGTCGAAGTGGTTGCGATATGCCCGTACCTGAGGAGCTTCAAGCCCAGGCTCGCGCCAGTGGCTTCAGAGATAACTGTGAGGACCAGGGGGGCGGCGGACCTGATACTGGACGGCCAGCAGGTGATCGAGCTCGCGGAAGGCGAAGTTGTGAGCGCGATTGGAGACAGAGTAATAAATTTCGTGGATGTTTGACATGGATAGGGAACAGATTCTGCAAATCGGGAAAGTGACGCTGAATGTCACCATAGCCGGGATAAGGCAGAGGCAGGATTTTGTTGTCGAGAGGGAAGATGGGCCGGTTGGAAAAATACCTTACCTTTCCTGCGCTAGGAGCCTTCCGATAAACGAGATGGTAAGGGTGGCTGAGGAGAACCAGCTTCCTGTTAAGAGCGCGGGGCAGAAGATATTCCCCAGGGGAAAGGGACCTAAGGATTTCGCCAATATTTAGAAGTGAGAGCCCGCCCCAAAGAACGAAGGGCGAAAACAAAACGGAAAGAAAACTAGTCCTTTATCCCTTCAGGGGTGACCTTGAACACGCGCTCGCCTTCAGGAAGGTTGGGGGAGTCTATGAGCCTTGCAATCCTCTTTTCTTCCTTGCTCTTCCTCACGTAGACGCGGTAGGTTGCGGCGTGCGCGAGCACGTGCCCTCCTATGGGAGTAGTTGGATCGCCGAACATTATCGCAGGATTGTCCATAACCTGGTTCGTGATGTAGATTGCGATGTTGTACTTGTCCGCGAGCTTCTGGAGCAGGTGGATGTGCTTGTTGAGCTTCTGCTGCCTGTCTCCAAGCGCGCCTCTTCCAACGTAATCCGCGCGGAAGTGCGAAGTGAGCGAATCCACTATCATGAGCTTCACGTTGTTCTCCTTTATCAGGGATTCCGCCCTTTCAGCGAGAAGCATCTGGTGGTCGGAATTTTCTGCACGCTGGATGTATATGTTCCTCAGCGCCTCCTGCGGGTCGAGCCCCTGGGCTTCGGCAAGCTGCATTATCCTGTCTGGCCTGAATGTGCTTTCTGTATCTATGAATATCGTCTTACCTCCGAGCCCGCCCTGTTCGACAGGCTTCTGCACGTTCACCGCGAGCTGGAATCCAACCTGGGATTTTCCTGAGCCGAACCTGCCGAAGAATTCGGTTATGGACTGGGTTTCCACCCCTCCTCCGAGCAGCTCGTCGAGCTCTTGGGAGCCGGTCTTTATCCTGCCGATGTTCTTCCTCCTTTCGAACACCTGGTCAGCGGTCTCGAACCCTATTTCAAGGGAGGATTTCGCCGCCTCTATCGCTTTTTTCGCGGCTTCCACGCCGAAATCGCCGACTTCGGCAAGCTCGTGCGGTGTTCCGGAAGCTATGCTCGCGATGTCCTTGTATCCTGCGGCTTTCAGCCTTTCCGCTGTCGCGGGACCTATTCCCGGAAGGTCCTCAAGGTCTTCGTACTTCACATACTTCGATTCCTTTTCGTCTTTTTCTTTTTTCTCTGCCATGCTGATCGCCTTTCATATTTTCATTAGAACGACTGGTCTCGGGGGGTGTTGGGGAACACTAGGAGCTTGAGCTCGCCTATTTTCAGGGTGTAGAACTCGTTGCCGTTCTTGCTTACGTTCTTCCACATCCCGCCCACGCTCTTGAAAATAGTTTTCCCGTCGCGGTCGGTCACGGGCTGGACCACGCGCAGCTCCGGGCGCTTTCCTCCGCCCTGGGTTTCCTGCTGCTGTTCGCTTCCGCTTACTTCTTCAAAGTCCTCGTCTACCATTTTATTCACCGTTTTTGGAGCCCGAAAGAGGTTCCGTTCTTTTCTTATATAAGATATACTATATATAATAATAAAGGAAGGGGTGCTTTCCAGTGGGTTAGAAGAGGCAATAAAGCACGAATATTCTTGCTCCTTCTGGGAACTTTGTTTTACGCACCCAAACCGAGTGCGCGCGATGCATAGAGCACTCGCGCACACCATCGTCAAATACGCTATTTGGGGTTTTGGCAAGCATCTTAAAATTTTGGACGCTATGTTGGATTATGCGATTCACGTTCGCGGCATTTCTCGCTCTGATTGCGCTTTTCGGATGCGCCAGCCAACAGCAGGCCAAAGGTCCTGACTTTTCAGATGTGCTGAACATGGAGAACCCTTCCGGAGATTGGGGGGATTTCGCGGACGTGGATGAAAGCGGCGCTGATTCCATTTTCGACAATCTCGAATTGGAGAAAGGGAATGTGACAGTTGTTTATTTTTACGAGGAAGGGTGCTCGGCGTGCGTGGAGCTGAGGAAATGGGTGCTCCAGCTCAAATCCACGTACAACGAAAGTTCCGCTTGGATAGAGTACGATATAAGCACTGGCGAAGGCTGGTTGATGTATGAAAGATTCGCTGACGCTTACGGTGTTCCGAAGGACCAGTTCTACGTGCCCATGGTGTACGTGGGCGACTGGTACGGCTGGGGAATAGATTCCATAAAGAACGAGCTGGAAGAGAAGATGACTGACTGCCAGCAGAACGGGTGCTACAGCCCTATGGAAAGAGTAGAGGATTAGAAGTACCTGAAAACCCCTTTCGCTTCGGAGATGCGAGGGATCATCGCGCACAAAAATGCCTGTTCGTTCATCATCTGGCGGTCGAGGAGGCCTGCGGACAGATAGTGGATCGCGCCTTTCTTGTACCCTATCTTTTCTATTCCGGAAAGCCCCTCCATCACAGCGCCCAAATCCTTGTGCTGCGAGAGCAATTGGAGCGTCTGAGGCGGCATCTGGAAGCCCATGCTGTTTCCAAGAGTGGTGCGTTCGCCGTCGAAAATGGCGCAGATTGCAATATCGTGAAGGAATTCGCCTAGTTTGAATATGCCGCTCTCTATCCCGATTCCGAAATCAGCGCCAGTGGTGTAATAGGCTGCTTTCGCGCGGTTCATCGCGCCCTCCACGGTTTCCTCGTCGAACGGCTGCTCGCTTATGCCGCTCTTCACCTTCAGGGCCTGCACCTTGAATTTCTTGAAGAGCTTTTTCGCTGCGTTCTCCACGCCTTCCTTCTTGCTCGGATTGACTGTGCCGAGAGCGAAGAGCACGGGCTTGAGGCGTTTGCCTTCCGCATTTATCTTCTTTTCGTGGATGCGCTGCGAGGAGATTTTCAGGTAATCTTCTGCGTAGGAGATTGGAACGGAAATTATTTTCAGCGGCTTGCGCCTGAGGCGCAGACGCAAAGCATTTATCTCCTGCGCCGCAGCTTCGGTTTCCTGCGAGACGATTATCGCGTCTGCGTCGCTCTTGTGCGCGAAGCCGTATTTGTCGTCTATTTGCTTTATCGAGAATTCGATTTTTGATTTTTTGAGCACGGACTCCAGGAACGCAGTTAGATTGGATTTCCTTTTCCCATAAGGGACTGACGGATAGCTCTTGATTTCTCTGGCGAACCTGTCGCTCGTGAGCCCTATTTCCAATTCGTCGAACGCGAGCGCGGCTTCCAGCAATTTGCGGTGCCCTTTGTGCAGGATGTTGAATGTTCCGCCCAATATGCACTTCATGCGCCTATTTCATGGAGAATGATTTTAATGTTGGCGGGCACATATGCGCATGGCGCAGATCATGATCGGCACGTCCGGGCATTTCCAGGCAGGAATTCGCCCAGAAGAAAGCACTGGCTGCGGGAAAAATAAGGAAGGCAGATAGCTCTGTTTATAAAAAAAGCCCCCATAATTTCTGCATGCGAATCCTTGGGATAGACAAGAAAACCGGCGAGGCGAAGCTCGTTCCGGAAACGCTTGACGACCTCTGGCATCTGGAGAGGATAGTGGAACCAGGGGATTTCGCGGAAGCCAGGACTTTCAGGAGCGTGAAGCTGGGAAGCGAGGAAGTGAAGAAGCCGGTTTTCGTGCGAATCGAGATCGAGAAGGTGGAGTTCGCGAAATACGCGAACAAACTCCGGCTGAGCGGGAAGATCGTTCAGGGAACTCCCGAGGAGTTCGTGCAGCGGGGGAAGTACCATACGATAGACGCGGAGAAGGGTGAGAAAATAACTATCATAAAGGAGTGGAAGGCGCACCATATAAAGAGGTTGAAGGAGGCGGAGAAGGAGGCGAAGAGGCCGAAGGTGCGCATAATAGTGATGGATGACGAGAAGGCGCTCACTGCGCTCGTGATGGGCTACGGAGTGGAGTTCGGACCCGAGATTTACAGCGAGGCGAGAAAGAGAGATGAGAAGTTCGAGGAGAAGAAAACCGCATACTACGCTGAGATCGCCCGGGAAATGGAGATGCACGAAGAACGCTACATAATAGCTGGGCCCGGGTTCGAGAAGGACAATTTCAGGAAATATCTGGAGAAGAAGAACGCGGCGCTGCTTAAACGCTCAAGCTTCGAGAATGTGAGCTATGCGGAGCGGAATGGAGTGAGCGAATTGCTCAAGCGCGGGATAGTGGGCAAGCTCATAGGAGAAGCGAGGATAGAGAAGGAAGCCGAGCTCATGGGGAAAGTGATGATGCATATAAACAAGGAGGACGGGCTTTCCACATACGGGGCTGCGGAAGTGGAGAAAGCGCTTGGACTGGGGGCTGCGGAGACCGTGCTGGTGCTTGACGAATTGCTGAGGGCGGACAAGCGCGCGGAGAAGCTCGCCGAGGAGGCTGAGAAAAGCGCGGTCGTCGTGGTTTTTTCTTCCGAGGCCGAACCTGGACAGGAATTGAAGGGATTGGGCGGCATTGCCGCGCTTTTGAGGTTCAGGATCGATGAACAGTAAGCAGCAGATAAGGGAGGAGATGACCCTGAGGAGGGCTTCACTCAGCGACGATGATGTTTCCGAAGCGGGCGCGAAGGTTATGAGGAACCTTTTCTCAGACGAGGAATTCCTGAAAGTCGAGAGCGTCGGTTTCTACTATTCCATGAAGGGCGAGATAAGCACGAAGGAGATGATAGAGCGAACTCTGAAATTCGGGAAGACAATATATCTGCCTAGGATCAGGACGGGCGAGATCGCATTCTGCGAATTCGAAGGTTTTGAGAGCCTTGCTGCTGGCCAGCTGGGCATAATGGAGCCGCTCGGCGAAACCGAAGAGGTTCCTGAGCTGCTCGTGGTGCCTGGACTCGCTTTTGATCTGGAGATGTACAGGCTTGGATTCGGAAAAGGGTATTACGACAAGTACCTGGCCAAGCATGACGTTTATTCGATAGGGGTATGTTACGAGTGGCAGGTCGTCCCGAAGCTGCCGCGCGAGAAGCACGACATGCGAATGGATAAAATAATTGCCGAGGATTGGGTACTGGAGGGATGAATATGGTTTCTTTCGGAGTTCTTGCAAGCGGAAACGGGACGAACTTCCAGGCGCTCATAGACGGAATTAAATCAGGCGAAATAAAGGGCGCGGAGATAAAGGTGCTGATAACGAATCGCGCTGAAGCCGGGGCGATAGAGAGGGCGAAGAAGGCCGGGATTCCTGTGCAGGTCGTCTTGAGGGAGAAATTCAAGACAAGGGAGGACATGGACCGCGAGATTTTGAGGATATTGGAAAGCTACAAGGTGGATTACGTCTATCTGCTGGGATACATGCTGCTCCTGAAGGCGCCGGAATTCTTCAAAAGATACGAGAACAAAATAATCAACCTCCATCCTGCGCTCCTTCCCTCGTTTCCTGGATTAGACGCGCAGGGGCAGGCTTACAATCACGGGTGCAAAGTGAGCGGAGTCACCATTCATTTTGTGACGCCTGAGTTGGATGCCGGACCGATATTGTATCAGAAGTGTGCAGACATCTCGAATTGCAGGAGCAAGGAAGAGGTGTATGAGTTAATGAGGCCGCTGGAGCACGAGTGCGTCAAAGAAGTCGCACGCATGCTTTCTGTCGGGAAATTTGTTGTGGAAGGAAAGAGAACGTCTTATATTGAATTTGGTAAAATGAGCAAATAGTGGATTTGATGCATATGCGTGACGCTAAAGCGTGCACGCATACGCAGTTTGGGTGAATAGAACAAAGGGGTCCAAAAGGGGCAAGAAACTTTCGCTGCTTATATACCCTTTTAGTTTATATATGTTGCTTGTAATAGAAAAACATGCTCAAAAAGGAAGGTTTTGGGCTCCTTGCGCTAGTTCTAGTTTCGTTTGCGATAGACCCTTTTCCACAGACGTTCGCGAGGCCGTGGAATTATGAGGTCCAGTGGCCAGGGAATTCTGATGTAGTGGATTACACCCTCGTGCCGCCGCTCTCGCCGGAGTGGGATATATACCAAACGCAGGCGAGCCTGGACCGGCTCGCGGTGAATTCCGTGGAAGGGGAGTATAGGGACGCACCCACTGTGCGCGAGGCACAAGGGAACTATTCGCTGGCGAGAAACATCTGGACGCAGGTCGACGACTTCACCAATTACTGGATATTGCCTTACATATATAACGTGAAGGACATATGCGCCGCTTCCGGAGACGCGAACTGCGCGTGCTTCGTTGTGGACAGGGCGATTAATTGCAATCTCAACTTCGGCCGGGATTTCAGGTATTTCATCGCGAAGAGGTGGTTCTCGGAAGATTACGCGAAGGCATGGAGAGGGACGATGAACAATGCCCTAGATGCGCTCGAAGCGCGGGTCAAGAGGCTGAATGGAGCGCTTGTTGGATTGGAGGCTGCGCTGATTGAAGCTGAATACGCAGGGGTTTGCGGACAGGACGTCGCAGGGCACGAAGCGTGCGCGGAAGCGGAGGCGTTGCTCGCTGCTGCTGGAAAAGGTGGAAGCGGGGATTTCGCGCTGGTGAGGAGCATGCTGGAGAACAACACCCTGCGGGTTTATGACGACGTGCCCCTGATAGAGTTCGGCTGGCCCATGAATATCATAGGCGACGATTACTTCGGCGCTGTGAATAAGGTAAATGCGGCTGCAGCGCAGGTGGATGCACAGGTAAGCGGAAGCGCGGCAAATTACGAAAGCGTGCGCGCGGAAGCTGTTGCGGAGATTGCCGCTGCGGAGCTGATGGAGCAGGCAGCGGACGATGCCGAATTGTGGAGGGTAGGGGGAAGCGCGGTATTCGGGGAAAACATAGGGGACGGACTCGCTGCAGTGGACGAATTGGCTGAAAGCGGTAAGAGGCACGTCGCGGAGGCGAAAAGAAGGCTGGAATATGCCGAGACAGCTGCAGCCCACCGCGGAAGCGGCTATCTGAAGAATGCGCTCGCAAACGCGACTGCGGCAAGGGAGCTTGCGAAGCAGGCGGAAGACGAGTTCTCGGCTGCGCTGGACGTGGTTGAAACGGTCGTGCAGGAGTATGAAGGCGAAGCCAGGGTGAGGATTTCTGACGTGGAGAGGAAATTCGCGAGCTCTGCCTGGCCTTCCAGGGCAAAGGCGCTTTACGATGATGCAGAAGCTGAATTCCAGGCAGGGCTGGATGAGGAAATTCAGGGAAGGAGGCTAGAGTATTATGCGAGGGCGATCGCTGATGCCGAGGCTGCGCTCGCGGTCTCGAGCGAGGCTGAAGCTGATACGAACTGGAGCGCGATTGGAACGTGCGCGGAAGCGGAGGCGCTGCTCGCACGGGCGGAAACTGACGGCATCCAGGTGGAATTCGAGAGAGCGTACCTTTCGGTGCTGGAAAATGGGGACAACGCTTCCGCGCTGCTGGCAGGGTGTTCGGCGATAATCGCCAGCGTGGGTGAAAGCGCGATGGAACGGTATTCGGACCTTCCCAGGTTGAGAGGGGAGGTGATTGCTGCGATAGAAGAATGCGGGGAGGGTTGCACGGACCTCGCACTCATGGTTGAACAAGCCGAAGCAGGGCTTGTGTCTGCCGGGACGATTTCGTACCCTGAAGCGGTCGGCTCGCTCGCTGAACTACGGAAAAAGTATGGGGAGATTTTGAAGGATGCGCACGAAAGCATGGTGAATCTGGGTGCAGGCAGGCTGCTGGCCAGCGCTTCGCTCTATTCCGAGGATGCGGTGCTGGACGGCGAATCTGAATCCAGCCTCGAGATCATAGTGGTCAATGCGGCACCTTACGCAGGCAAGAATCTGGTGGTGGAAGCGGGCTCGAAAGTGGAATTCAGCCAGGATGACGTCGTGATAGGCGCAGACTTGCTGCGGGGCGTGGCTTACTATGACGGGAAAATCAGGCTCTATCTGAAGGCGATAGGCGGCTACGAAAGGCAGAGGTATTTGTTTGAAAAGCGGGAAGTAGTGATGAAAACGGAGAAGGTTAGTGTGGACGCGATCGGGTTCCAGAATTATTCGGCAATGATCACCGAGTCAAGAGATGTGCGCACGATAGGGGATGTCTGGCGCTTCGCTGTGGCGGAAACGTGGGACGGGCTTTACATAGATGGAGTGCCTGCCGCGATTGGGGAAGGGGGAATGGTTTCAAGGAAACTTGAGGAGGGGCTGCACACGTTCGAAGCGCAATACACCATGCAAGACGCGTATGAAAGGAAGTTCGCCAAGAACCTGAGTACCAAGATAGGGGAACGAACGTACCAGAGGTACCAGATCGAGCTGGTTCCAAATGTGGATATGGTATATCTTGAAACTTTCGCGGAAGTGCCGCCACAGGACGAGGTGCGGGAAAAGCAAGTGATAACAGTAACTGGGGAAAAAGTCGAGGCTATGGAAACCGCAGACGGATATGTGGTGCGTGTGTACGGACTGAAGAAGGGCAAGGCCGCGAGGTTCGAGGTGAGTTATTACGTGG
>JBBITJ010000005.1:4798-13879 GCA_037440825.1 Microcaldota archaeon | reverse complement strand
GTGTACGGACTGAAGAAGGGCAAGGCCGCGAGGTTCGAGGTGAGTTATTACGTGGACAACACCTCTGCATACGTCAACGCGACCATAAAAGAGCTCAACGCCTCCAACATCAGCGCTAGTGCGAGGGCGTTGGTGGACGAAGCGAGCGATGCGCTTGCTGCTATGGATGAGGTAAGGGCAGTGGAAAAGCTCCAGCAGGCATACGAACAGATCAGGAAGGATGAGGTGGAGCTGGAGAAGCTCGAAGCGAAGCGCGACAGGCTGCGTTCTGAAGTGGCGGCTGAAATCAACAAGATAGGCGCTGCGCTCGGCGAGGCTGTTGTGAGAAGTGGATTGTACGATAAGGTTTCAGCAAGAAAGGATTACCTCGAGAGGCTGATTTCCTCCTTGGAGGGGATGAATGCGAGCGCGCAGGTCTCTGCGCTCAGTGGATATGACAATGGGTGGCTCGCGGACCAGATGAAGGAGTACAGGAAAAACGCTTCCGGCAAGCTCAACCGGCTGTATGCGAGGTATCTGGACAATGGGGAAGCGGATGCGCAGGTCTCGGTGATGTTCGGCAAGGCCAGGGCGGAGTATGACAAATTCGAGGCGAGCGGGGAGCTTGTTGATGCATTCGGATTGGATGCAGCGCTGGACGGGCTGGAGGCGAATGTAGAGGTGTTGGAGAACGCGAGCGCGGCGAAAAGGGCTGAGATTGCGGAAGGGGCGCAGGCACTCGTAGAGGAAGCGGAAGCGGTTCTGGACGATTATTCAAAAGCAGCCTCGGATGCTAAAGGAAGCAGGTTCGAAAGCGTTTTCAAGGTGGACAGTGCGGATGTGAAGGCTGCGGTTTCCAGCATGAAGAAAGCGATAGGAAAAGAGGATATGGATGAGATTGGGAGGCAGTACGCCTCGATTTCTGATTATATAGGAGGGATGGAATCCACGCTGGATTATTTGGAAGGAGCAGCAGGGCGCAACGCGCAGGAAGCGATGGCGGCGTACGAGGCGTACGGGCAGAAGATTCAGGAAAAGGAAAGGAAGAAGGCTGCTGCGCTGGCTGCGGAACTCGACAGCTATCTGGAAGCGGGGGAATATGTGAAGGCGCTCGAAGCCAGTGATGAAATAATCAAGGTGCTTTCCGCTGCAGAGGACAGGCAGGATTACAGCGGAGTGCTTCTCGCGAGCGCAGTTTTCGTGGCTGCTGCGGCTGCGATTTACTATTTCAAGGAGCGGTTCGGAAAAGGCGGGTATGGGGAAAAAAGGAAGTTCAGACCGCTAGAAAAAGCGGTCTAGCCGCGATTGTCCTGATGCGTGGGTTTCGGGTTTTGCATCTGAATGGGTTTTTTCTGGTTGTTGGTCTGTGGCCAGAAGGCTGCTGGAGCTTTTCTGCATGCCTGAGATTATGCGCTTCATCCTCTTTTCGCGGTTTATCGCTGCCCAGTGGAAAAACTCGTCACGGGTGCCTTTGGTTATGAGGATGTAGACCTCACCTTCCTTGAACCTGCCTGCTCGGCCGCGGCGCTGGATACTCCGTATCTCGCTCGGCGTCGGTTCGTAGAATATCACTGCGTCCACTGCCGGGATGTCGAGCCCTTCCTCGCCTATCGAACTGGCGACTAGGACGCGGAACGCATCGGAGCGGAACTGGTCAAGGGTTTCCTCCTGCTGCTTTTTCGTGTAGTCGCCTTTCTTGCCGAGGAACATGCGCGCGGGGATTCCCGCTTCGACCAGCTTTTTCTCTATGAGCGCCACCTGGTCCCGGTATTGCGCGAACACTATCACTTTCTTCCCTTCCATTTTCTTCAGGAGGTTGAGGAGCATGGCGAGCTTGGGGTGCTCCTCAGAAGTTGATGTGAGCATCGCCTTGATGCGCGCTATTTCAGGCTTCCTGAGCAGGGCTGATGCGCTCTTGGTGTCCTTAGCCGCCATCTTTTCCAGGTAGCTCCTGAGCGCTGATGCGCCCTGGGTTTCCACGAGCTCCTGCATGTGGAGCAGGTTGAGCAGGATGGAGTATGTGACGAGGATGGGGTATTTGGCGTTGCTCTGGATATTCAGTATCTTCTGGCGGAGCGCGAGGAAGAGGCGTTTGGATTTTATCTGAGGTGGGAAGCCCATTGCCGCAAGGTTGCGCGAATAGGTCGAGATGAGGGAATCCAGGATGGATTTGACCTCTTTCAATTCCGGGGTGAGTGTAGTTTCAAGCCATTTGATTTTGATTTCCTTCACATACCCTTTCACGTCTGCGTCGTGCTTGGTCCTGAGCTGGACGTTCTTTATGAACAGGTTGGAAAGTATCTTGGATATGCGCTCGCGGTTTCCGCCCGGGGAGGCGGTCAGCCCCACTATGAGGGCGCTTTCCTTCATCTTTTCAGCAACGAGTGTGTACGCATAGTTGCCCACCGCGCGGTGCGCCTCGTCGAATATGCAGAGGGAAAATGCGGACGGGTCTGCAAGTGTTCCGGAAAGGAGGTCGTTCTTTATCGTCTGGGGGGTGGAGAATATAACTTTCTTTTCGTATAGTGAAGCGCGCTTCTTTTTCGGGATTTCGCCGGTCACTGTCGCGACCGATGCCGAATCGGTTTCGGAAATCTGGAGGAAAGAGGTGTAGTGTTGGTGCACAAGCGGGCGGGTCGGAGCGAGGAACATACATTTCCCACTTTTTATTTTTTCTTCTATAAGCATGAAACCGATCAGGGTTTTGCCCAGCCCTGTGGGAAGCACCACGAGCATGTTGCCCTGCTCTTTTATGGAATTGAATATGGATTTCTGGTATTCCCTCGGTTCGAGCTTCATGATGTTGTTTTGGGGGTTTGGTGAATAAAAACAATTTGGAAGTTGGAAAGTTGGAAACAGAAGCCAGGAGCTGGGAACTGGATCGGGAAAAGTAGAAGCTTTTCATGAAATAGCCGTCAAAACGCCAACAGCTGGAGGCCGGAAACAAACAACAAAAAATAGAGTAAGTAGTGGGGTAGGGGGTACAGTTCCACTATTAAATACAATATTAAAAATTAAAAACGTATGTAACTATAGTTACATTTGTATTGGGGTTGGTGATTTGATGTTGGTTTATTTTTATGACTTGAAACCTAAGAAGAAAGGGGATTATAGAAGGCTGAAACGCAGTTTTTATTATCATTTCAACAAGATTCGGCTTGCTGATTTTTCGTTCAAGACAAAATCGGTGCTTGCAGTTGCTGATAAGTACGAGAAAGTGATGGATTCGTTTTTCAGAGGTTTCAAAGGGGAAATAGAGGTTTATAAGATACGAACTGAGAATGTGGAGCAGCTTTATTGAAACTGGGAAACCTTGCTTAGAATAATAGTGGAACTATGGGGTCCCTCTACACATCCATTATCTCTATTTCGCAAATGCAGACTGGGTTTTCTATACCAAAACCTTCCAGTATATAAGGTGAGACTTCACCTATTTCACCGGCTTTTTTACCATCCAAATATATTTCAGCCCCCCTACCTGTGATGAACATCCTGCTTTTGGACGGCTTGAGCTCGAATCCCTTCTCCATGACGGACGAAACGGATTGCAAGACGCCGCGTATGGCGCTGAAATCAATCGCTTCTGCGGACATCGCGAAGGCCAGGTGGATTTTCTCCTTACCTTCGTACGCTCTGCCTATCTCGAAAATCCTTATAGGAAGCTCCTGCGACCTGTTCAGCGCCAGGTTGTCAAGCAGCGAAACTGCGAGATTGGTGCGCAGCAGCGTGAATTCCTCTGTCTTGGGGTTGAGCACCTTCACAGGCCTGCTGTCCTTGTGCACGAGCTTGAGCTTTCTTTCGTTCGTGAGCGCGTAATTTACCACTTCCACAAACCCGAGGCCTACCATCGCCTGCCTCACATCGTCGTTGTTGTACGCGAGTGCGCCTGGGGTGAAGAAATTGGGCAGCGAGGGTTCGAAATTGTTGTATCCTATCGCGATCGCGACGTCTTCAGCCATATCGGCGTAATGCGACACGTCCATCCTGTAAGGTGGCACTAGCGCGTTCTTCCCGTCGTTGGGCCAGCCGAGGCGTGCGAGGTTCTCGAATATTTGTTTTTTGCTGAACTTCTGGCCGAGGAGCTTGCTTATTTCCTCCGCCTGCACAGCCATTTTCACAGGCTCGAGCTCAGGGCAAGTTGCTTTGCCGACAGCGACCTCATAAATCTCGCCTCCGCGGTCGGCGAGCGCGCAGACCAGTATGTTGAGCACGCCTTTGAGGGTTCCAAGATGAGTGCCGGTGATGTCTATCACCAAGTTCCTTGTCTTTTCAGTCACGCGGGTGCGCTCGCTGTTTATTATTGGAGGGAATGAAATCACACCTTTTCTGTCGTAGAGCATCGGGTAGCCGTCCTTCACGAGGTGCGCGTACGCCCTGCCTTTGGGATGGCTTTCCAGCAGCTCCG
Organism: Microcaldota archaeon; assembly: GCA_037440825.1. GTDB lineage: Archaea > Micrarchaeota > Micrarchaeia > Anstonellales > Bilamarchaeaceae > JAHJBR01. The sequence goes on along the minus strand of JBBITJ010000005.1, from coordinate 9,495 downwards.
GGATGTCCATCTCGCGGTCGAAGTCCAGGGGTACGAACCTTTCGTTCTTCACAAATCTGTACTCGAGCGGGAAAACGACCTCATCGGCGTTGTGCACGCCGATGGCGACTTTTTTCCTTTTCCTTCCGACTGTTTCATGGAGCTTCTCCTGGAGTTGGATGAGCGATTTGAGCGCGCTTTCGTCCATCCTCACATTCTTGACCACCGCTGAGACGAAATATGGTCTGGACTTGCCGATCGAGGGGTCTATTTTCGCAACGTACTGGGATTTCTTCGCTGAATAATTCCTGGGTTTCCTGCCGTGGAACGAATCCAGCGCTCTGGCAAGCCCCTCGATGGAGAAAAGGTCGGGCCTGTTCGGCGTGATCTCCACAACAATCTCACCTTCCGCCTCTTCGGCAGGCATCCCTATGTTGTTGAGGCTTTCCAGCACCTGCTCCTTCCTGAGACCGGTCATCCTGGTTATTTCGTCCGTCTGAATCATGACTACTGCCATCATACCACTTCATTTCTGTTCGTCTGCAAGCTTTTTAGCGTAAGGGGTGGGGTAGCCTTCGTCAAGGCAGCCGGTGCAGATCGGGATTCCGATCGCCTTCCTGAGCCCTTCCATGGAAAGGTAGCCTATGCTGTCGGCGCCAATCATCTTCCCTATTTCAGGAATTGATTTGGTGTGCGCAGCCAGTTCCTTGTAAGTTGACATGTCCACGCCGTAAAAGCACGGCGCGCGTATGGGCGGGCAGGTTATGCGCACGTGCACCTCCTTCGCTCCGGCGTTCCGCACAAGCGAGACTATTTCCTTGAGCGTGGTGCCGCGCACTATACTGTCGTCCACGAGCGCGATCCGCTTTCCCGCGACCACCTGGCGCACCGCGTTGAGCTTCATCCGCACAGCATCCACCCTCTTCTGCTGGCTCGGCATTATGAACGTCCTTCCCACATACCGGTTCTTTATCAGCCCTTCGTCGTGTGGGATGCCAAGCGCGTCGGCGTACGAGGCTGCCGCAGTGCGCGCGCTGTCCGGAACTTCTATCACGACATCGGCTTTCGCAGGATGCTCCCGTGCGAGTTCCCTGCCGAGGTTCTTCCTCACATCTATCACACTACGACCGTTTATCGTGCTGTCTGGCCTGGAGAAATATACATATTCGAACATGCATGCGGCCGGCTTCGCATCCACGAGCTTCTTGATCTCGATTTTCCCGTCGCGCACTATCGCGAGTTCGCCTCCCTTGAGGTCGCCCTTGAACGGGACGCCGTTTGCGTCCAGAGCCACGGTCTCGGAAGCGAACATTATCAATTCATCGTTTTCACCCCACACGAGCGGCTTTATGCCGTTCGGGTCCTTGAACGCGATCAGCGTGCCACCCACGAGCGCGGTGATGGAATAACCGCCGTCAAGCAACAACATGACCGCCTTCACTGCGTCCTCTATCGACTTGCCTTCGTTGAGCTTCTCGTGCAGCAGGTATACCACTACTTCCGAATCTACAGTGGATGTGAATTTGAAGCCCCTTTTCTCTAGCGCCTTGCGGACGTCTTTGTAATTGGAGACCTGACCGTTGTGCGAAACCGATATATTTATACCACTGAATGGCTGGACGTCGCTTATCAGGCACATCCCGGTTGTCGGGTATCTGGTGTGGCCCACGCCGACCTTTCCGTCGATGTCCGCATCTCCATTCTTGAATATATCCAAAACCAGGCCTATACCTTTCTTTTCCACAAACCCTTCGTTCCACACCACGAGTCCTGCTGCGTCCTGCCCTCTGTGCTGGAGCCCCACCATGCCGCGGTAGATCGCAGGTGCCACCTTCTTCGCCTTCTTGGAGCAAACCCCTACTACTCCGCAGTGCTCGACCTTCTCCTCATCTCTGAAAAAGCTACAATTAGGGCTGGTATCCATAACTTATTTTCACAAACTTGTTTAAAATGATTAGCGTCGCAGCGCAAGGACCGCCGTGCTGTTGTAACTATAGTTACATATTGTCCGCAGCCCTTTAAACTAATGATGCGGTTATTGCTCCATGCCTCGCTCTTTTGTGGAAAAGCTGGAAAAATTCCCGGTTTCGCCGGCGCACGCGCTCCTGGCAGCCGCCTTTACAGGTGTGGTGCGCCACCTGCTCGAACTCGCAGTCACTGGTACGACTCCGCCGCTGGGCGAGAACCTGCGCCACCTCTTGGATTCCATCACATTCTACGCGTTCCTGCTGCTATGCTTCCTCGCAGGCCAGAAGCTCTTCCTGCGCCGCATTTCTGCGGCGCCGATAGCACTGGGCTTCGTGCTCGCCTTCCTTCCTCCAATATTGGACGTATTTATTTACGAATCCCCGAGGTATTTTTACCCGATTCCACACCTGCTCTTCATGGTCAAGGGCATCACTGCAGGAGAGCTTTTCGCAGTGTATGGCGCCATCATCATCTTCGCCGCATACGTAGCGCTCAGCAGGAAAAGCGCGGCGTTCGCAGCATACGCCGCGATTTTCGCATGGGCAGTCCTGCAGGTTTTCGGTTCCATCCACCCTATGATCTCATTCATCCTCGAGCAGCGGCTCGCAGCGACGATGGACGGGCTAATCCTCATTCCAACCCGGTTAGCCATGATGCTCATCCCGCTCGCATACGTGGACGATTCGTTCAGCAGATTCATGTCCTACCGCGGCTCCAGGATACTCCTCTTCCTTTCGCTTTCCATTTTTTCGATCTCCTCGTTCGCGGTTCCGCTGCCTGCCGCGCTTCCGCTTCTTGTGGCCAACGTTTCCGCAGCAGCCATCGCGTACATGCTCAACTCGAAAGGCGACGAGGTTGAGGACAAGGAAAACCGCAGGCGTACTCCGCACCCCGGACCGTTCGCATGGGCATCAATCATTTTCATTTGGGCCGCAGCATCAGCGTTCGTGCTAATCTCCAATTCGTCATTGTTCTCATTTACCCCTATTGCGATGGCCGCGCTCGCGTTCGCATACAGCAGCCCGATCAAGGTCAAGAGGCATTTCCCGGCAGCATACATCCTGGAAGGGGCGGTTTTCACCCTGTGCTTCATATCTTATCCTGCAGCAGTGCTTCCACAGCAGCCGCTCCTCCTTCCCGCAGCCGCATGCTTCATAGTTTTCACAGGCGGGGTGATGGTGAAGGACTACAAGGACGAGCCAGGGGACCGCAAGGCAGGAATCAACACGATATTCACCGTGCTTGAAGGAAAACCCAAAGAGGCGTTCTGGTCTGCTTTCCGCGTGCTTCTTATCACAGTTCCGCCGCTGTTCGTGCTGTTCGAAAAAGGCGCTTCCTCGCCACTTTCAATAGGCGCGGCAGCCGCATTCATGCTCGGCTCGGCGTTTATGCTGTTCCTCGCGAAAACTAAGAAGGAAGATGTCGTGGATTCCTACATATGGCTTTTTTCCGCCCTGCTGCTCGTTTCTTCGTTCGCCTGAGCGCAAAAAAGAAGGCGGGGAATCAGAACTTTTCGTTCAGATAGGCCACGGCGTTCTCGAAAATCTTCATGCCGGAGCCCTTCCAGTCCTTTATCCTATCCTTCACGTTGGGCCAGTAGGGGTTGTTCGCCATTATGTTGTACGCTTCCGGGTGGGGCATGAGCCCGAACACGTTGCCCTGCTCGTTGCATATGCCAGCTATGTTAAGCACCGAGCCGTTCGGGTTGTACGGGTAGCCCGCGAACTCGTCCTTCTCGTTCACGTACTGCATGGCTATCATGCTTTTATCCGAGAGGTCCTTGAGCACGCTTCCTGGAGCGACGAACTTGCCTTCCCCGTGCCGTACGGGCAGCATGAGCCCGTCTATGCCCTTCGTGAACACGCACGGCGACCTGCAGTTTATTTTTACGTACACCCACCTGTCCTCGAACTTCCCGGAATCGTTGAACGTGAGTGTCACCTTCTGCTCGAAGTCGTTGTAAGGCAGCAGCCCCATCTTGGCTATCACCTGGAACCCGTTGCAGATGCCTATCACGAGCTTGCCCTGCTTCACGAAATCCATGACCTTGTCTTTGAGCTTGAACCTGAACTTGTTCGCGACCACCTTTCCGCTTCCCAAATCGTCGCCGTAGGAGAATCCGCCGGGGAAAGCCAGCAGGTTGTAGTCGTCGAGCAGCGCAGGGTTGTTGATGAGCTCGTTTATATGCAGCCTCTTGGCTTCCGCACCAGAGGCTGCCAGCGCGTGCTCGAGCTCGTAGTCCGCATTTATTCCGTATCCGGTAAGCACCGCAGCCTTCGCCTTTCCGCTCATATCTTCACACCGTTCCAGATGGCCTTGAGGTCGCGCGTGTTTTCGTTAATGAGCACCGCATCGCCTTTCTTCACCACGAATCTTTTGTCCCCGCGCACCCTGCCTACACGCGCAAAAACAGTCCCGTCCATCACCTTCTCGAATTTCTGCGTGTCCTTCTCCGCCACACTCACCACGAACCTGCCTCCTGATTCCGAGAACAGGACAGCGTCCTCGTTCTGCGTTTCCGCAGGCACCTTGAGTATGTCTATTTCAACACCCTTGCCTGACGGGAAGCTGGATTCAGCGAGCGCGACAGCGAGCCCGCCGTCCGATATATCGTGCGCGGATTTCACCAGCTTCATTTCGCAAGCAGCGGAGAACGCGCGGTAGAGCGGCAGCGTCTCGTCCACGTGCACCTTGGGGTTCCTGTTCCCTACTCCACCGAACAATCGGTAGTATTCGCTCCCCCCGAGCTC
>JBBITJ010000005.1:0-4698 GCA_037440825.1 Microcaldota archaeon | reverse complement strand
TGGCCATGTCGTAGCTGTCCTGGACGTACTTCGGGCAGATGCCGTGCGACACCACCAGTCCTTCCCAGCTCGCGAAATCCGGCTTTATGACAGCTGCGTCGCAGGGCGCGTTGTTGCCCATGAGCGGCTTTATCACGCTCTTGCCCTGCACCTCGTGGTCGTAGCGCCTTATCGTGTGCTCCTTGGATGCTATGTTAGGCGAGGCCAGCAGCCTTTTCAGCGCAGCGGAAAGGTCGCGTTCCCTGATATTAGGCTCGGGAAAAGTCTTCCTCTGCCATTTCGCAGCCAGCTTGAGCCTCGGCGGGTGGTGGAGGAAATCCAGGTCTAGGTACGCGACCGTCTTGCCCTCGTAGAGGGCGTGCAGCTTGCCGCTGTCAGTGAACTTGCCCACTGCGGTTATCTCGACTTCGTGCTTTTTCGCGAGCTCCTCCAGCCGCTCCATATTCTCCTTCTTCACAGCGAGCGTCATGCGCTCCTGGCTCTCCGAAACGAGTATTTCCCAGGGCTGGAGCCCAGGATATTTGAGCGGAACCGCATCAAGCCATATCTCGCAGCCGTTGCTCTGCTCCGCCATCTCGCCTATGCTCGACGAGAGGCCGCCTGCGCCGTTGTCTGTTATTGCCTCGTAAAGGAGCTCGTCCCTCGCCTCCATTATGAAATCGATCGCCTTCTTCTGCGTTATCGGGTCTCCTATCTGCACCACGCTCGTGGGTATGTTGTTCTCGAGCTGCTGCGAGGAGAAAGTCGCGCCGTGTATGCCGTCTTTGCCTACCCTGCCCCCAACCATCACCGCGAGGTATCCTGGCTCAATTTTCTTCTCCGAAGTCTTGCGCCCCTTTATTTCCGAAGGCATAATCCCTACGGTTCCGCAGTATATCACGGGCCTCGCCACGAATCCGGGCTCGAAAGTGAATGAGCCGTTCACTGTGGGGATGCCGCTCTTGTTGCCGCCGTCTTTTATCCCCTCCACCACACCTTCGTATATCCTGCGCGGGTGAAGCACGCCTTGGGGCACAACCGCGCATCCGGGTTTCAAGTCTTCGGCTCCGGATTCAACCGCATCCAGCGGCCCGAAGCACAGCATGTCAACATTCGCTATCGGGTATGCTCCCATCCCAGTTCCCAATATATCCCTGTTCACGCCCAATATTCCGGTAAGCGCGCCTCCGTACGGGTCTATTGCGCTCGGCGCGTTGTGCGTCTCCACCTTCACAGCTATGTCGTACGCAGGGCTGAACTTGATTATGCCGCCGTTGTCCTTGAACGCGGAAACCACGTACGGCTTCTTGAGCATCTCCGTGGCTCCGCGTATGAACGTCTTGAACAATGAATCGACATTGTAGTTGTCCTCGCCCTCGCTGTAATTTATCTCGGCGTTGAATATCTTGTGCTTGCAGTGCTCGCTCCATGTCTGCGCTATCACTTCCAATTCCACATCAGTGATCTCGTCGGAAAGCCCCTGCGCGGCCCTCTGCTCCACAATCTTCTTGGACGTGATGTATTTCCTGATCGCCTTCATCTCGGCCACGGAGAGCGCGAGCAGCCTGCTCCTGGATAGTTGCTCCAGCTTCTCCTCGTCAGCAGGGAGCTTCACCTTCTCCACAACTACCTCCTGCTTCAGGACCACTTTGGGTATGTTGGGCGCGAACGTCTCGGCTTCCGGCGCATCTGGGGCGCTCACCTTTATGCTCTGTATGAGCTCGTTCGCCAGCCTCTTCCCGAATTCGCCGCAGACCTCTTCATCGATGTCGCCGTCTATCGCGTACACCATGCTGGAATATACATCAACTTCCTTGCCGAGCGCGTCCCCTATCGCATCCTTTCCTGTCTTGCCCACATTGTCGGTCACTCCCGGCCGGTAGCCTATCTCCACCCGCCAGCCCCGGCCGAGTGGCTTCATGTAGGAGTATTCCTGCACGACCTTGTCGCTGAACACCTCCATGCCCAGAAACTCCAGCTCCCTTTCGTCCAGGTCCGCGTCCATGCTGAAGGCGTCTATGACCGCGACCTTGGAGACCTTTGCCTTGAATTCGGTGCGCAGCAGCGCGGCCAAACGTTCGCCCCTGGGGTCCTTGATCTCGTCCTTGAATTTCACTTCAATTCGCTTGGCCATCCTGAAACCCGCCGACCTTTATGAGATTAGATTAGGATGTAATCCAAGATTTATATAAATAGCGCAAGAACAAGCCAAGCCGCATTGTACTTATAGTTACAAACTACTGCTTCGCTACGCTTATCCTTCCGGCAGGGAGTATGTTCTGCACCTCGTCCGGATGCACCCCGAACATCTTCGCCAGCCTCTTCACGATTTCCCCCTTCTCGTGCGTCCCCGGCACGATCGCCACTTCCTTATCCATCTTCCGTCCGCACTTCGCAGGCAGGACCGTCGCAATCCCATTCTCAATCCCAACTTTCAATTTCAGCTCCACCTTCCTAAACCACTTCCTCTCGCCCACAATCGCAAATGCCCCCCTGGCAATGAATCCGCCCGTCGCGTGCTTGGACACTTGCCCCTTGCCGACGCAATAGACATCAACAGCCGCGTTCCCGTTCTTCCACGCGTTGGAGAAAGACGCGGCGAACTGCGCGGTCTCCTCCAGCTCATTCTCGGAAGCGCCGATTCCGCCTTTCAATATGCACGCGCTGCCGCCCTGTATGTCAGCGTGGAAAAACAAGTCATCCTCTTCCAAATAATTCTTGCACACGAAATCGTTCTGGTCTGCGCTCCGCCCTCCGACAACAAGCTTCCCTTCCGAAGTGAAGAAATAATGGAATTTCTCGTACCACGCCTTCTTCCTTACGACCTTGGTCTCCGACGCCCTCCTCCTCTCTTCCGCGGCCTCTTCCTTCTCGGCCTTAGCTATCTCCGACCGGGTCTCGTCTATGGCCTTCTCCGCGCCCTTCACCTTCTCTCTCGCCTCCTTCGCCTCGTCGTAATACGCCCCTGCGTTCTCGTGCACGCTTTTTCCGATCCTGAGGCGTATTCGCATGGAATAGAGAGGTGCGCGAACCTTTTTATATTTTGATAAGGTCGGATCGCTACAGCACGAATCTCTTCCTTTCCGCAACCCTCTTGAAAGTCCTGTCGATGGCTTCCATAGCGCGAATGTCGTCCCTGAGGCGCGAGGGCGAAGGAGCGCCGTCCATTTCCATCCTCTTTTTAGCGGCTATCTCGGCAAGCTCCTTCAGGTCCTTTCCTCGGAATTCGCGGAATTCCTCCCTCATCCGCGGGTCCCTGGACATGATGACAAGCGTGCACGCCTTGTTGTTCTCGAGCGCCGCCCTGAACACCTCCTGCGGGCTCACCCCCCGTTGTTTATCTTGCTCGTGGTGCAGACCACCATATCGTACTTCCCCGCTTCCGCGGACTTCAGCGTCCGCACGCCTGCGTCGGCTCCCTCCACGAACCCGAACTTAACTTCCAGTACCTTCTTCATTTCCGGAACCGCGACTATTTCAAGGAATTCCGCGTTGCCCCCGTAATCGATATAAAGCATCGTGTACTGCCTTTCCACACAACCACTTGTATATTTAGTCGCCAATAATCTATATATATGTTTTTCTTCCCCTCGTTACCCTCATATTTATAAACCGCTTTTCAGAATAGAAACCATGGCTCTGCAGACAATCCTTGAAGGGATACAAGGTTCGTTGAGCAGCATAGCACCCACGCTTTCCGTCATCCTGATCATACTCAGCGGCATAATCTACGGCTTCGCGCAGATGCAGCCAGCGGAGGCGCGCGGCAAATACACCACTGCCGCAGTGAGCATGTTCATAGGCGGCGTGATAATCGCGGCCATTTCAGTTGCAGCGCCTGCCATAGCAAGCACGTCCCAAGGCATCCTGACGTGATCCAGGGAGCATTATGGCCGAACTCCTCTCCGGCTGGCAGGGTATAACAGGCACGGCAATAATAATCTCCATCATAATCGGCGGAATCGCGCTAGGGCTGGGTCGCGCCTTCTCATTGAAGAAGCTTGAGCGGTTCGGCACCGAAGAGCTCGTGCAATCCGTGGTAAACGCGGCGATACTCGGCTTTTCCGTAGGGCTCTCCCTATTGGTGCTCGAGGTCGGAACCGAACTCGCGCCTTCAGAGGTCGCGGGATTGAACTGCACTGCCAACACCTCTCCTGCGGACTACGCGCTCTGCACCATAAACCACACATCCCAGCAGTCCTTCAGTCTCTCGCAGGACGTGGTGCGCGTGCAAAGCAACGTCGGCTACTACCGCACGCTTTCCATGGATTTCGGCAACTTCTCGATACAGCCGCTCGCAAACCTCGACGGCGTTTCAGCAGAGCTTTCCAATTCCCTCTATTCTTTTCAGTCATCAGCGTTCGCCTTGGCCCTCAACGCCCAGCTCCTTTCCTTCGCTTCCTCGAACTGGTTCGGCGTGGTTTTCGGCGCAGGGCTCGTGCTCAGGAGCTTCTTCCTCTCGCGCAGGTTCGGCGCTTTCCTGATCGCATGCTCCATCTCGTTCATCATATTCTATCCGCTCATGCTCCTCATGTTCCCGCTCCCAGCAGCGGAGCTCGAATCAGCCCAGAACTCCGCATCCTCGTTCCTGAACAACACCGCATACCAGACAGTGCCGATAATCTCGCTGAACAACAACAGCGCGATAGCTGACAAGCTCTACAACATGAGCTTCTCCGGCGGCCAGGACTACGTCGCAGACCTTTCGCTTGTGGTCCA
>JBBITJ010000004.1:49783-53418 GCA_037440825.1 Microcaldota archaeon | reverse complement strand
TCCAGCGCGCATGCTTATGCTCACAAACAACAGCATGGTCGCGGTAGTGGAAAGCGCGAGGAACACCACGAAGAATATGTGCATGTCGAACGCGACGACCATGTACGCATACGTCAAACTCCCAAATAGGGAGCAGCGAACCATGACGGCGATTCTCCTACCATCTTTTAAAAGATTCACCCCATAATCCATAATCCATGATGTCATATCCAGAGGTGGAACCATCTCGAAACATCCGGGCCTAGAGCACGTTCGAAAATCCATGAAAGATGGGGAGAGGCTTGCAGCTTCCAGCTCCATGAAGGAGCGCACCATAGCTTCGCTGATTTCGGAACTCGAAACCCTTGACGGGAAACCCGTCGTGCTTGCAGGATGGGTGCATAATTACAGGGAAATGGGGGCGATAGCGTTCCTCACCCTAAGAGACGGAAGCGGAAAGATCCAGGTCAAAGTGGATTCGAAACTGGCAACTGGGGACGGAAAACCTGAAAAGGAGGCCGCAGTGCAGGTGAAGGGGAAGGTGAAGAAGGAGCCGCGCGCGCCCAACGGCGTCGAGATCGAGGCCGAAAGCGTGAAGGTGCTGGGCAAGGTGTACGCGCAGCCGCCATTCTACCCGTCGCAGAAGGACGAACCCGGGCTGAACGTGCGCCTGGACAACCGCTCGCTGGACCTCAGGAGGGAGCGCACGAGGGCGATATTCAACGTGCGCGCGACTCTTGAAAACGCGTTCAGGGAATCCCTACTCGCGCTGGATTTCGAGGAGATAAACCCTGCGTCCATAGTCGGCTCCTCTACCGAGGGCGGGGCGCAGCTGTTCAAGATCGACTATTTCGACAGGCCCGCGTTCCTGGCGCAGAGCCCGCAGTTCTACAAGCAGCTCGCAGTAATAGGCGGAATGGAGCGGGTGTTCATGACCACGCCTGTGTTCAGGGCGGAGAAGCATGAGGGGCCATTCCACATAAACGAGATACACCAGATGGACATAGAGATGGCGTTCGCCGACGACCGCGACGCGATAGCGATACTTTCAGAGGCGTTCCTGCACATGCTCAGGAGCGTAGCAGATAAGAACGCGGCAGAGCTCAAAACCCTTGGTGTTGAGTTGAAGGTGCCGGGCGAGGTGCGGATATACGACTATTCGGACCTCGTGGAGAGGCTCTCCGCTTCAGGGGAGAAGATAAAGTTCGGGGACGATTTCTCGCGCGAGCAGGAGGCAAAGATTTGCGACGCCGTGAAGAGCGAGGCAGTGATAGTGAGGGATTACCCCACTGCGGTGCGCGCGTTCTACTCGATGCCCTACGAGGATAACCCGAAGAAGTGCAAGGCGTACGACCTGATATACAGAGGGATAGAAATCGCGTCTGGCGCGCAGCGCATACACATCCCAGAGCTGCTCGAGAAGCAGATTGCGGCGCGCGGCATGGACACCGAGGCGTTCGGCTCCTACATAGACGCGTTCAGGTACGGCGCGCCTCCGCATGCCGGATGGAGCATAGGGCTGGACCGGCTCACGATGGCAGTCTGCAGGCTGAACAACATCCGCGAAGCAGTGATGTTCCCGAGGGACAGGCAGAGAGTGAAGCCATAGGCGAAGATTCTCCAAGATGTGATTCCATGACTGAACATTTCTCGCCCGCGACAAGGATGAAGGTCATAAGCTACCCTATCCGGGACACGATGAAGATAGCAGAGCGGCTGAAAAAGAAGGGCTACACGATGATCGAGCTGAACATCGGCGATCCCCCGCAATACGGGTTCAGGCCGTTCCCGCCCATAATAGAAGGCACTGTGGAAGCGCTCAAGGACAATTCGATAAAAGGCTACGCGGCATCGCAGGGCGACAGGAAGCTGCGCGAGGCGGTGGCGAAAATAGAAGGGTGCAAGCCGGAAGACGTGTTCGTGGTCGCAGGGCTGAGCGAAGGCATAGATTTCTTCTTCCATTCGTTCGTGGATTTCAGGGACAGAGTGCTGCTCCCTGATCCCACATATCCGCTCTACATAAGCAAGAACGAGCAGTTCGACGGCGTGGCTGTGCTCTACAAGCACGATGCAAATGGGCAGATAGACGTAGATCACCTGCGCAAGGTCATAGACCACGCAAGAGTGATGGTGATAATCAACCCGAACAATCCGCTCGGCACGGTGTACACTGAGAAGAACCTCGCCGAAGTCGTTGGGGTGTGCGCTGAGCACAACGTGCCGATATTCTACGACGGCTCGTACGACAGGATAATATTCGACAGCAGGAAGCAGGTCGATTTCAGGAGGATCGCGAAGAAGGCGGGCGTGCCGTTCGTGTACGGCAGCTCGGTCTCCAAGGTCTTCATGTATCCAGGCGCAAGGATAGGGTGGATTGCGTTCCACGGCGACGAATGGGGCGACATACACACCGAGCATACCGTGAAGGAAGCGTACCTGAGATTGTGCAACCAGCGGCTCTCGGTGAACTGGGAATTCCAGATTGGCGCGGTGCAGGGACTCCTTGATGAAAAAGGCGAGTACCCTGCGTACATCGAGGGGATAAAGAGCAGGCTCGCGCGCAGCAGAGACGCGCTCGTGAGCGTGATAGACGAGCTGGGATTGCCGCTCTCGTTCCCTGCGCCTGAAGGGGCATTCTACGCATTCATGACGGTTGATTCGAAGAAATGGAACGGGAAAACGGACAACGAATTCGTGCAGGCGGCGATGGAGGCCAGGGGGAAGGAAGGCGTGCTCCTCACTGCAGGCAGCGGATTCAGCCCGCAGGCCGAGAAAGTGAGGTTCAGGACTACGTTCCTGCCCGAGCCGGAGCAGATAGAAGAGGCGTTCAGGAGAATCGGGAAAATACTCTGAATTCCGCGCGCTTACGAAAAAGCGGCCTATTTCCTTTTCTTGGATTTCTTCGCCGCAGGCAGCATGAGCGCGCCTTTGGAGGCCTTTGCGCCGTGCGACTGTATGAATTTCGCTATGGGCGAGTAGAACGAGTATATCCTTCCGCCCATATACGCGAAGCCCGTGAGCGTCATCGCGGTCATCACATAGAACACGTTGAGGGCGGCAATGAGGACGAATATCAGCGGCACGGACGCCACGCCCTTGAACACGTCCACCGCCAGCTCGGCTATGACCGACCCCAAGGTGAGAAGGAAGAGGCAGATGGAGACTATCGGGACCATCGCGATGGCGAATGATTTGAGGGAAAACGCCGTGCCCTCGATCTTCACTTTCGTCAGGATCTTCATAAGTACGTAGACTGCCCAGATGGTCGCAGCCGCGAGGAAGACATAGAAGAGCATGTACAGCAGGGGGAAGTTGTCCTCGAAGTATTCTTCGGTCGCCGAGAAAACCACGGATACGGCGAGCACCAGCGCGAGCGGGTATCCGTAGTTCTTGAACGGCTCGGGCTCCGGCGCATCAATGACCATGACGAACTTGTAAAGGAAATAAAACGCTACGACGCTGGAGAAAATGTGCATGTGGTGCCAGAAATCCTCGCTGCCGAACAGCCCCAGGTGCTCGTAGATATCCCCTATAGGGATGAACGTTATGAGGCCGAACGCGATCGCGAGAAGCCTCCAGTTCTTGGAGAATATCGGGCCGTATTTGACCGCGCCCCAGAGCCCGTAGAAGGACAGCGCCGCGCTCGCGAAGAGAAG
>JBBITJ010000004.1:40610-49683 GCA_037440825.1 Microcaldota archaeon | reverse complement strand
GCAAGAATCTGGCATGGATGCTCAAGGTCGGTGAGCGCGTTTATCACGGGAATGGATGCGAGCTCCGCGATCCGGACGAGATCTTCGTGGCTGTTGAGCCTGCATACGAGCGCATCGTAATATGCGTTGAAGACACCTATTGTGTCACCGAGGCTTTCGCCCCTGCTAAGCTGGAGGTTGGAGTTGCCAAGGTATTTGGGGAACCCGCCCAGCTGGAAGATGCCATTCTCGAACGAGATCATGGTGCGCGTGGACGATTTCTCGAAATAGAGTGCCACGGACATCCCTGCGAGGTGTTTTTCCTCCTTGCCGCGGGCGTGTCCGAGCTTCAGGTGCGAAGCCACGCGAAGCAGCGTCTTCACCTCTTCCTTACCCAAATCGGCGATAGAAAGAAGGTCCCTGCTGTGCAGTGCGTCCTTGAGCCTCGCGTATTCGCGCTTCATGAACGCGCCGTTCTTTACTGCGGGATCTACATGTTTAACTCCGAGAAGCTGCCTTGACATGGAATCACGATTGCATTCTGAGAGGAGTTATTTAAATTTGCGTATTCATCTATTTTCTGACAAAAATAAACGGAGGTTTTTAATCCTTCCACGGAAAAAAACAAAATATCGCAGATTCAGGTGCATTTCCGATGAAGATAGACAAGGAACTTGTGAGGAAGATGGCCGAGCTTTCCCGCATCAGGCTCAGCGACGCCGAAATCGGAAGGCTGGAGAAGGAGTTCGCGGAAATCTTCGAGTACTTCTCAAGCATAGATGAGCTGGGCGGGAAGGGCGAGCAATTGCTTTATGTGGGCGGAACCAGAGGCGAAACCCGCGGAGACTCTGCAAAACCCAAGACGAAGGAAGACGCCGACGCGATAGTTGGAAATTTCGCGCAGAAGGACGGAAGGCTGCTGGTGGCGCCGCGCTCGCTGGATTGATGGTCGATCTGGATGTATCGCGAGCGCATTGCAAAGCTTCTTGAAAAAATAAGAGCGGACGACCCTAAGATAGGCGCATTCATAGAGGTTTACGAGACGGACGCGCTCGCAAAGGCCGAGGAGCTGGATCGCAGGGCCGCGAAGGGAGAGAAGCTAGGGCTGCTCGCAGGGAAGGCGGTCGCGATAAAGAACAACATCGCCATACGGGGCAAAAAGCTCACTTCCGGCTCGAAAATCCTTGAGAATTATGTGGCACCCTACGACGCAGCCGTTGTCGAGCGCATACGCGCCGAGGACGGCATAATAATCGGAAGCGCGAACCTGGACGAGTTTGCGTGTGGAAGCGATTGCACCAAGAGCGCCTTCGGCGAAACGCGAAACCCGCTGGACACGGAACATGTGGCAGGAGGGAGCAGCGGAGGAAGCGGCGCTGCAGTTGCCGCTGGATTCGCTGACATCTCGCTGGGCTCGGACACGGGAGGCTCCATAAGGTGCCCGGCCTCGTTCTGCGGAGTAGTGGGAGTGAAGCCCACCTATGGGTTGGTTTCGCGGTATGGATTGGTGGATATGGCCATGAGCCTGGATCAGATCGGCCCGCTTGCAATGAACGTGAAGGACGCGAAGCTTATGCTCTCCGTGATTGCTGGCAGGGACGAACGCGACCAGACGACGCACGCTAGCAAGAAGGTCGTGCTGGACCACGCAGGAAAACCTACTGTCGCGATTGCAAAGGAATTCCTGGAAGGGTGCGACGAGCGGATTGCAAAGGCATTCCACACACTTACGGATAAATTGAAGGCGGAGGGCTACAAAATCCACGAACTTTCGATACCCTCGCTGAAGCACGCGATTCCAATATACTACCTCACGGTGTTCGCGGAATTTTCCAGCGCGATGCAGAAATACGACGGATTGAGGTACGGGAAGCTGGACCGCGAACTGGAGAACCTCACGGAAGCGGTGAGCGAACTGAGAGGAAGCAAACTGGGGCTGGAAGTTAAAAGGAGGATCCTGCTCGGTACGTTCATCACCACCAAGGAATACCAGGACGCATGGTACGGGAAGACGCTCAGGGCGCGGGCGGCGTTCAAGCACGATGTCGAGGCGGCGCTTTCGAAATACGACGTGCTGCTGGGCCCCACAATGAGCACGCTTCCGTGGAAGGCAGGCGAGAAAATGACGAACCCGCTCGAGCTTTATCTTGCGGACATACTCACCGTGCCTGCGAACCTTGCGGGAATCCCGGCGGGCTCCGTGCCGTTCGGGAAAATAGGGAAATTCAGGCCCGGCATGCAAGTGCTCGGAAGCAGGTTCGGCGAGGGGAAGATGTTCGCACTCATGGAAGAGATAGAGAAGTTGGATACGAATAAGGAAAGGTCGGATAAGCAATGACTGGAAAAACCATCATAGGGCTGGAAATCCATGTCCAGCTCAACACGAAGGCGAAGCTGTTCTGCGAATGCCCCACCAACTACGGCCACGCCGAAACGAACACGAACATATGCCCAATCTGCACAGGGCAGCCGGGCAGCAAGCCCATGGCGGTGAACCGGGAGGCGCTTTCGCACGTCCTGAAGATCGCGAGGATGCTGGGGGCAGAGCCTGAGCTGGAAAAGGATATTTTCGTGCAGAGGAAGCATTACTTCTACCCGGACCTTCCTTCCGGATACCAGAGGACCTCGAAACCGGTAGCGAAACGCGGAACCCTGAACGGCATCGGGATATTGGAGGTGCACTTCGAGGAGGACCCGGGAAGGTACGAGCTGAAGAAAGGTTTTGTCGATTACAACAGGAGCGGAGTGCCCCTTGTGGAAATAGTGACCGCGCCGGACATGCGCAGCCCGGAAGACGCGCGGGAATTCCTGGGCAAGCTCGAGCATTACCTCAGGTACTTCAACGTGATAAACGAAAGCGAAGTGGGGACGATGCGCATAGACGCCAACGTGAGTCAGGAGGGCAGCGCACGCGTAGAGATAAAAAACATCAATTCGTTCTCGAACGTGTATGACGCGCTCGCGTTCGAAATAAAGAGGCAACGGACGCTCATAGAGCAGGGCGCGAAAGTGGTGCAGGAAACCAGGCACTTCGACGAAAACAGCGGCATAACCGTGCGGATGAGGAAAAAGGAGACTGCCGACGATTACAGGTACGTGCCTGACCCTGACATCCCGCCGATCTTCGTTTCCGCAACGGAATGGGAAGCTGCAGGTAAGCAGGTCGCTGAGCTTCCGGACGCGCGCGCAGCGAGGATTTCCGCGGAGTATGGAATCGCCGCCGCGGACGCGGGCGTCATAACGATAGAGAAGGAATTCGCGGACGTTTACGAGCAGCTCGCCAAAAAATCCGATGCGCAGAAGCTGGCGAACTGGATGAGGGGGCCGCTCAGGAAGCAGCTAAACTACCGCAACCTGCTGTTCAGGAACAGCGGGCTGAACTGGAAGCACGTGGGCGGGCTTTTCGAGATGCTCTCTGCAGGCAAGATCACGGACAAGGCGGCTGACGCGGTGCTCATCAGCATGCTCGACACGGACGTGCTCGTGAAAGCGCGAGGGCGCGGCGAATACGTCGAACTGAAGGAGATGCCCCAGGACATAGCCAAGGCGCTCGGCCTGCTCAGGAGCTCGGATACGCGCGCGATACGCGCGGCATGCGAGGAAGCGGTGAAGGAAAACCGGAAAGCCGCGGACGATTACAAAGCCGGGAACGCCAAATCCCTCTTCTTCATAGTGGGGAAAGTGATGGAGAAGACGAGGGGAACCGCCGACGCACGGGAAGTAGAACGGATAGTGAAGGAAATCCTCGCCTGAATAAGTTTAAAATGCAGAGCTGATTGCAGGGCATGCACAGGCATTGAGGATTTCGCTCATTTGTCCACTTTCAGGCTCCAGCTGTAATCCGAGCCCGTGGTTAATGGCCAAAGCAGGCGACTGGAAACCCTGAACCGAAAACCTGCGCTGTCACTGCCCTCCTGATGAGGGAGCTCCTGCGGGGCCCCCTGGGGCGGGCTTCGGGGCAGGAGTGACCTTTGCGAGCACGCCTTCGCCCCTGCTTCCTTCCCTGTAGACGGTTATGCCCTTGCACCCGGTCTTCCACGCGAGAATGTAGGCTTTCTGCACGTCCTCCACTGTGGCTTCGGGCGGCATGTTGATGGTCTTGCTCACCGCCAGGTCCGTGTATTTCTGGAAGGCTGCCTGCATGCGCACATGCGCCTCCGGGCTCACGTCGTACGCGACGCGGAATATCTCCTTGACCTCCTTGGGCAGCTCCTCGAACGCAGCTATGCTGCCGCTTTCTATTACTTTCTGCATCAGTTCAGGCGTGTAGATGCCGCGCACCTTCAGCACGTGCTCGAACGTGTCCTCAGAATAGTACAGCCTCGTGCCATCCATGACGATCTTCACGTACGCGAGCGAGAACATAGGTTCCACGCCGCTCGATGTATCGGCGATCATGGAGATCGTGCCCGTAGGTGCTATTGAGGTGACGGTGGCGTTGCGCATTGCATCGTATTTCTGTGCCCACGTGGAATCCTTGAAGCCTGGGAACGAGCCGCGCGCCCTTCCGAGCTCCACGCTCATCTTCCTTGCCTCGTCGTTTATGAATTTCATCACTTCTTCGCCTACGCGGAAGCCTTCCTCGGAATCGTACTTTATGCCCATCTTGTAGAGCATCTTCGCGAACCCCATCACCCCGAGGCCGATGCGCCTGTGGTGCTTCGTCTTGTCCCGTATCTTGTCTATAGGGTACTTGTTCAGCTCTATGACGTTGTCCAGGAATTGCACGCCCAGCCGGGTCACGTACCTGAGCCGGGTCCAGTTTACCTTCTTCTTCCAGTCCGTCCTGCTCCAGTCCAATTCAACGAACTTCGCGAGGTTTATGCTCGCGAGGTTGCAGGACTCGTAATTCGGCATGGGAACCTCGCCGCACGGGTTCGTCGCCATGATCCTCTCCTTCGGAGTGGGATTAGTCCTGTTTATGGAGTCCATGAACAGCAAACCGGGCTCCGCTGATTTCCACGCGGAATAAGCGATGAGGTTGAACAGGCTCTTCGCCTTTATCTTCCTCATAACCTGGCCGGTGCGCGGGTTAATGAGCTCGTATTCGCCGTCCGATTCCACCGCCTTCATGAATTTGTCGTCTACGCCCACGCTTATGTTGAAGTTCTCCAGCACGCCGGGAGTCTGCTTCACGGTTATGAACTCCTCTATGTCCGGGTGCCAGGACTCCATTACGCCCATGTTAGCCCCGCGCCTCTTTCCGCCCTGCTTCACCACGTTGGTCGCGACGTCGAATATGGTCATGAACGATATCGGCCCGCTTGCGACTCCGGCCGTGCTCTTGACGAAATCGCCCTTGGGGCGCAGGTACGAGAAGGAGAAGCCGGTGCCTCCTCCGCTCTTGTGTATCAAGGCCGTGTTCTTCACTGCCTCGAATATGTCGTCCAGGTCGTCCGTCACCCCGAGGACGAAGCACGCGGAGAGCTGCCCGATGTCAGTTCCGGCATTCATGAGCGTAGGGGAATTCGGGAGGAATTCCAGCTTGGACATTATCTCGAAGAACGCGTCCTCGAAATTCTTCACTGCCTCGTCGTCGCCTCCGAACTTCTTCTCCCCGGAAGCTATGAACCGTGCCACGCGCCTGAAGAGCTGGCTCGGGGTTTCGATTATCTTTCCCTTGTCGTCCTTCAGGAGGTACCTGCGCTCGAGCACCTGTATCGCGTTGAGCGAGAGCTTGAGGTCGTCCTTGACGCCCATTATGCCCTTCACTTCGCGCTCCACGCTCTTCTTGTGCCTGTAGAGTATGTACGCCTTCGCGGTGGTCGCGTGCCCGCGCTCTATGAGCGCTTTCTCCACTATGTCCTGCACGTCTTCTACGGATGGAACCTCGTCCTTGAATTTCTCGTTGAGGAGCTGGGCAGCGAACTCCGCGGTCTTGTCGGATTCCACGCGGTCCTTTCCGCCTACTGCCTGCACCGCTTTCCAGATCGCCTCCTTGATCTTGTTCGCGTCGAAATCAGCTATGCTCCCGTCCCTTTTCCGTATCTTGCTTACCATGGTTCCACCAAGCCTTCTTCAACATTCATGCTTTCTTTATCTTCTTTACGAATACCGTGAATTTCAGCGTCTTGCCCGCGAGCGGGTTGTTCGCGTCCATCGCTATGCTCGTCTCGTTCACCGAAACCACCCTGACAGTGAGCTGCGTGCCCGAGGGCGATTCGGTCTCGTAGAACTTCCCTTCCTCCGCGAGCACCTCTATAGTAATGTTCTCCTCGTCGAACGACACCACCTTCTGGGGAAGCCCGTTGAACACGAACGTCTTGTTCAGCACAGGGACGTACTTTATCGTGACGGTGTCCTCAGTCACGTTGACCACTTCCGCATCCCAATACGCGCTCGTGAGGTTCGCGCCCACTTCAGTGCTCAGGTTGTTCAGGTAGAAATATTCCCTTGGGGCGGAATCGTACCTGCTCCTGGTGTAATACCGCTCTATAGAGAAAGACTTGTTTGGGTCGTAGGGGCCGTAACTGTCCTCCGGGCTGAGGAGGAACGTCTTGTTCTCCCCTTCAGCCATGCCGACCAGAGCGCGCGTGAAGCCTGGAAGCAGGCTGTTGTTCGCCTCCATCTTCACTATGAGCGGCGCGTAATTGAGCCTCTCGTTGTATATGCCGCTCGCATTCGCGACTTCCGCGATGCTCGTATCGTATACGATCTGCTCCGTCCTGTTTGTTGAGGAATTGAACACGTCCACCGTAAGGATATAGTCCACGAGCGCAGTGTCCCCGAACGCGAGAGTCTTGTTCTGCTGCGCAGAGGCCTGCTGCGTGCATCCTGCAAGCAGGACGACAGAGAGGGCAAGCAGTATCCCGAATAGCGATTTCACAAAATTCATAGGGCTAAATTGCAGATAAGGTTTTTATTGGTTTCCGAGCTTCGAGAGAAAGGTGGAGAATATTTCCTTGGCCGATTCCTTGTTCAGGAACCTGTTGTCGTTTCCGCACATGGGATCGAGGATGCATTTCGGGCAGCCATCGCTGCACGCGCACCCGCTTATTCGATCGTGCGCCATCTTCGCGATCTTCTCGAATTTCCCGAACGCGATGTCCGTGACTCCGTTGCCTTCCGGGACCCCATCGTATACGTACATTCTTCCTGAAGGATAGCTCAGCCCTCCTAGCTCCTTGGAATCAGCGCCCGTGAGCGCGGGAATCATTGCAATGAAAACGTGCTCGAAGCCGTGCAGCCCCTCCCCGAAATTTCCTATCGAGGCCGCGAGTTCGTCAAAATCGATCCACAGCCCATATGTGTTGAAATCGTAGACATAGGGTTCGGGAAACGAGTGCTCCCCCAATTTCCTTCCGCTGAACATCTCCTTCACCGCGAAGCCGTGCACAGTGGTTTTCACGTGCACCTTCCCGAACGAAAGAGGGTAGCCGTTCGCTTTCCGGCTGCGCACCTCTTCTATGACCTCGGCTTCCTTCACGCTCAGCGCCTGGGTGTAGAAATCGACTTCCTGCCCTATTTTCCTGACCCTGGCTATGCCGTATTCCAATTCCAAGGACTCGCTCATGTACGGCTCGCCTCCGTGCAGGTAAACCGCGCCTTCGAACAGCTCGTTCACCGCCATCGGGAATGCGCGCTCGCCGATCTGCTTCCCGGTATCGTCGTCGATTATGCGGATGTTCTTGCCGATTCCGCGTATGGCTATGGTGCGCGCCAGCTGCGTTCCCTTCGGGGTTATAACATAGAATTTGCCGAGCTTGCGCACGAGCCCCTCTTCGAGCAGGGATTCCAGCTCCGATTCCCTTCCCTTCGCTTCCTCCTCTAGAAGCAGCGCGTCCTTCGCAGCGGAAAGCAGATGCATGCGCACGATGTTGGAGTTCCACGGGTTAGCGTAGCAGCTTTCCGGCTCGCCGTTCAGGTACTCGCCGCTGTTTTCTGCGTAATACTGGTCAAGCGGGTTGTCGCGCGCCACGTATATGCCGTATGCGCGCTGGCCCTTCCTCCCCGCACGCCCCAGCCGCTGCCGCACCTTGGTTATCGAGCCCGGAAAGCCCGCGAGGATCACTGCATCCACGTCGCCTATGTCCATGCCCAGCTCCAGCGCGGAAGTGGTCGCAAGTATCCTCGTTGCGCCTTCCTTGAACTTGCGCTCTATCTCCCTCCTCTTGTCCTGATCCAGCCCAGCGCGGTACACGGAAATGTTGAGCCCTATGCGCTTTCCAATGAGCCCAAGCCGTTCCGCGACTGCGTGGCTGTTCGCGAAGATGAGGCATTTCTTCCCCAATTCTTCAGCGATGCGCAGGGATGCGGTGGTGTAGCTCTCGCCCTGCGGATTCACGAGGAAATGCTCTATTTCCCCGGAAGGCGCGCCTTCGCCGTCCGCCTCTTCGAAATCCTCGTTGAAAATGAGCTTCGCGAATGATTTCGCATTGGCGATCGTGGCTGAAGTGCAGATGAACCTTGGCTTCGACTTGCTCTTCTTCTCCATCACGCGCTTGAGCCGCCAGATTATGTTGGCTGCATGCCCCCCGAAAACCCCTGTGTACGTGTGCAGCTCGTCCACCACCAGCAGCCGCAGCTTTTTCAGGAACTCCTCGAAGAGCCCGTTTTCGAGCAGGATGAAATGGAGCATGTCGAAATTGGTTATGAGCACCTGCGGAGGGCTTTTGCGTATCTTCGCCCTCTTGGACCGGGGAGTGTCTCCGTCGTAGATTTCCGCGCGGATGCCGTAGAGCGAGAGCGCCTCGAACCTCTTGAGCTGGTCGCGAGAGAGCGCCTTGGTCGGATAGATGACAAGCGAGTTTTCGCCGCGCAGCGCGGATTCTATTATCTCGTTCATGTAGATTTCGCTCTTTCCGCTCGCAGTGGGCGCCACCACGACCACGTTCTTGCCTTCCCTCGCCAAAGCTATGCCTTTCGCCTGGTGGAGGTAGAGCTTCTCTATCCCTTTGGACGAGAACATGGATTTCGCGACGTCGCTCAGCTCGATATCCCCATAGGAGGGCGGCGAAGCGGCCTGGATGAATATTTTCGGGCTGAACTCATCGAGCATGAAAATAAATCAGCGGAACGGATTAAATAATCTAATCAGGCTCAACAAGAATAGATGAATACTAACGGGCGTTTCTTGTCCAGCCTGCAGAATCCG
>JBBITJ010000004.1:28182-40510 GCA_037440825.1 Microcaldota archaeon | reverse complement strand
AACAAGAATAGATGAATACTAACGGGCGTTTCTTGTCCAGCCTGCAGAATCCGAATCTCTCGAACTGGATGATTTCGCCTTCCTTCAGCGTTTCTACGCCCTTCTCCGCGTACCCCTTCACAATCTCCAGGCTGTTGTCGTTGAACGTCTCATCGTCGTTCAGTAGGTCGTGCGGCTTCAGGACCTCGGCTTCCACGCAATCAGCTACCCACTGGATCTTCTTCTCCACTGTTCCGGTGTCCCCTGCGAATTCCGCCTCGCGCCCTGATTTTGAGGCCATTTTCACATTGTAAAGGTCCTTGAGGCGGAACGTCTCGCCTTCCTGAATCTTTTCGAAATCGTCACCTGAGATGAAGACGTAGTCTGAAACGGAAATCTTCCTCGAACCCAGGTTCTCCTTCGGATGCAGCCGCAGCTCCACGATTTGCGGCTTCGCCCATTTTATCTTCAGCTTGACCGGATTTGGTACGAAGAAATAGTGCTTCGCCTGCGGCTCCAGCAGCTTCCGGTTTTCCGAAAGGAGCTTCTCCCAGCCAGGCTCGCTCTCCACTTTTGAGAGTCCGAAAGACAACACGAAATTCTTCACCGCTTCTGGAAGCACGCCCCTTCTGGCGAGCCCTTTGAGAGTAGGAAGCCGGGGATCGTCCCAGCCCATCACTTTCCCTTCTTCTACGAGGGGTGTGATGAGCCTCTTGCTTATCGGCGCGTTCTTGATGTTGAGGCGGGAAAAGCCGACGACCTCGACTTTGGGGATTCCGAGCGCGGCACATATCCTGGAGTAGAGCTCGTCCCGCAGCTCGTATTCCTTGCTCCTCATTATATGCGTAACACCCATCTTTTCCGTAAGAATAGGGGTCGCGAAATCGTAATTCGGCCACACGCGGTATTTCTTTCCCTGCCTGTAATGAGGTGCGTCTATTATGCGCAGCATCGTGGGGTCGCGCAGCGTGGTGTTCGCTGCCTTCATGTCCCCGCGGAAACGGACGACAGCTTCGCCTTCCTTGTAATCAGAATGCATCCTCTTCCATCTAGCCAAGTGCTCGCCATTTCCGAGGCTGCTGCACGCGCACGGCTTGCCTTTCTCGCGGTTCTCGCTCGTCTGCTCCTGCGTGCACGTGCACACGTAGAGCACGCCGCTGGAAATCCCCTTTTCAGCGTAATCGTAGATTTCCTGCATGTAGTCTGAAGTGTAAAATTCCTTGTCCCAGGATATGCCAAGCCATTTCAACCCATCCTTGAGCGCATCCACGTATTCCTGCTTCTCCTTTTCAGGATTCGTATCATCAAACTGAAGATGCATTATTCCATTGTACGCCTTCGCCGCTTCGGAATCCAGGAACGCTGCCTTCGCGTGCCCGATGTGCGGGTAGCCGCTCGGCTCTGGAGGGAAACGGGTTACGACCTTGCCCTCTATTGCGTTGGGAAGGGTGATCTTCCTCTCTTCTATTTTCTTCTCGGCAAAAGAGTAGTTCTTGAGCTCTGATTCTATCGCGGCTTTCTCCAGCTTGTTCACTTCCGCGACCGCAGAGCTGATGAGCGCCATCGTGCCTTTCATGTCCGCCTTCGCTTCCGGAAACTCGGCTATGACCTTCCCTACGATGGAGCCGGGGTTCGCCTTCCCGTAATCGAATGCGTTCTTGAGCGCGTGCTTGCGGATTATCTCATTTAGGAGCATGAAATCACTTTTAAAAACATTCGTTAATGAATTATAAAATATGTTTAATAAAGATTAGTCCCACTGCTCTTTTTTGTGGGATCGTGAGCTAACCTGGTATGCTGCAAGCTTCGGGAGTTTGTTATCTGAGTTCAAATCTCAGCGATCCCAAATTATTTTTCCATTTTCAATAGCCGAGCACCGAGACCAATATGCCCATCAGCCCGATGAATAGCGCGACCAGGCTGAGATTCCTCGCAGTCTTGAGGAACGGCACCTTCCTTCTCGAGAATATCAGCATCACGGACATGTAGAGGAACGCCGCGTCGGCTATGAGCACGAGCGCGAAGCCTGAGCCCACGTTCAGGTAGTTGTAATACGGAACTACGCTGGCGATCGCGAACATCGCGTAAAGTATTCCGGCTATGGTGAGGGACTTCTCGGAGCCGATCACGACCGGAAGAGTCTTCGATTTCCTAGCTTTCTTGTCCCCCTGCATGTCCTCCACGCTCTTGGCTATCTCCCTGCCGAGCCCGACGAGGAAGCCCATGAGCGCAAGAATCAGGTTGGCCGGGTTGAGCGCCTCGCTCACCACGTAGTTGCCGAATACGAACGGTATCGCCATCGTGAACGCTATGTACACGTTCCCGAGCAGCGGCAGGTCCTTCAGGACGATGTTGTAGAGGATTGCGAGCACGTTGATGATTATCGCGAGCACGAATATCACCGGGCTGACCGCGTAGGCGAACGCGAGCGCGAGGAAGAATGATACCATGGTTACCGCGAGCGCGAACTGCGGAGTTAGTTCTCCGATCACAAGCGGACGGTCGTTTTTACGGTTCAGCCTGTCGCTCTCTATATCCAGCAGGTCGTTCATAGCGAACGCGCCCATCTCGCTGAATACCGGGACGAGGAGGGAAAACAGTATGACTGCGTCTGGAGCGAGCGCGCCCTGCGTCGAGATCAGCTCTGCGATAAGCACTGAAATGCCGAACATTATCGCGTGCTCGAAGCGCACGAGCCTCAGTAAGGCGAAAAATTTTTTCACGAGGGACATGGCTCTAAATATGGGGAGATTATTTATAATTCTCACGTTTTATTCTTTATCGGAATACCCCGCTCCTTGGGGTGGGGATGTTTATTTGGCGGTTTTGTGTTCAGGGTCGAGGGTTTCGCCGCAAAACACGGAACCGAGAACCTTCATTGCTCAGCAGGCTCCTGCTGCGTGACGCAGTGTATCCCTCCGTATCCAAACACCAGCTCGCGCGCCATTATCGGAACCACTTCCCTTCCGGGGAACGTTTCAGAAAGCAGCCGCACCGCTTCCTTGTCTTTGGCGTCCCCGAACACGGGAAGCAGGACCACCTTGTTTCCCACGTAGAAGTTGGCGTAGCTGGCAGGAAGCTGCCGGTTCTCCTCCTCGTCGACCAGCGGCTTGGGCATGGGCAGCTTTACCACTTCCAATTTTTCTCCGTCCGCGTCCGTCTCTGATTTGAGAATCTCGAGATTCTTATCCAGCACGCGGCTGTCTCTTCCTCCGGTTCCGCCGTGCGCGCACAGCACCGTGCCTTTGGAGACGAAGCGCGCGAAATCGTCCACATGGCCATCCGTGTCGTCACCCTCTATCCCGAATTTGAGCCAGATGATTTTGGAAACGCCGCAATAGTCCTTCAGCACATCCTCGATCTGCGCCCTGCTGAGCGAGGGGTTGCGGTTCTTGTTGAGAAGGCACTGCTCCGTGGTTATGAGGGTGCCTTTTCCGTCCACGTCTATCGAGCCGCCTTCCAGCACGATGCCCGGCTCGAACACTTTCACGCCCGAGGCTTTCGCCACTTCGCCGCCGGTTATGTCATCGTAAAGCAGGTCGTCGTACTTGCCGCCGTAGGCGTTGTACCTCCATTTCACCGCCGCTTTCTTCCCGGTGTAGCGATTGAGCAGGAATGTGGGGGCGTAGTCCCGTATCCACACATCCGCGCTCTTTATCCTGCGGAATATCACGTTTTTCTCCACCGCCCCGTATTCGGACAGTAATCCTGCCGCGCGCTCCTCTTCAACCACGCCGTTCACGAGCACGTTAACTTTCTCCCCCGAACTCAGGGCAGTAATCATCCTGCAATAAGCGTCCTCCACCTTCGCGATTATGCGCGGAGGAAATGTTATTTCGTTTGTGGGCCAGGAGAGCCACGTCGCTTCGTGGGGCGCCCACTCGGCGGGCATGTAGTAGCCGGCACCGCAGGGAGTCTGCGGTTTCATGTTTTGGGTTTCTTGTTTATAACTGATGCTCATTTCTTTTCCACCAGCTTGGAATAAGATTCAGGCCTCCTGTTCTCGAAGAAATGCCAGCCTTCTTTCACTCTCCTTCCCAAATCTAGATCAGCATCCACCACGAGCACTTCCTCATCGTTTCCTGCCCGGCCAAGCGTCTTGCCGAACGCGTCGCACACGAACGAGCCGCCCCAGAAGGATATCTTTTCCTCCCTGCCGCAGCGGTTCACCGCGCACACGAACATGCCGTTGGCTATCGCGTGCCCCCTCATCACGTTCTCCCAGGCGTCCTGCCAGCTCCCTTCGGCCTGCTCTATCCCGTCCACGATGCCTATCGCTGTGGGGTAGAAGACGATTTCAGCTCCCATGAGCGCATTTACCCTTGCCGCTTCCGGGAACCACTGGTCGTAGCAGATGAGCACACCAACTTTTCCGTAAGGGGTGTCGAAAACCTTGAAGCCGCTGTCGCCACCCTCGAAATAGTCCTTTTCCCAGTACATTTCATCGTGCGGGATGTGGATTTTCCTGTACTTGCCGAGCATCCTGCCCGTGTTGTCGAAGACCATGGACGTGTTGTAGAGCCTGCCCCCCGCCTTTTCATAGATGGAGCCGCCCACCAGCACGACTTTGTTCTTGCGCGCGGCTTCTGAAAGCGCTTCTGCGGTGCGCCCCCGGATCGATTCGGAAAACTGCTCCGCCTTGCCCCTGTGCTGGGCGAAATATTTCGTGGTGAAGAGCTCCGGCAGGCAGATTATTTTCGCGCCGCGCGCGGCAGCTTTCCCTATCAGACTTATCGCGTGCGCGAGGTTCTTCTCCGGTTCTGGAACCATCTTCATCTGGATGAGCCCTATCTTGACATTCTTAGGATTGGGAGGCATGATTTGTTTTGGGCTCTCACCAATTAAAACGTTTCGGGTTTGCGTTCCGCGTTTTGCACGCGTGCGCTTCCTGTTCAGTCCTGCTCGATATGCTCCCTGAAATAATCGACAACGTGGAGCTGGAAATCCGGGACGCTCTTGTATCCCAGTTCCGTCGCGATCCCCTGCAGATACGGATGGGGGGCGAAATGCTGCGCCTTCACTATGTACTGCGCGAGGGTTCCGGGCGACGCGGAAGATTTTTCCGCGACCTTGCCTTCCAGATTCTCATGCACGAATGCGAATTCAATCTTTATTTTCTCCACCCCGCCGCTCACGAGGTTCTTCGCAAGCTTCTCGCAGTTGGCGGAAATCTCTATCCTGCCTTCAGGCGTGATGGATGCCGAATATTCTTCCGGCTCGAAATGCGCAAGAAGGAAGAACGGGAAGAACTCCCTGCCGTTCTGCGTGGAGGTGAGCTTGCTGAACAGCATCAGCCTTTTCCCCAGGAAGAACAGCGAGCGGGTCGCGCCTGAAGAGAAGTTCGGGGGGGCCTTCTCCTCGTTCACGAAAAGGGGCTGGAAGTAGTTGATCGGCGTCATCGCTGCCTGCTTAGCCTCGAACATGGGCTGGACTATGTTCGCCGGGTACTCTATTGTCGAATAGACTGAAATTGAAGAGAACGACTCCGCGGCTTCCTTCGTGTTCATGAGTCGCTCGGCGTCCTTCTGCTGCATCTCCGCGAGCATGCCGCGGTACCTGTAATTCGCCTTAACCCTTGCGCAGAGGTCGCACATCCTACTCAGCCTTTATGTCAAGCCCCTTCACTTCCTTGATGGTGTTCTTGATCGCTATCGCGAGCCGCGTCTTCTTGAGTTCCTCGTCAGCCTGGCCCTTCTTCATTGTTATCACGGCCTTGCCGTCAGCGAAGGCGACCGAACCGCCTTCTATGCCCAATTCCGAGACGAGCGATTCTATCTTTGCCTTGCTGTCCTCGATCACTTCTATGAGCTTGATCTTGTATTTGACCTGCTGGTCAGCGAGAGGGTGGTTGAAATCCACTGTCACGCGGCCGCTATTCACGCTCTTCACGATTCCGTTGAGCGAGCCCATCTCCGTTTCCATCTGCACCACCGCGCCCGGGTAAGGGTCGAGCTTGTTCCTGTAGAATTCCTCCACGGAGAAAACCTTCACCCTCCGCCTGTCCTTGCTCCCGAACGCCTTGTCCGGAGAAAGCAAAATCTCCTTCTCGTCGCCCTTCTTCATCCCGAGGAGCGCGTCCTCCATCCCCTTGACGAGGTAATCGGTGCCGAGCACTATAAGCATGCTGCCCTCCTTTCCGTGGAGCTGCTGCGCGATCTTGCCCTGGGTGCTGTCGAAAACATTTCCGCTTTGGTCGTATCCGGTGTATTCTATCTTTACGAAATCCCCCATCTTTACCATATCATCAACTCATAAAAGTTATTTCAAGTTTTTAAAACGTATGCTACGTAAGCTAATGTAAGCTAATAGCTAAAGGTTTATTTTAAGATAATTGGGAGGTTGCTTTTTAATTGTATATGGAACGCAGCCAGCCCGTCTGAAGGTGCAATCATGGACATCTCAGCATTGTTCAAGAAGGAAAACGTGTACAAGGCGATCACGCTGGCAATAGTGCTCATATTCATATTCTCCAGCTTCAGCGTGGGCTTCTTCCAGCCCGACTCAGGCAACGCCTCGGGCTCCAACGCGAGCGGCACAGGGGAAGCCGAAGTCGTGCTCAACGCGACCATCGCAGGGTACCAGCCGTACATAATTGCAGACGCGAACCAAAGCGAGCTGGAAGGGGTTGAAGCGCTTCCGGGCGTGGAGGACGTCATGTTCACATCGCAAGGCGCGGTGATATCGCTCACCAGCTCCGACTACATGGCCGGAGTGTACGCATACCTCCAGTCCAGGAATATAACAGGCTTGGCCAACGCAATCATTTCGCTGCCTTCAACGATAGAGCTCGCGACCGCCTCTGGGAGCTTCAACATATCCGGAAGCGACATAGGCGCCAGGATCGAGCCTTTATACGCCGAGGGGGAAACCGTGAGCATCCGCATCTACCTCATAGCCCGGGGAGGAAGGCTGACCGCGTACAGCAACATGAACATACTTCCCTCGCTCAGCGAATTCGCGAGGAACGCTACAGTGGTCGCTCTTGCGGACACGGAGACTTCTATAATGGTGCCATGGGAGAGGCGGGTGGAGGTTGCCGGAGAACTGGCGAACCTCAGCGTGAAATACGGCGCGGACAAGGTATCATATTCGAAAAAGGATTTCGTCATAGGCAATGTTTCCGGAACCGCTCCGGAGTATGCGACGCTGGTCGCAGGAGACACGGTTTACGTAGGCAACTATACTGATGCGGAACAAATCAAAACAGACATTCCCGGCGCGGTTTTCCCGGAATCCGTGCTGAGGATACGGGCGAACGCGTCTGAATTCGAGAACCTATCCAGGACGTACGCATACCTGTACAACGTGCGCATAGACGAGGCGGGCAAGCAGATATTCACCGCGCTCGAAAGCTCTGAGCTCTACGCGCCGAACGAGACAGTGGAAGTAATCATAAGCGCTTACGCAATCAAGGGCAGGATCATTTCGGTTGACAGCGCGCGGGAAGCACAATAGTTAGCAGTTAGGCGTTGGTGCCCGAGACACGAAACCTGAGACTGGAGACCGGAAACCGGCTATGCGACTACCGCTGGCGCCTGGGGCGGCTGCGGGGATTCCGGAGCGCCTCCTGCACCGCCGATCTTCTCGCCGAGCTTCACCCCGACTATTTTCGAGACTCCTTCGCTCTTGCTCACGCCGAACACAGCGCTGGCGAATGTCATCACCATGTCGTTGTGCGTCACAAGTATGAACTGGCTGCTCTTCGACATCTCCTTTATGAGCTTGGCGAGGTTCTTGCTGTTCTCCTTGTCCAGCGCGGAATCCACCTCGTCCAATACGTAGTAGGGCGAAGGCTTCACGAACTGGAGCGCGAATATGAACATGAGCGCGATGAGCGAATTCTCGCCTCCTGACAAGGCCTCGAGCCCCATCTCCTTGGTGCCCCTCTTTATCTTGAGGAAGAGCCCGCTCTCGAACGGCTCGTTGGGCTTGTCCAAGTAGAGGAAACCTTCCCCTACGTGCGGGATGTACTTGAACATCTTCCTGAAATTGTCGTTCACCGAATAGAACGTGGAGAAGAACGTCTCCTTCTTGCGCGCGTCTATCTCCTCCACCATCTTCATTATCGCGTCCCGCTCCTCCTTGAGCTTCTCCATCCTGTCCTTCACGTCCCCGATCTCCGCCTTCTTCTTGTCGTAGAGCTCTATTGATGCAAGATTTACTGTCTGGTTCGCTGAAAGGAACGCGTCGGCCGCCTTGGCCATCTCCATGAGCTCCTCCTTCGGCCTGTCCAGGAACTCGAACTCCCTGAAAGAGTCGAACTCCGCCTTCAGATCAGAGAGCCTCGTCTCCGCAGTGGCCCTTTTCACGCTGACGGAATTGAGCTCCTTGTTGAGCTTCTGTTCCTCGTACAAAATTGCGCCGCGCTGCTCGCCGAGCTTCCCTATCTTCTCCTCGATCTCGCGCATCTTCCTGAAAAGCGCTTCTAGCTCGCTGCTCGATGACGCGAGCTCCTTCTCCTTCTTCGCAAGCTCGTCCTTCTGGCTCGAAAGCCTCCGCTCGAGCTCGCTTATCTTGGAAACCAAAGCGCTTTTCTCCTCTGATTTCTGCTTGAGCGCGGATTCCAATTTGTGCAGGTTGGTCTTCCGTATCTTGATTTCGTTGAACAGCGCTTCGCACCTCGTTTCCAGCCCGGTGAGCTTTGCGACCAGCTCGGTGTGCTTCTTGTTGAGCTCCTCGTTCTGCTTCGCGAGCTGCTGCTCCTCTTCGGAAAGGGATTTTTCGTCCTTCGCGATCTTTTCGGAAAGCGAAGCGATTGATTTCTCTAGCTCCGCTTTCTTGGAAATGAGCGCCTTCGCCTTCGCGCGCAGCGCCTGGATCTCCTGCCGCTTCTGCTCCGCCTCTGCCTGTTCCCTCCTGGATTTCTCGTCCTCGGAGCGCAGTGCGCCAAGTTCCACTTCCAGGGACTTCACCTTCACTTCCTTGTCCGCCTTCATGGAACGGAGCAAGGACATCTGTTCCCGTATGCCGGAGATTTCGGAGAATAGGGATTCGCGCGCCGCCTTGAGGTCCGCCACTTCGCTTTCGAGCTTGGAGAGAGCGCCTGCTGCGGCGATTCCAGCAGTCGTCTTTCCTCCGGTAATCACACCTGACTTTTCAAATATCTCCCCTTCGAGCGTGACCATCCTGTACTTGCCCACTCCTATCTTCTTGGCCTGCTCCATGTCTGAAACTAGGATGGTTTCGCTGAAGGCATACTGCACCGCCTTTTCGAACCGCTCGTCGCACTTTATGTAATCCACGAGTGGACCCAGCCCCTCGCCTGTCGCGACTGCAGGAGCGGATTTCACTTCTCTCAGTGGAATGAACGTCGCCCTTCCCACTCCACTCTCCTTTATCTTCGCGATGAGCTTGGTGGCTATGTTCGCATCATCCACTACTATGTAGAGGAGTCTCTGCCCTGCCGCCGCCTCGATCGCATTTGCATATTTGGAATCGAATTTTATCAGGTCTATGAGCGCGCCGTGCACTCCCGCGCCTTTCTCCTTCACCTTGACCTGGTTGATGAACTCCATCATCGCGTTGGACGCGATGCGCGGATTCTGGGCCCTGAGCGCGGCTATCTTCTCGCGCACTGAGAGGAACTTCCTGTCTATGTCCGCGATCTTCGCGTTGGCTTCCTTCTCCCTCTGGAAAAGCGCCTCTATTTCGGATTTTCCACTATCAATTTCCTTCTTCAGTATCTCGATCTCGCTCGCGAGCTTCTCCTCCTGCTCGCGGTTGTCCGCCTGGCCAACATCCAGCGCAGATTCCTTCTCAACGATGAGCTGCTCACAGGTTTTCAGCTCCCCTTCTGTGCGTATGAGCTCCTCGCGCAGCGACGCGAGATCAGACTTCTCGTTTTCCACTAGCTTCCTGAGCCTGGACTCGCCCATGAGCTTCACCGTGCCCTGGTGGGATTTCAAGGAGCTGTACTCGTCCTCTACCTTCTTGAACTCGGATTCCGTGTTCTTCAGCTCCTCGTCGTCCTTCTTCATCTCCTCCTTGAGCGCCGCAATTTCGGATTCGAGCTTAGAAATCAGCCCCCTCTTCTCCTCGAGCTCCTGCTCGTCCTTCCCTATGCTGAGCTTGAGCGCCTCAAGCTTCTTGGTGAGGGTATTCTGCTGCTGCCTTGCCTGTATCTCGTTTATGAAGGCGCCCTTCTCCTGGTCGTAGGATTTCACCTTCGCGTCTATTTCCGCAAGCTCGGCCTGCTTCGCCTTGAGCGAATCTGAAAGCTTTTTGGAATCGAGCACCGCCTTCTCCAGATCCGCGGTGAATTTTTCGACCTCCTTTTTCACTATGGATGCGCGCGCGTTCGTGAATATTTTTTTCTGCTCAATGTACTTGGTAGCGACTTCCTTCTCCTTCTCCAGCTCGTTGAGCATCCCTATCTTCTCGCCCAGTATGAGGTTGGCTTCGCGTATGCGCGTGTCCACCACTTCCACGTCCTTGAGCGCCTCCCGTTTCTTGTCCTCGAATTCCGAGATTCCGGCTACGCTGTCGATTATCTCCCTCCTCTCCTTGGCGCTCATGTTCACTATTCTGGTGACTTCCCCTTGCGCTATCACGTTCCTGCCGCTCTCGTCTATGTTGAACTTCTTGAGGAGATCCATTATGGATGTGCGCGTTGTCCGTTCGCCGTCTAGCTTGTACATTATCTTGCCGTCGTCGCGGATAGCGCGGCGTATCTCATGCTTCTCGTCCCCGTCCAGGTAGAGCGCGACTTCTGCCATCTTCGCGTTATGCGAGATGAGCTCCTTCACCCTTTTGGCGCGGAGCGCCTTCAAGCTTGTTTCACCGAACACGAACCGTATAGCGTCGCACACGTTGGACTTGCCGCTTCCGTTCGGGCCTGCAAGGCACACCATGTCCGCAGGGAATATTATGTCCGCTAACTTGAAGGATTTGAACCCTCTCATTTTGATTCTGGAGATGTGAATCATTCTATCACGTGAAACGGTCGCTCCTTATTCTGTGATTTGCTTTTTAATCATATTGCAGAAACGCCGGCAAAACGCGGAACCAGAAACTCTGAACGCTAGTCCGGTTCGAGATGGATATTGACCTCCTTCACGTTCCTCATCTTCCGCATTATCCTGTCCTTGAGCCTGTGCGCTATCCTGTGCGCCTCCTTAAGGGAAAGGTTCTTCCTGATGTGGATGTGCACGTCCACCCATATCCTCGCGCCTATGTAGCGGGCGCGGAGCTTGTGGAACCTGACCACGTTGCTGTCGCTCTTGATGATGCTTTCCAACTCATGCAGCACGTGCTCTTCCGCGCTGTGCTCGAGCAGGATGTTCAGCATCTTCATGCCTGTAGTGTAAGCCAGCCTGAGCATTATGAGCGCCACCACGATTGCGGCTATCGGATCAGCCATCGGGAAACCGAGCCTGGAAAGCACGAGCCCGCCCATGACCGCTACCGAGCCCCATACGTCAGAGGTGAAGTGGTAGGCGTCCGCTTCCAGCGCGTGGCTGTGCTCCTCCTCGCTTATCCCGTGGAGGTATTTGGAGAACTTGTACGAGATCGCGGTCGTCATCAGCATGAGGATTATGCCCAGTTCCTCGAATTCCACACCAGGGCTCGCCAATTTTTCGAGCGCCTCGTACAGTATCACGAGCGCGGTTATCGCGATCAGCATCATCTGGATTATGGAGGAGAGGTTCTCGAACTTCTCGTGCCCGTAAGGATGAGATTTATCGAACGGCTCGTCCCCTTTCTTTAATCCGAAATACGCGAAAACGGAGGCGATGAGGTCGAGGAAGGAATGTAGGGACTCGGCGATTATGCCTATGCTTCCGGAAAGCAGCCCGATTCCGACTTTGAGGATGATGAAGAAGGAATTGACCAGGATTGAAAGCTTCGCGGCCCAGAGCTTGCGGCTGCCTGCCGCAGTTTTCAGTCCCCGGTTTCCTGTTTCCGGTCTTGTGTGATGGTGCTCCATGCTTCCCCTATGGTGAAAGGGCGTATTTCTCCATATAGAGCTGGCTCTGGAATATCGTGAGCACGGGTATTATGACCAGTCCGTTGAACGCGATGACCAGGTATTTAGCAATGGACGAAGGAAGGATCGCGAACGTTATGAGCTCTATTATCGAGATTGCGATGAGCCCTGCAGCTGCCCAGAACAATACGAGCCTCCACTTCGCTTTCAGCATCTTTATAGATGCGCGAATCGCGTGGAACGTGTCCATATCGTCTATTATCACAGCCGGAGGCACGAAGAATATCGCCATGAACACGAGGAAAGATGCGACCGGGTATACGAGGTCGTGAAGCGTGCTCTCGAACGTGGCTATGTTTATCGCGAACACGAGGAGCATCGCTATTGTGTACACGAAGAATATCTTGAGCGCGTACTTGAACA
>JBBITJ010000004.1:8639-28082 GCA_037440825.1 Microcaldota archaeon | reverse complement strand
TGAACATGCCCTTGAAGAGCTCCTTGGGCATCTTGTTCATCGTCCTGTTCGCCTTTATTATCAGGTTTATGTTGGTCACCGCGTCGGCGAATATGAAGAGCGAGAGCAGGTACGCGCCCACGATTATCGCTATGTCCCCTGCGGTGAGCTCAGGTATGCTTCCTATCCTCAGGTATGAGCCGCCTAAGCTCGCATAGGTTGGGCTGGGCGCAAGGAAGAGCGAGAGCATAGATATGATGAATAGCACTGAAAAAATCAGTATCAGCCAGAGGTTCCTCCTGTATTCCTTGAAAGTGTAGTCTATTATCTTGTTGATGCCCATGCAACCACATACAATAATAATGTTTTTAAGCGTGATTAAGTCTAATCAAATTGCTAATTTCTTGCAGAGATGGCAGAACCTGGTATCGCGCTAGACTTGAAATCTAGTGCCCTTCTTGGGCTTAGGAGTTCAAATCTCCTTCTCTGCGTCAAATTACTTGAGCATAAAAACGTAAAATCAACGCATAAATCAAAAGCAGAAAACTGCCACTAAGGCGAACCATTTTTACTTTGTGCAGTCGCTTTCTTCTCCGCATACAACTCACAAAATAGATAGATTAGTCCCTCAAATCCACTATATCCTCCGCGTCCGGGCCGGTTCCAATCATCGTTACGGGCACATGGAGCTCCTTTTCCACTTCTTTTACGAAGTCCTTCGCCTGCTGGGTGAGGTTCTCGTATTTCCTCACTCCTGCGTTTCCGGGGAACCTCACGTCTATCTTGGTTATGGCGATCTGGGTTGCGCCGTTTATCGTTGCTGCGAGCCTCAAATCATCATAATGCAGGTTCTTGCTCGTCCTCCTGGGCCTTCCCGTGACCGTTCCGTATTCCTGGAAACCCAATTTCACGGCTTCATCCACCGTTATCTCTTCCGGGAAAGGACCGTTTCCGACTCTTGTGGTGTAGGATTTGATCACCATCACCACCTCGTCAATGGATGTTGGGCCGAGGCCCACGTCCGCTGCCTGCGTGGATGCGCTCGTGTCCTTGCTCGTCACGAACGGATAAGTGCCGTAGAGAAGAGAGAGCATGAAGCCCTGCGTACCTTCCACCAGCACATCCTTGGCCTCGTTCACTTCCTTCACCACATCAGTAAGGTAAGGTTTCAATTCCGGAATCTCGCTCACCAGCGTCGCAGTCCTTGTGACGCGGTCAGCCGCAGCTGGGCCGCATCCGGTTCCTGTGGTACCGATCTTCTTGGAATTCTCGCTCCTGTCCGCTTCCAAATGCTTGGGAAGTATGGCAGTCGCGCGCCTGTCTATTCCTGCACGGTCTTTGCTTTTTGTCAAATCTACTTCCTTGAGGAAGACTTCTGGATTAACCAGAACGCCGGCTCCGACCAGCAAGCGGGCTTTCTCATTCACGAAGCCGCACGGAATCATCCTCAGCCCGTAAGTGGTACCTTTCCAGAGAATCTTGTGCCCTGCGTTCGGGCCCACTCCGCCCCTTGCAATCACCTGCGGATTGTCAGCCAAAGCAAGATGGCTCAGGATCTTCCCCTTCCCCTCGTCCCCGTATTGCCCTCCTACGACTATGGTTTTCATGATGGCACCTGGATAATGATGAAATTAACCCCGGATTGGTTTTCAGTTGGAGAATTTTTAAATTCTCCTGGATGAACCTGGGCGAGCAGGCATTTGAGGAGGAAGGGTGCCTTGGTAGCGTGCTGGGGCATTTCTGTAGCGAGCGAGTTTTGCGCCGGGCTGACCGGAACCTAGGATTCGGACGCCTGGAGATAAATGGGTATTGTAGGTTATGATACCGAAGAATCAATCGCGTCCTTGGCAGCTTCAACGCAGAATTCAAGCACTTCCTCAGGCCTAGCTTTTGCATTAGCCCCTGCGGCTTTGGCGTGCCCTCCTCCTGTGGCGGAGAAATGCTCGCCCACCTTCCTCATCAATTCGTTGAGGGCGAAAGTGACGCTCTTTCTCGCACGGGAGGAAACCCTTGTTTCTTTCACGTCGTTCCTCCAGCTCGCGGAAAATGCAACGTCCGCATATTCGGTCAAAGCGGAGGAGGCGTCGCTCTCATTTTTAGGGACGATAGTGGTGGCGATTACGAAATTACGATAAGTGATTACATTGGCTTTCGCTAGGGCGGATAGGATGCCGACTTTCTCGTCAGCTTCCCTCTCCGGTTCTGCGTAATTGAGGATTTCAGCGTAACTCTTGCCGCAGATTTTCATAAGCTTTGCGAGCTGCTCGAAGCTCTGCACGTTCCCGCTCTTAAAGCGCGCGGTGTCGGAAACTATTCCAATGGATAGGGCGAACGCCGCCTTTTTGCTTATTTCCGGAAGAATGGAAGCGATTATCTGGGAGGTGGAAGGGGAATTGCCGTCCCATATCTCCACTTCCGCGCCTATCCTCTCGTTTTCAGGGGCTTTCTGGTGGTGGTCGATAAGGCAGAGTATTTTCCATTTCCTCGCATCGTCTATCATGACGAAGCTTCCGCTGTCCACTACGATCATGCCGTCGAATTCCTCCTTCCGGACCTGCTTGAACTCCTTCACTGAAATGCCGAAATCCTTCGCAAGGTTCTTCGCAGGGACGTTCATCTCGTCCGGAGTAACCAGGGTGGAATTGGTAAAAATGGTGCTAAGCGCATAGGCAGAGCAGAGCGCGTCCAGATCAGCGTTCCTGTGCATCCCTATAGCTAGCTTGCTGTCTTTGTGTTTGGAAAGAAAAGAAAGAAAATCAGAAGAGGCCACTAAACTCAACTCGAAACAGAAAACGCTGAACAGGGAACTAGCTGACTCCGTAGCCCTTCGCGCCTTCCTCGATCTTCTTCTGTATCTTCATGAGCGAGGTCTTCATCTTCTCCTCCTGCTGGGAGAGCGCCTTCACCCTTATGTCGAAGAGCTCCTTCTTCTCCTTGAGGTCGCGCTGCGCCTCCTCCTTGGTGGTCTTCACCATTATGGAGCCTGCTGCCTTGAAAACATCGGCTTTCGCCTTCTCGAGCTCCTCCAATGCAAGGGTTATCTCGTTGAGCTGGAGCTGGAGCTGATGCTTCTGGAGAAGCACGGACTGGAGCTGCCTCTCCGCATTCTGGTACTCTACAAGGTCTCTTTCCATTTCAGGACTCAATTGGTCGGCCATATAATTCACCTACAAATCTTCATTCCCTGTGCTTTCAATAGTCTGCAAATAGCGCAGATAGCTGTTCACTGTCGCGCGGAGCGCAACTATATCCTCCGCCTCTATTTTTATTACCAGCTTGTCTCCCTTGGCAGAGATTTCGCTAGAAAAGCGGGCGTTGGACGCACCCTCCTTCTCCAGCGCGGAAATTATGTTCCGTGCCTCGGAAGGTGAAACTTCAAGAGCCATCTCCACTCGGTTTTTCATGCTTGACCTCGTAATCTATTTCGAGCATCTCTTTATCTTCATTTATGAATTTCAATTTCCCATTTCCTGCGGAAACTACGGTTTCGCCGGAATAGTAAGGCTCGAAGCCGAAAAGCGCCTCGAACACTGAAGAGTCAGCGCCTTCGAAAGTCCCGATCTCGGATTCCTCCACGCCCAAAATTTTGTATCCTCTGATTCTCAATACCGGGGTTTTCCATTCCCAGCCGGAATGCGAAATCGAAATGAATGAAATTTCATTCTCGGATACGAGCGTGAGGGTATTTTCGCCCCTTTTCCTTGCATCAGAGACGAGCTTTTCCACGGTCTTCTTCCCGCGCGCGGAATAGGCGGAGCCTGTGCAGAGCGCGAACGCCTGCGCGAGCTCCCTGCTTCCCCTGTCCGAGTATCTTGCCGTGCTGACAAGCATAGCTGTCTCCAGTTTCCGGCCCCAGTCTTCGGTTTCAAAACCCTGAACCGAGAACTGGAAATCCCATTTGATTCAGTCCGTACTTATCGTCTTGGCGATTGGCGGCCTGTTCTTGAGCAGTATCTTCTCTCCGCTCGCAGGGAACTGGAAGTTCTTCACGTCGCTCACTTCCACCTGCTCTCCGGTTTTCCAGACTTTGTAGTCGCCCATGAAATCACGCCTTGGAGTGCTCCTTTATTATGCGGTTCGCAACCTCGCCCACGCTTGTGGAGAGCATGAATGCCCCTCCTGCGATCCGGGCGTTGCACGACCTGCATACCCATTGGGCGTTGCCAGCCCTTTTCACGTTCTTCTTGCCGCATTTCGGGCAGACGTACTTGCTGGTCTTCGCCTTCTGGGCGGCGTCATAAAGCTTCCTGATTCTTGCACCGTATCTTGATGTTCGCATCGTAATTCACCTCTAAGAGTTAGAAAACGTATTTTCTTAGTTCGTCACCTTTTTTAAAGGCGATGTCGACGGCCTGGAGCACCTCGTCCTTAGTGAGCGAGCCTTTGCCCTTCTGTATGGCGGCAATCTGGCCGTTCTGCGTCGTGGTTATAGTTATCTTCGTGTCTGCGGCGAGCATCTCCTCTCTTGTCGGGTCGCAGAGCAGGTACTTGTCTATCTTCGCGAACGTGGTCGCGATTGGGTAGTGCTTGAGCTCCACCTTTCCGGCGAACTCGTCCCTTATGAGCACTCCGTTCTCGTACTTAGGTATCTTCGTGTCCGTGAGCGCGCCTATCGCTGCAAGTGAAGCGGTATCGGTCATGTTCCCCGAGTGGTCAAGCACGTATATGTCCAAGTAGAGCGCGAGCACCTTCCCCTCTTCGAGGAAGAAGTTCTTGGTTATCGCGTTGTCTCCTTCCACTTCAGCGCTCCTTATGCCCCTGTCCGTCACCCTTGCGAGCTCTATAGAGTTCTCGTCAGGGGGTCCAGGTTCGAAAGACGAATTGGCGAGCGGGAGGAATTCGCAGTTCACGCTGAACACGCCTTCCTTCGGCCTGTCCGCGAACGGAGTCGCGACCGCCATCTTCGCTCCGACGAGTATCTGCGTCTTGCCTATCTTGGCGAGCGCCGAGCCTTCTGCGGTGTCCAGCACGCCTTTCTGCACGCTTATGGGCCGGTACTGGTCCAGCGCGCGGTCGTCCATCCTCTGCCCCTTTTTGAGCAGGTCCAGGATCACGCTCCTCTTTATGTCATGCATGACTATGTCTTTTGCTGATTCCGACATCAAAATCACCTATTGCTTGAGCTTGAGCCCTTCGGACTCGAGCTGGCTGTACCTCTTCACGATCGCCTCCACCTGCATCTCGTGGATCTTGTCGCTGGCGGATATCGCCTTGTCTATCGCGGTTGCGAGCTCGTCTTTCGTAAGAAGACCGTCCATCTGGAGAAGGAGTATATCCTTGGTCCTATGTGAGATTGCCATCGGGACGTCGGATTCGCCGAAGTTGTCTTCCGACTTTCCGAGGTCCAGCACGATGGTGCCGTCCGCCTTTCCTACCGCGACTCCGCACACCATGTCCCTCATCGGGATTCCGGCGTCAGCGAGAGCGGCGGCAGCTGCGGTTATCGCGCCCACGCGCGTCCCTCCTTCCGCCTGGAGCACGTCTATGAATATGTCGATCTGCGTCATCGGATAGAGCTCCGCGATTACGATGTTCTCGAACACCTCTCTT
This sequence comes from Microcaldota archaeon, assembly GCA_037440825.1. Classification (GTDB taxonomy): domain Archaea; phylum Micrarchaeota; class Micrarchaeia; order Anstonellales; family Bilamarchaeaceae; genus JAHJBR01. Next base: position 22,553 of record JBBITJ010000004.1, on the reverse strand, counting down.
ATCACCTTGGAGATCTCGATGCTCCTCCGATTCGGGCCGGTGCGGCCGTGCTCCTCTTTGCTCGCGAACGGAGACATCGTGTACCTGCACTTCACCTGCGCCTTGTACGGGTTCGCCTCGTGCTTCGGTATGCACTCCCTCGGCCCAAAGATTCCTGCGACAATCTTGTTGCCGCCCCATTCCACGTAAGCAGAGCCGTCGGCTTCGTTGAGCACGCCGATTTCTATCCTTATGGGCCTGAGGTCGTCCGGGCTTCTTCCGTCAATCCTCTTCCCGTTTATTATCAACTGGGGTTTTTCGCTTCCTGCCATCGTTTCACCTATTGAGCCTTGTTCTTCGCCAGGAAATCCGTTATCTCCTGGGTGAGCCCGTTCATGTGGGCTTTCTTGTCTATGATATCGATCGCCTTGAGCGCCAGCGGGAGGTCGCCTCCGGAGAGGTAAACGTAGCCGTTGTTGCCCACGTATATCTCGCAGCCCGTGCCGTTCATTATCGCCATGAGCATGCTGTTCTTCTTCCCTATCAGGCGGGGGATTTTGGAAGCGGGGAACTCGATTATCTTGCCGGGCGCGAGCTTGCGCACGTCTATCAGATCTACATTGCCGATCTCATCGACGTCCTTCACTTTCCCGTACAATATCTCGCCCATCCCGAACGGGACGCGCGTATCCTTTCCTGAAAGGAAACCCTCGAACGGAAGGTTCAGATCGACCTTGTATCCGTTGCCTCTTACGCAAACGACCACTCCGACGACACTGTCGCCCGGGCGCGGATTATACACGCTCTTGGCAGGCACGAACCTGTTTTCCTCGTCAATGAATCCGATCACTGAAGCGTAGGTCTTCTTGCCCTCCACCACTGTGGATTCGCTCATGTACGGCTTCTCGAAGATCAGCTCTCCTGGTACAACTACTTTCTTCATCGTTTCACCTATGGGTAAATCATGCCCGATTTCAATCAGAAAATACAGCCCCGCCTCGTGCGGATTTTTTCGTACTTCCGGTTTTTCGCTCGTTTTACAGGATGATAAGGAAGCATCCTATATTTAAACCTAACCTCTTCAATAAAAACGGGATAGGAAATGCGAAGGGAAATCACACTCATAATCGTGCTTATTGCGATCGTGATAGCGCTCGCGCTCACGATGAAGTTCGCGTCCGGAGCGGCGGAAGAGGGGGACGCGCGCAAATTCGTGATGGAGGATCTGGGAAGCAGGTTTCCGGACGCGGACAAGATAGAAGTGGTCAGCTTCGACCAGAAAACCAATGAGTTGGGACAGCAGTATTACGTGATAAAGGCGAGGGTGAGCAGCGGGCTCGCGACTCCCTGCCCGAACAGGACAAATTATTATTACACTTATCCCATGCAGAACTTCGCTCCCGCGCCTCCTGAATACGTGGTGAAGGAGTGCAGCGTGTGCGCGAGCAGGCCCTGCGTGATTGCGTTTGAAGAGGAGGCAATAATAGCGAGCCACACCCTTCCCGGAACCGAGGAAGTGCAGCTGTTCATAAGCGAGCGCGAACCCGTGGCCGGAGTGGAGAAGCAGGACGACCGTTGGATCGTTAGCTGGACCGACGTGAATTCTTCCCAGCACAACGCCACCGTATACCAGGTGGCCGTGAGCACGGATGGCTGGATTCTCGGGATAAACAAAACCAGGTCTGCCTAAGCACTATTTGGAAAACGGATAAAGCTCCTTTTCCTCTATTCCGAAATTCGCGAGTATTATCCTTCCCTGCTCGGTAAGGAAGAAAAGCGTCTTTCCCTCGACCTTTTTCTCGTTCAGGAGCCCCATCTCCACGAATTTGCGTATCATGACGGAGCTGAGCGCCTGCGTGCTTATCGGCTTCATGCGCTCACCCCATCTTCGGTATGAGCTGCGGGACTTTCTTCCTGTATTTCTGGAACTCCTCCTCGAACCTAAGCGCGAGCTCCTCGTCCTCCATGTCCGCCAACGGCTTTATGAGTATGAGCCACTCTACCAATACTAGCAGCGGAATCAGCGCGCCCGTGACGAGGTACGCGCCAAAATTGAAGAGCACGTGCGCCACGTAGACCGGGTGGCGGATGTACTTGTAAGGCCCGTGCTGCACCAGCTTGGTCTCCATCTTCCTCATGTCCTTAACCGTGGAAATGAGAAGGAAGAGCGACCAACCTTCGAGCAAAGCCCAGAATATCAGGAGCGCGACTCCGAGCGCGGATACGATCTGCGGCATGTCGCTCCTTATCGCCACGAACGGCGAGGCGACGTAGAATATCGCGATTTCAAATATGGCGATGAGCGCATATGTGATGATTTTGGATTCCGCCTTCTTTCCATCATAATTTATGAAGACGTAGTGCCTCAGGAGCCAGAAGAAAGGAAGCCCTGCATAGAGCAGCATCGAAAGGTACACGAGAGCGTAATATATGTAGTCCATAAGCGCATTACTATTGTTATATTTAAAATATTGAGGCCCGAATTAAAGCCATGCACAACGTCAAGGAGGAGATTTCAAAAATTCTTGCGGGCGCAGCCGGAGTCGGGGAGGGGCAGGCGCTTGCTTCGCTGGAAATGCCAAAAGGCGGGTTCTGCGACCTGAGCTCCAGGATAGCGTTCGACATAGCAAGGAGGCAGAAAAAGAATCCCGTTGAAATCGCAAAGGAAATAGCTGCGAAGATTCCGAAGCACGAATACGTGGACAAGGTCGTTGCCACAGGACCGTACATAAACTTCTTCTTTTCCTCGAAATATTATTCTGAAATAGCCGAGACTTCGGCTAAGCGTGCGGATTTCGGGCACGGGGAAAGGAAAGAGGGCAAGACGATCGTGGAGTTCCCGTCCGTGAATCCGAACAAGCCCTGGCATATCGGGCATTTGAGGAACGCGCTTCTGGGAGATTCGGTTGCAAGGATACTCGCTTTCAGCGGCGAAAATGTGGAAGTGATGGATTACATTGATGATTTGGGATTGCAGGTCGCGCAGAGCCTTTACGGATACATGCACATGGACGCCAAGCCGGACAAGAAGCTGGATCATTGGATAGGGGAGCAGTACGTCAAAGTGGCGGCTGAAATAGAGAAGAATCCCGAAACCCGGTCTCCAGCTATGCTGGAGAGGCAGCCGTCGAAAACTTCGACGACTGAAAACGCGGTGCGCGAAATCCTCAAGAAGATGGAGCACGGGAACAATGAAATTGCGGAAAAGGCGCGCTGGCTTTCCGAGGCGGTGGTGAAGGCCCAGTACGAAACCGATTTCGCCTTAAGCATATACCACGACGTGCTCGTGTTCGAGAGCGACATAATCCGGACCATATTCCAGGAAGGGATGGACAAGCTGAAGAAGAGCAAGGCAATCCACCTGGAAAAGGAAGGGAAAAACGCTGGCTGCTGGGTAGTGCAATTAGGTGAGAAATACAAGGAACAGAAGGACGACCAGAAAGTCCTGATAAGGAGCGACGGGACCGCCACTTACACAGGAAAGGACATAATATTCCAGTTCTGGAAGTTCGGATTGATGGACAACGACTTCACTTACGCTGATTTCATAAAACAGCCGAACGGGAAAATCGCGAAAATGACCGCGCCGAAAGGGAAACCCGCCAAATTCGGTCATGCCTCGAAAGTGATCAACATAATAGGCGTGGAGCAGAGCTACCCGCAGGCAGTCATAAAGGACACGTTCGCGACCCTCGGCTACACAAAGGAGGCCGAGAACCTCATCCATCTCGCGTACGAGCACGCCGTTCTTCCAGAAGGGAAATTCTCAGGAAGGAAGGGCACGTGGATGGGCAATACTGCTGACGAATTCATAGACGAGGCCAAGACGAGGGCATTTGAAAAGATCACCAAGGAGATGAGCGAGGCTGAGAAAAAAGAGACCGCGGACAGAGTGGGAATAGCCGCAATAAAATTCTCCTTCCTGCGCACGAGCCCGGAGAAGAAGATAATATTCGAATGGGACAAGGCGCTCTCCTTCGAGGGCGATTCCGGACCTTACCTTCAGTATGCGTACGTGCGCACCAACGGGATACTGAAGAAATGGGGCGGAGACACTGGGAAGCTCAAGGCGCAAGGGGAATTCACGAACGAGGAGAAGGCTGTGCTCAGGCAGATCGCCGGGTTCGGGGAGCTTGTGCAGAAGGCGGCCAGGGATTTGAGGCCGCATTACGTAGCGGAATACGCGCTGGAGCTCGCAACATTATTCAATAAGTTCTACACGCGCAACCCGGTCCTGAACGCGGAACTCGAAACGGACAAGGAAAGGCGCCTCGCGATTGTCGCCGCGACGGCGAACACGATGAGGAACGCACTCATGCTCATGGGCATAGAGGCGCCGGAAAAGATGTAAGTGATTATTTGGCTACTGCTGGGGATATCGCGCAGGTCCTGGAATTCATGAAGAAGGAGGCATTTGCGGGATTCAGCTCACATTTCATAACGACGAAGGCCAAGATAGGCTGGGACGGAACTGCGCAGCTCATCCACGAGGGCAAGAAGGTGAACGTAGAAACGCTCATGAACAAGGCTGATTACTCTTTCCCTTCACGCACATAGCGCAAGACATTTTCGTAATCGCGTTCGAATCCGAACTTCCTGAAGAAGGTGAGTATGTTGCGCACGTCGCGCTCCAGGAATTCCTCCGCCTTGGGGTGGCCGAGCACCACGCCTTGGCCGAAATCTATCAAATAGGCGGTGCCGTCGTTCCCGATCATCACGTTGTATTCGCTCAGGTCAGCGTGCACGAGCCCTGCCTTATACATCTTCCGCACGTTTTCCAGGATTGAATCCAAAAAGCGCTCCTCGCATACGGTCTGCACGAGCGTCGGGTAAGGAAGCTCCCCCTCGCCCAGGAAGGACATCACGAGGACGTTGTTGTGCAGGAACACGGGCTTTGGCGCAGGCACTCCTGCCAGCTCGCATATCTCCAGGTTCCTGAATTCCTTGCGCGCGAACGCATACACCACGTCCTTCTCGCTCCACTTTATCTTCCCGAAGCGGGGGTCGCCGACCATGTACTCTTTCTTACGAAAGAACGGGGATGTGGTTATCTTGTATATCTTGATCGCGAGCGCCGCGCCCGAAGGGGAGGTGGCCTTGAATATGTTGCCCTCCTTTCCTGTGGAGACCGGGTAGTCCATGTGGTCTAAGATTCCTTTCTTCATGAGCTTGGATATGCTGATAAGCGTGGATTTGTCGAAAACCTCGCTCTCGACCTTGGCGCGCTCCTTGAGCTGGAATACATCCTTGTCGGGCCGCTTGCCTCCGGCCGAGCTCTTGCCTTCCTTTGCCATGGATTTTAATAAGTTTAGAACACTTAAATAGCATTCCATTCGTGAAGAGTGAAACTGGAGGCAGATTCCATGGCGGATTACAGAACGGAGAAGGATTTTCTTGGGGAAGTTCAGGTTCCTAAGGACGCGCATTACGGCATATTCACGGTGCGCGCGATGAGGAACTTCCAGATAAGCGGAATACGGGCGCCGAAGAGGTTCATATATTCGCTTGCGCTCGTGAAAAAGGCGTGTGCCCTCGCGAACGTGGAGCTCGGAACACTCGACGCAAAGATCGGAGCCGCGCTCGTGCAGGCGGCTGACGAAGTGATGGCCGGGAAATTCGACTCGCAGTTTCCCCTTGACGTGTACCAGGCAGGAGCAGGGACTCCGTACAACATGAACATGAACGAGGTGCTGGCCAACAGGGCGCTCGAGATTCTGGGCAAGGAAAAAGGAAAGTACGACCTCGTGAGGCCGAACGACCACCCCAACGCGTCGCAATCCTCCAATGACGTGATACCGACTGCGACGAGGATTTCCATTGTCTATGCTGTGAATGATTTCCTCCCTTCGCTGGACAAGCTGGAGAAAGAGCTGAGGAAGAAGGCCAAGGAGTTCGCGGGAATAGTGAAGACTGGAAGGACACATTACCAGGACGCAGTTCCAGTTACGCTTGGGCAGGAATTCGAAGCGTACGCGAACAAGCTCGCTAATTCCAGGAAATACCTGCTCGAGGCTGCGGACCATCTGAAAGATTTGGGAATAGGAGGGACCGCGATAGGGACTGGGATAAACACCCATCCGAAATTCGCCGAGGTTACAGTGGATTGGCTCAACAAGCTCACCGGGCTCGGATTCAGGGTTGCTGCGGACAAGATAGAGAAAACGCAGAACTTCGACGATTTCCTCGCGGTCTCTGGCGCGCTGCGCATCCTCGCGATAGACCTAATCAAGATTTCGAACGATTTCAAGCTGCTGAATTCCGGGCCGAACGCCGGAATTGCCGAGATAGTGCTCCCGGAAGTTGAGCCCGGCTCGTCCATAATGCCAGGGAAAGTCAATCCTTCAATTCCGGAATGCGTTGACATGGTGTGCTTCCAAGTGATTGGGAGGGACCAGACCGTGATGCTCGGGACCATGAACGGGGTGCTGGAACTGAATGTTTACACGCCGATAATAATGTATGACATCCACGACTCGCTTTCCATCCTGGGGAAGACGATGGAGATGTTCGCTGACTTGTGCGTCTCCGGGATAACGCCGAACGAGAAGAAGGTACGCGAGCACCTGGACAGGGGACTCATAATCGGGACCGCGCTCAACCCCATCTTCGGCTACAAGACCGTAGCGGAATGGGTGACCGAGGCGCAAAAGACCGGGAAGACGATAAGGCAGATCGTGCTTGAGAAGAAAGTGATGACTGCCGAGGAATTGGACAAGGCGCTCGATCCCGCCAAATTGACTAAGCCGAACCTTGGCGAAAAGAAGAAATAGGCAAAAAGCAAACCGAGCAAAACGCTGAACGGAAAACTGGAAACCCGAGACCGAAAGCCGGAACTCAAGACTGGAGACGGGAATTGAAGGCTGAAAAAAGGTGGCATCTAGCCTCTTATGTAGCCCTTCTCCTTGAGCATCCTTGACTGGAGCGGCGTGTAGCGCCAGATTATGTCCCCGCGCTTGTCGCCCTCTATTTCCCAAGGCTCCACTATGACTACGTCTCCGTCGCGCACCCACACCTCGTTCTTCAACCTTCCGGGAACGCGGCAGTTCCTCTCCTTGCCGTCCTTGCACGTGACGATCATGCGGCTTCCGCCGACGAGCCCGATAACTATGCCGAGCACTTCCTTCCCCCTGGGGAGCCTAAGCCTGAACTGGGACTGCTGTTCTGGAGGTATGTTTGTGTCTGCCATGATGATCACTTGACCGGGTGCCTTGCACCGCACGCCTCGCAAACTATGTTGCGGAGGCCGTGGCCCATATCCTCGATGTGCGTGTCCGGCTTCTTGCACTGTTTGCATATGACGTAAGAGTTAACGTAGTCCTCGAATTTCTTGTTGATGAGGTCGCCGAAGAGTTTCCTCTGGAGTATGAGGCGGTCGCCATCCATGTTCACTGGAACTGCGAGCTCCTTGGAAAGGAATTTCATGACTTCCTGGCGGTTGCGCCTTACAGTATCCACCGCGGAACCGAAGTTCCTAACCATAGTTTTGTTGCCTTCCGAGAAAGCCTCAAGGCGCGGGATCTCGAAACGCTCGCCGCTGCTGAGCTTCTTCGGGACGTTCTTGTAAGCCTCGTCCAGCAAATCCTCGTATTTCTTCATTTATACACCATGAATTAAACAGATTGCGATGTTGATACTCTCGTCCCCTATTTAAAACGTTATCCCTGCGGCGCCTCTCAGGTCCCTTCTTCCCAGCTCGAAAGGTATTTCCTCTGTTCCTCAGTGAGCGTGTCGATCTTCACGCCCATCGAATCCAGCTGGAGCCGCGCGATCTCGTCGTCCAGGGATTCTGGGAGCGTTATCACGCCGGGCTTGAGCTTGCCCTTGTTCTTCACTATGAATTCCATCGCCAATGCTTGGCCTGCGAAGCTGGTGGCCATCACTTCGCTCGGGTGGCCTTCCGCAGCCGCGAGGTTGACGAGACGGCCTTCTCCGCACACGTAAAGCTTCTTGCCGCCCAAGTCGTATTCGTCCAGTGAAGGGCGCACGCGCTTTGGCTTGGCGACCTTGTTCAGCGCAGCCACGCTTATTTCCACGTCGAAGTGCCCGCTGTTAACCAAAACCGCGTTGTCCTTCATGAGCTTCATGTGCTCAAGCGTTATCACATTCTTGTCTCCGGTCACAGTCACAAAGACGTCCCCTATTTTCGCCGCGTCCTTCATGGGCAAAACCTCGAAACCGTCCAAAACCGCCTGCAGAGCCCTGAACGCATCAACTTCCGTGACCACGACGTTCGCCCCCATGCCCTTGGCGCGCATGGAAACGCCTTTTCCGCACGGGCCGTAGCCAGCAACAACGAATTTCTTTCCGGCGATGAGGATGTTCGTTGCCCTCAAAATTCCATCAATGGTGGATTGCCCTGTCCCATAATAGTTATCCAAGAGGTGCTTGGTCTTGTTGTCGTTCACCGCTATCACGGGATACTTGAGCGCCTTGTCGCGCTCCATCGCCCGCAGCCTTATGATTCCGGTAGTGGTCTCCTCGCTTCCTCCAAGAAGGGACGGTATGAGCTCCTTGTGCTTCTTATGAATTAGGGAAACGAGGTCTGCGCCGTCATCAATAGTAAGGTCGGGCTTCGCTTCTATCACTTTCTCTAAGTAGCGGTAATAATCATCGTGCGTCTCGCCCTTGTAAGCGTAAACCGAAATTCCCTCTTCCACGAGCGCTGCGGCCACATCATCCTGCGTGGAGAGCGGGTTGCAGCCCGTGATTGCGATTTTCGCGCCTCCTGCAGCGAGCGCGCGCACAAGCACCGCGGTCTCCTTCGTCACGTGCAACGCCATCCCGATGGTGAGATTCCTGAACGGCTTCTCCTTCGCGAACCTGCTCTTGAGCATCTGCATTATGCCCATGCGCCTCTCCGCGAGGGAGATGTTCATGCGCCCCTGCTCCGCGAGCTTCAGATCTTTGACTTCGTAATTTTTCCCGGAATCCATAGAATCAGCCGCCATTATTTGTGCTAAATGGGTTTAAAATCTTGCAGGAGAGAAAATGCCATGGGTATCCTCATAAAGAATGCTAAAATCATCACGCAAAACGCGAAACGCGAAACCATTGACGCAGACATCCTCATTTCGGGAAACAGGATCGAGCGCATGGGAAAGGACCTGAAGGAAAATGCGGAAATTAAGATAGATGCGAAAGGCATGCTCGCTTTTCCCGGATTGGTGAATGCACACACGCACGTAGCGATGACGCTCTTCCGCGGCTACGGGGAAGGGATGAGGCTGCACGACTGGCTCACGAAGAAGATATGGCCTGCGGAGGCGAAGCTGAAGCCTGACGACGTTTATTGGGGAACGATGCTCGGAATCGCGGAGATGGTAAGGTGCGGAATCACTTCCTTCAATGAAATGTACCTTACAGGGCTGGAGAACATTGCTGAAGCCGCTGAAAAAGGCGGAGTGCGGGCTTCCATCGCGTTGGGCATGTTCGACAGGGTTCCGGGGCACAGCACGGACAGAGAGATGCGCGAAACTCGGAACCATGTCGCAAAACTCGGAACCCGCAGCGGAAGGGTGAAGGCGGCGGTCGCATGCCACGCACCGTACACGTGCAGCGCGGAGCTCATCCGCATGGGCAAGGAGTTCGCGGACGGGAAGGGACTGCAATTCCACATCCACGCGGGCGAGACGAGGAAGGAAGTGTTCGACTGCCTGAAGGAGACGGGCAAGAGGCCGATAGAGTATCTGGACGGGCTGGGGGCGCTTGACGAAAAGACTGTGCTGGCGCACGCGTCATACGTGACCAAGAGGGAGATCGCCCTTGCAGGAAAGAGGGGCGCGACAATCGCGCACAATCCAATAAGCAACATGAAGCTCGCGAGTGGAGGGGTGAGCCCCATATCCGAATTCGCTGCTGCAGGCGCGAACGTGGCGCTCGGGACGGACGGCGCGGCGAGCAACAACTCGCTCGACATGATGGAAACGATGAAGATGGCCGCGCTTTTGCAGAAGAATTTCTACTGGGACCCCACGCTGATCAGTGCGCAGCAGGCGCTGGATTTCGCGACAGTGAATGGCGCGAATGCGATGGGAATTGATGCAGGAATAATAGAGGAAGGGAAGCTGGCGGACATAGTGCTTGTTGACATGAAAAGCGCGAACATGGCACCTGCGCACGATCCGGTGGCGAACATCGTTTACGCGATGAACCCGTCTAATACAAGATACGTGATATGCGACGGGAAACTGCTCATGGAGGATGGGAAGATAACCGTTTTTGATGAGCAGAAAGTGGTGGAGAAGGCAAGCAAGATTGCTGCTGACCTGGTCAGTAGGTGACTGCGTGGCAAACCCGGAAACGCTCATGGAATGGTTCAAGGAAACGAGCGTGAGCAGGACCGCGAAGGAGCTCTTTTTCGGAAAGTACCTGGTTTATGTGGACGAAGGGTTCCTCGTGATGAGGAATTCGTCCACAGGGCAGATCAACCCTGTGAAGGGCTCCGCAGCAGGGGAGCTTTCGGAAAACGCCCGATTCGTGCTTTCCGAAAACAGGAAAAAGGACGGGGAGAGCGGAAACGCAGGATTCTTCGTGCTTGATGAAGGAAGGAAGAATGCAGTTTATGCCTCTATAACTTACGGAAAGGAGGAGGTGGAGATGAGGTTCAACGACCGTTCGCTCGGGTTCGCGCTCTCCGACGATTACCGCGCGTCCGCATGCGACGGCAGCCTGCTCGTGCTGGACCGCGCGCTCGGCAGATACATCCTTTCCAGGGCCGACAGGAGCACGCTGTCTGCCAAATTGGACCTGGAGAAGGGCTCGGAATGCTTCATGGTTTCCAGGGAGGTCGGACTAATCACGAACGGAAATGAAGTGCACGTCATACACGGGAACTCGCGCGACCTCATAGACGCGGAGGAGCTCGCGAAAAGGAATGGGGTTCCGCTTTCCGAACCTGGGATTGGGCTCGGATTCGAGGAGGAGCACTGGCTCGCCGTGAAGGGGAAGGGATGGAAAAGGGAATGCCTGCTCATAGCCCTGAGCGGGAAGGAGAAGTTCTGCTACAGGTTCGCCGCGCTTTCCGGCGCATTCGAGAGCGAGGAGGGCTCGGAAGGGATACGGAAATAGGAAACGCTAGAACGCCTTCCTTATCTTCGCGACCGCAGAATCTTCCACTATGCCGAGTATGCTTATCGGAGTTATCGTGATGCACTTGTTCACGTAGAATTCGTAGACGTCGCTTCCTTCCTCCGCAGGCCGGTCCTCGCCGTAATGCCAATAGTAGGGAGTCCCGTGGGGGTCTATGCGCTTCTCCAGCTTGGACGCGTATTTGATGAGAGTGGGCCTCGGAAAGACTATGTCTGCCTTCTCGAAGTCCTTCGGGAGGTTGACGTTTATCACCGTGTATGGAGGGATCTTCCCCACGAGCCGCTGCAAGATTTCCGCCACCTTGTCGCGGAGCGCGGAATGCTTGTCCCATTTGTAGTAATTGGCCCTTTCCCTCTCCTCCTTGTGCATCTCCAGCGAGAACGCGATGCCGGGAATCCCGTAGAACGCGGCTTCGAGGCACGCGCCTATCGTGCCTGAGGAATAGAAGCTGTGCAGGGAGAGATTGTCGCCTATGTTTATGCCTGAAAGCACCAGCTCGGGCTTCTTGAATTCCCCTGAATAAATACCGAAGGAGACGCAGTCCGCGGGAGTTCCGTTAAGCTCGTAGATGGGGAGCTTCTCCTCCTCGACCCTCCTGAGCCGAAGGATGCGGTGGAGCGTGACGCCTTTCGCTACTGCGCTCTGCTGCCTGTCTGGAGTTATAGCGTACACTTCCTTGCCGAGCTTCTGCACGGCCTCGGTGAGTATCTTCAGCCCGTCCGTGAGCCCGTCATCGTTTGCAACCATTATCGTCATGCAATCACTTCATTCCGGAACTCGAAGCCGGAAACACCTATGGCCTGAGCCTCGTCCTGTCCCTCGGGAACAGCGCGGCCTCGCGTATGTTGTCCAGGTTGCAGAATTTCATCGTGATGCGCTCCAGCCCCAAGCCAAAACCTGCGTGCGGCGGAGCTCCGAACCTGAACGCATCCAGGTAGAACTTGAAATCCAGCGGGTTGAGCCCGCGGTCCTTGAGCGCCTTTTCGAGCAGCTCCGCCTTGTGGATGCGCTGTGCGCCCGAAGAGAGCTCGAGCCCCTTGTACATGAGGTCGAAGGAATTGCATATCCTCGGGTCCTTCTCGTTCGGCATGGAGTAGAACGCCCTTATCGCGGTGGGGAACTCGTAGATGAAGAACGCGTCCTCGCCCACGAGCTCGAAAAGCTTCTTCTCGTTATCCTTGGAAAAATCGTGGCCCCACTCTATCGGCTCGCCTGCCTTTTTCAGGAGCTCAATCACTTCCGCGTAGCTTATCCTGCGTATCTTCTCAGGAACCTTTATCTCCGCTCCGCATGCCGAAAGGAGGTCCGGGCGCGCAGCTGCTGCCTTCAGCATGGAGATGAAAACAGTTTCGAGCACGTCCATCGCGTCGTGGTGGTCCGCGAACCCGAGCTCCACGTCCATCATGGTTATTTCATTGAGGTGAGTTGTGGTGTTGTGCTTCTCCGCGCGGAAGACAGGCATTGTGCTAAACACCTTGTCCAATCCCCCTATTACTGCGATCTGCTTGTAGAGCTGTGGGCTCTGCGCAAGGAACGCTCGGTTCTCGAAGTACTTCAATTCAAATACATCAGTTCCTCCTTCGCTCGCTGCAGCGATTATCGCAGGAGGGTGGATTTCAGTGTATCCCATCTCCACGAGCTTCTGCCTGTACGAATTGACGATTATGGACTTGAGCTCGAAAATCGCGTTTATCTTCTTCCTTCTCAGGTCGAGGTAGCGGTATTCGAGGCGGGTTTCGAGATCTGACGGGACTTCGTCCGTGGGATCGACGGGAAGCTTCTCCTCGACCGTGTTGAGCACCTCGTAATCGCTCGGCACCAGCTCTACGCCGTCCGGCGCCATCTTGCTCTCCACGATTTTGCCCTTTATGCGCACCGCGTATTCCTTGCTGCCGGTTATCCTGGCCATGAGCTCGTCGGGAATCGCGCCGGTCTTCGCGATGACCTGGATCGCGCCGGTGCGGTCCCTGAGAGTTATGAATTTTATCTTGCCCTTGTCCACCATTTTGTGGATCCAGCCGGCTATGGAGACTTCCTGCCCCTTCTTCAATTTCGCGTCCTTTATGTAATCCGTTCTCAGCATGAATAGGCCTCCTATCTTCCTAGAAGGAGTTTCCTTACGTCTTTAACCTTTTTAAAATCATAGATTTCCTGTCCGTCGAGCGCATACACTTCCGCTTCCGAAACATTGGCTGCGCGCAGCGGAAGGGAAAGGAACCCTCTCGAATCAGCGCCCAACACGTCGGTGCCGTAGGTCCATGGATTGGCGGCAGGCAGCACGAGCAATTTCTCCTTCCTCGCATAGAGGAAGCATGGGTACTTCCTGCTCGCCCCGATTTCATCCCTCAGCTTTATGGAGGGGTGCTCGTTGCCGATAATCAGCATCTTCTTTTTGCCGCGCTCGGTAGCCCCGTCGCCGTGCGCAAAGAGGTAGCCGTTGAGCTCGAACTCCTTGGAAATCATCACGTCGAGGTCGCGCACAATGTTCTCCAGGTAGAAATCGTGGTTGCCCTTCACGATCTTGACTTGGACCTTCTTGAGGAGATCGGAAACGAAGAACTTTATCTCCTTCCATTCCTGCTTGGACTCCTTGCCGAACGAGTATTTTATGTCCCCGTCCAGCAAAATTTCCTTTATCCCGTGGCGCGCAATGACGCGGTTGAATTTCTCCAGCATCATCCGGATTTGCACGCGCGCGAGCTGCTCGCCCAGCGCTTCCTCGAACCCTATGTGGAGGTCGGCGACGGCTGCGAGCTTCAGGGGCTTGAACACCGCCAAACCTTCGGCTGTGAGGATCACGCCCTTCTCGATTTCAATGTCTTCCATTCGAACCTACTTCTTTTTCTC
>JBBITJ010000004.1:0-8539 GCA_037440825.1 Microcaldota archaeon | reverse complement strand
GGATCACGCCCTTCTCGATTTCAATGTCTTCCATTCGAACCTACTTCTTTTTCTCAGCTTTCGCCATTTTCATGGGTTCCAATGTCTTCAGTATCCGGAGGGTGACATCCGTAAGGTCATGCAGCGGCACTTTACCCCTGATCTCGCGCATCACCGTCGCGATGTCGTCCTTCTGCGCAGCGCGGATGACTTTTGCAGTAGCTACTCCCATCGAACCACCCAAATTATTACGCATCCCCACTATTTAATATTGCTTCTAGCTTCCTTTCATCAGCCTCTCGTGCATCTTCCGGAACCGCAGGGGGAACTTACAACGCCATCATCAGGCGTTCCCCCTTCAGTTTGACGCTCTTCCGGATTCCCCCTCCAATCACGCTCGCATACGCTCGCTTGGAGAATCATCCCCTTTCATCAGCCGCTCGTGCATCTTTTTGATGAATTCGCGCCTGTCCTCCACCGCTATTATGTCTTTCGCGGCGAGCGAGACCAAGTTGAACGCGAATGGGGACGGGACCGAAGGCGCATTTATCACGAGGTGCCTGCGCCTCAGCTTCTCAATGTAATCCATCGCTTCATCAATATGCATCGCGTCCTGCGTTATCTCCCGGTAAGCTTCCTTCAGCATAGGGAAATCAGGGAGGTTCTCCTTGATTATGCGCAGCAGGATTTCAGAATTGACCTGCATCATTCCGAAGGGCATCTCGCGCCCCGGATAGCGCCTCAGGATGAGGTAGCTCCTCATCGCGACGTTCTTGAAGCGGCGCTTGAGCAGCTCCGAGTTTTCCAGGGCGTCCAATAGTTTTTTCTCGAAATCCTCCACCCAGAGCGCTTCCTCTATCTCGAATTTCGTCAGGAACTTTCCCTTGGGAAGGCGGAGCACGAACCCGTAATCGGAGATGGAGGTGGAAATGTTGCATTTCTTCTTCAACCCGAGCTCGTAGGCGAACACGCGGGCTATCGAGTCATTCGCCTTCCTTCCGCAGAGCGTGTGGAATATGTAATTAGGCAGCCCGTCGTCGTCTTTCCATTCTTCGACGAGGAACTGCGTGCCGTCTGGAACGATCGAGAATTTCTCCTGCTCGCGCAGGTAGCCCGCCACGGCTTTGGCGGTCTTCTCGTTCAGGTCGTATTTTTCCGATAGCTCCTTCTCGCCCATCCTGAGCGCCTCGTGCCTGAATTTCTCTATGTCGAGCGCGAGCTCGTAGGAGAGCGGAAGCATCTCCGAGAACCATGCTGGCACCGTGGGCCTCTTGCTGGATGCGGAATTGGCGTATGCGCGGTTGCCTATCGCAGTGACGAACTCGTACGTCTTTCCGCCGAGCACGAAAACGTCTCCGGCTATCAGGCGCTCCGCGAACTCTTCCTCTATCTCCCCGATGTACCTCTTGTCGTCCGCATAGACGTGGATTTTGGGCTCGTCAGCTATCGTGCCTATGTTCATGTAGTAGATGGCGCGTGCGCTCTTTCCGCGCTTGCCGAACTCGTCGCCGTCGTACCAGATTTTCCCGTACACGTAGCGCTCCTCCAGCATTGAATAGTAGCCGCTCAGGTATTTGAGCACGTCCTCGAAATCCTCCCTTTTCAGGTCCGAATAGCAGTAGCTTTTCCTCACCACGTTGAACGCATCCTCCGCATTCCATGCGCGCTCTAGCGCCATGCCCACGATGTGCTGCGCCAGCACGTCCAGCGCGTTCCTGTATATCCGCACCTTGTCGAACTTGCGGTTGCGCGCGTCGTAAGCCAGGACCACGTCTTCGATGAGGTCGTCGCGGTCCAGCGCCACTATCACGCCCTGCGAGACCTCGTGGAGCTTGTGCCCGCTCCTGCCTATGCGCTGCAATGCGCGGGAAACGCTCTTCGGCGAGCCCAGGAGCACCACGACATCTATGGTTCCTATGTCTATGCCCAGTTCGAGGCTCGTGGAAGAGACCACCACCTTCAGCTCTCCTTTTTTCAGCTTCTCTTCCACGTCCAGCCTGTGCTCGCGGGAAAGCGAGCTGTGGTGCGCCGCCACGTTCTCCACGTACTTGTCCCCGAACCGAGTCTTGAGATGATGTACTACCCTTTCCGTCGCGCTTCTCGTATTTGTAAAAATGAGGGTGGTCTTGTGCATGGAAATTATCTTGTCCAGCAGGTCGTACGTCTGCGAAATCGCCTTGTCCGTAGGAGTGTATACGAGGTCCTCTATAGGGGAGGCGACGTATATTTTCGTCTTCTTCAGGTAATTGACGTCCACCACGAGGCAGTCGCGCCCCGCGCCTACGAGGAATTTCGCAACCTCCTCCAGCGGGGAGACAGTGGCGCTCAGGCCAATCCGGACAAATTCCCCGTTTTGAGCTTCTGGTTTCCCGTCCCCAGTCTCCTGTTTCGGACTCGAAACCGCATTCTGCATCGCTGCCAGACGCTCAAGGGAAAGGGAGAGATGAACGCCTCTTTTGTTCTCCGCGAGCGCGTGTATTTCGTCCACCACCACGTATTTCGCGTTCGCGAGCTTTTCCGAGAATTTCGGCGCGTTCAGGATTATCGCCAGGCTTTCTGGGGTGGTGATGAGGATGTGCGGCGGCTTCCTGAGCATTTTGCTCTTCTCCGCCTGCGGCGTGTCGCCGGTTCTCACGCCCACGCGTATGTCCGGCATTTTTGCCCCGCGAGACTCGAACACGGATCTTATTTCAGCAAGCGGTTCCTCCAGGTTCTTGCGTATGTCGTTGTTGAGCGCCTTGAGCGGGGATATGTAAATGGCGTAAACGCGGTCTTCGAGCTGTTCGCCCCTTCCGAGCCGTATGAGCTCGTTGAGTATGCCCATGAACGCGGAGAGCGTCTTTCCGCTGCCTGTGGGCGAGGAGATGAGGACGTTCTTGCCTTCGTGGATTTCCATTATAGAGTAGCGCTGTGGAGGGGTGAATTCTTTGTATTTCGATTTGAACCACTCGCGTACAGGGCCCTCCAGTATGGATTCTATTTCCAGTTGAGAGTACTGCCTCTCGGCGCGTGAAATCATGCATTGATTTGCGCTTTTCCCGTATAAATAGATAACTACGTCAGGATTTGAGCTTCTTTACCCTGCATGGCTGCGGGGCGGGAAGCTGGGGCTGCCTCATCTTCGGCCCTTCGTAGTTCTTTTCCCGCATTTGCCGTTCCCTGGCTTTGCTGAGGAGCAGCTGCGTTTCGCCGTAAACGTAATCGCCAACTTTGTAGCCGCGATGGTCCGTTATGTCCAGATCAGGGTTCTTGCCGAGGAGGAACTCGAACATAGTGGTTGCGCCGAGGATTGCGGCATAATGGAGCGGAGGGAAGCCGTATTGATTGCGCTTGGACATGGATGCGCCTTCCTTGAGCGCTTCATCTGCCATATCGGCGTCGCGCTTCTCTATCGCGATGAAGAGCTTTTCAGTTGCGTTCATATCCGCCCCTTCATTCCCGGATTTTGCCCGTGCCCGGGTTTCTTGTGCCGTTTTCCGAGATACCTCCACCCTTGGGCGTTACGCAGCTCCTGCGCCTGCTTCTCAAGCTGCCTGTGCTTCTCGAACATAGAGGCTATGCGCTCGAATCCATAGGCGAGGGCGTAGTACTCCGCGTCCTTGCCTTCCGCGTCCTTCGCTTTCCAGTCAGCGCCTTTCCTGAGCAGGAGCTCCACGAACGCAGGACGGTTGTACCTTACCGCAGCGTGGAGCAGTGTGAATCCGTTCCCGTTCGAGGAATTGGGGTTCGCGCCCTGCTTCATGGATTTGGAGAATTCGTGAAGCTCGCCCTCGCGTATCCATTTGAAAAGGGTTTCCGCATCAGGCAGGGATAAGTGCTGCAAGTGTTTTTTCATGGTTCTGTTTATGGAAAAAGGAGTATATAAACTTGACTTTTAGCCGGCTGCCGCAATGGTCTGAAAACGACCTAAGCGCCATTTATAAAAGCTGGGCGGCTAGACCCCTGATTCGAATGGAAGCGATGTACATAGACCAGATTCTTGGCGGGGCGGATGCGAGCACCGGCGACTACGTATATTTCTTCAGGGTGCTCATAGCTGCATTGTTCTCGGTATACGGATTTGCAAACTTCCATAATAGGGGTTGCTGCGGTAATCGGACCATGCCTTTTCGTCTTCACGCTGCTCGTGTTTGTAATAGATGTGCAGGCTGCGATTGCCGGCCTTGGATTCGACACGCCGATGACAAGGGCGCTTGACGCGCTCAGGGGCCTGAGCTACAGGCGCTCGCGATAACCACTGGGTGGTTTGCGTACATAAGCTGGAGGGCAACTCGTTTTACGGCCAGCTCAGGAAATTCATGCAGAAAACGAATGGCGCATGCTAGTCACTTGGAAAGCACGATTTCGATAGCAGAAACCTTGCTCGGGTGACCATCGCGACTCTGGAGATTCTCAGTCATGATGCGGATGTCCTTTACCTTAATCCCCGGGATGAAGCTGTGCTTCACCACCTCTTCCACGTCCACTGCCCTGGAAATGAGGTGCCCTCTCGCCTTTATCGTGACTTCCGGGAATCCCTTGTTGAACGCGGTTACGACTGCGAGCACGTAGCCCATCACGCCTTTCTTCCCTACGAAGACTACGTTGTCCTCCTTGGGGCGTGCAGGAGCAGGAGGTTTCGCTTCCTGGGTTGCGGGTTTCGAAACTGGTGGCTCGGGACTGGAAACCGGATTTGATGCCTGAGCCTGGGTTGTCGCATTTGCAGCCGTCTGATCCATTCATACCACCACGGAAGATATTCACAAGAACAATTAAAACACTTGAGCACCAAATCAACCCATGGTCGAGAAGAAGCTTGGGATAAAGACTGATGCGATAGGCGCGCTCGAGAACCGGTTCTCTTTCGCTGAAAGAGTGATAAGCGAGATAGAGGAAACTAAGGCGCAGATAGCTCATCCCGGATGGGTGCAGCTCACTGCAGCGCATCCCACCCCGGAATTGCCGAAGCTGGAGAAGATAAAGCCAACAACTCCGCAGATGGCGAAACCGATGATCCCAGGAGCTATGAGGCCGGAATCCGGAATGCCCCGGATTGGATTGTCCATCGCAATGCCCGAAATAGGGGAACGGAAGAAACTGGCGGAAGAGAAGAAGGGAACAACTAATTCTTTTAGGTGATTGGGTAGATGGGTAGAAAACGACTCACATCCTCTTTCCTGGTTGCCATAGCCATTTATCCTCCAGCGCTAAAATTATAAACCCCTTAAGCAATATACTCATGCTTTTGAGGCTAATTCTATTGCTAACCGCTATGAATCGCTCTTCGGAGCGAGGAGCCGAAAAAGCACCGATGAAATAAATTGAGGTGAAAGTATATGGCAAGCTATGTGAAGAACCCGACTCCGGACGAAGTGAAAGGCAAGATCGTCGAAGCTCTTTCCGCAGCGAAGGACACCGGAAAGCTCAGGAAGGGAGTGAACGAGGTAACCAAGGCGATCGAGAAGAAGAGCGCGCAGCTCGTAGTCATCGCCGAGGATGTGCAGCCCGAAGAGGTAGTGATGCACATCCCGATTCTCTGCGAGGAGAAAGGCATACCGTACGCGTTCCTCACCACGAAAAAGGACCTCGGAACCGCCGCAGGGCTCATCGTCCCCACTTCCTCGATAGCGATCGAGAACGCGGGCAGCGCGAAGGAGCTCGTCGCGGACATAATAAAGAGGCTCCCTAAGAAATAATTGGTGAACTAAATGGCTGAAGGATATCACGCTGAAATCGTCGAGATAAGGACCAAGACGGGCGTCTGCGGGGAGATTTACCAGGTCCTCTGCAAGGTGCTCGACGGTCCCGACACGGGACGCGTAATAATGAGGAACATCAAGGGACCGGTCCGCAAGGGCACCATAATCATGCTGCTCGAGACCGAAAGGGAAGCTAAGGAGATTCGGGCCAGGTGATTGCATGGCTAACTGTTATTTCTGCGGCGACGTCCTGAGCAAGGGTTCCGGGATCCTCCACGCAAAGAGGGACGGCACCATAATCTATTTCTGCTCGAGCAAGTGCAGGAAGAACTCGCTCAAGCTTGGCAGGGAAGGAAGGCGCGTCAAGTGGACCAGGAACGCAAGGGTGTTCAAGGCGAAGCAATAGCTCTTTTTCTTTTTATCAGGCGGTTTTCGGTTTCCAGCCTTCGGTTTCGGAGGTTGGGCCGGAATTCCAAACCCAAAACCCGAAACGCAAAACTCAAAACCACGAGGTGAAACCATGGAGAGAACTCTCATACTCATAAAGCCGGACGCGATCCAGCGCGGCATAATCGGAAAAATAGTCTCGCGCTTCGAGTCCAAGGGGCTCAAGATAGTCGGGATGAAGATGATGCAGATGACCAAGGAGGTCTCGAAGGAACACTACTCCCACCTCACTGCAAAGCCTTTCTACCCTGACCTGGAAAAGTTCATGACCCACCACCCGATAGTGGCGATGGTGCTGGAAGGCAAGGATTGCGTCCAGGTCGTGCGCGACATGATTGGCGCAACCAATTCTAGGAAAGCGCTTCCGGGAACGATAAGGGGCGACATGAGCATGAGCACCTCCCGCAACATAATCCACGGCAGCGATTCCCTGGAGACTGCGGAGAAGGAAGTGAAGAGGTTCTTCAAGCCCGAGGAGCTCCACAACTACAAGTTAGCGGCTTCGGAATACTGCTACGCCCCGGACGAGTAGCAAAAGGTGCGTTGCTTGATACTCACCAAGGAGATACTGGCGAAGAGCGGGCTGGTGCGCGACACCATAGGAGAGAGCCAGTTCCAGCCCTGCGGCGTCGATGTGACCCTGAAGGAAGCCTACTCGTACAAGAATGCGGGAAAGATAGACTTCGACAACAAAGAGAGGAAGATAAGTGACGTCGAACCCGTTCCATTCGTGAACGAAGAAGCGAGGCTCGCGCCTGGCGCGTACAAAGTGATATTCAACGAATATGTGCACATCCCGCAGGACACGGCAGCATTCTGCTTCCCGCGCTCCTCCCTGCTGCGCTCCGGCCTCACGCTCGAGTGCGCGGTCTGGGACCCGGGCTACGAGGGAAGGAGCGAAGCCCTATTGATAGTTGCGAACCCGCACGGCGCGATCCTGAAAAGGAACGCCAGGATCGGGCAGCTCGTATTCGTGAAGCTTTTGGAAAAGACCTCTTATTCTTATGAGGGCGTGTACAAGGGAGAGAACAAGAACAGGTGAAAAAATGGACCGGAATGCCGTATTCATAGGATTCGCAATCCTGCTTTTCTCGCTCACGCTCGGCGCGGGCTGCCTAAACCCCGACTATTCCAAGCTCAATTACAGCGTCCAGAACGTCTCTTTCACAGTTGGCGAGGGCTCCAATCCCGTGCTGGGCAACTCCAGCGCCCCCATAACCATTGTGGAATTCACGGACTACCAGTGCCCCTATTGCAGGCGCCACGCGGTCGAAACATTCCCTCTTATAGAATCGAATTACATCAACACAGGAAAAGTGCAGTACTACCTGAGGGACTTCCCGCTCCCCATGCACGTGAACGCGAACACCGCAGCTAGTGCTGCAAAATGCGCGGGCGAGCAGGGCAAGTACTGGGAGATGCACAAGCTTCTGTTCGAGAAGCAGTCCGAATGGTCCGGGCTTTCCGGAAGCCGGCTTGATTCGAAGTTCGCTTCCTACGCCTCAGACCTTGGGATGAACGACGCAGCTCTTTTCTCATGCCTGGGCAGCGGCAAATTCGCGCAGCAGATAGGCGCGGACCTTTCCGAAGGCCCTGAGTACGAAGTGATCAGCACGCCGACCTCCCTCATCATCCTTCCCAAGACCGTTGACGAGTCCCGCCTGGTTTCCATACTGAAGAAGTATCCGGAATACGTGGACCGCGGGATGCTCAGGATATTCCGCCAGCCGGACGGCAGCTACGTGTTCTATATAAAGGGCGCGTTCCCGTACTCGGTCTTCAGCGAAGTTCTCAGTGCATGACCCAGCATTAGCAAAACGCATATAAACCGCCTGCGGAATTTGGGAAAAGGAATATAAACGACCTCTGAGATATGAGCACATTCCTATTCAGAGTGAAGGTGCGTGGCGAACCCGGGCTAATGCCCGGGGCGTCGCCTCTGGTTAACGTACTATCGGCGACGCGCCAACCAGTGGCTTCAACCATTTGCTAAAGCAGGTGGCGTTCGCCATGCACCTTCAGTAAAAAGGGTGCATAAAATGATAAAGAACGAAATTGCCGTATATGCGGCAGTAGCTATCGTGGCGCTCGCCATAGGCTACGTGCTCGCTAGCGGCGTGATTCCCCTCAACCTGGGGAACAGCGCCAATTCCAGCGTCAATAAGACTGTCCAGGCAGGGAACATAGACGTTCCCATCGACAAGATAACCAAGCTCAAAGACGCGTTCGAGATATTCTACGGGCTCCAGACCGAGCAGGAAGTGACCGTCACATACAAGAACGTCACAGACAACGGCGAATACTATACCGTGAACTTCGCGTTCCCTGACGGAAGCGACGCTCCTGGAATCTACGTCTCCAAGGACTTCAAGTACATATACGGAGACACATCAGTGCAGCTTGCCACCATAGACGAGATCTACACAAGGGCGCAG
>JBBITJ010000003.1:0-53732 GCA_037440825.1 Microcaldota archaeon | reverse complement strand
GCTTGTATGCTCCTCTTACTGGTCCCTGCCGAAGTCGAACTTCTCCTTCGAGTCCTCCTTGAGCGCCGCAGTCAGCTTCGCGAGCCTCTTGAGCATTATCTTCTGCTCCGCGCTTGCCACTATGTGCCTGACCCTGTCCACCGCGTCCGGATTCACGGATATGCTCGTGATCCCGAATTCCACCAGCTTCTCGGCGAACTCTGGATATACTGAAGGCGCCTGGCCGCACAGCGAGCTTGTCACGCCGTACTGGTTGCAGGTCTCCACCACGTGCTTTATCGCCCGGTACACCGCCTCGTTCCTTTCATCGAACCCTTTCGAGAGCGTCGCGTTGTCCCGATCTATCCCCAGGGTGAGCTGGGTGAGGTCGTTGCTTCCGATGGATATTCCGTCTATCCCTTCCTGGCAGAACTGGTCTATCAGGAACACGGTGCTCGGAACCTCGACCATTATCCAGAGCTTGAAGTCGCGCGTGCGGTAGAGATGGACTTCCTGCATTATCTCCTTTATCGCCCGCAGCTCGCCGATCCTGCGCACGAACGGAATCATTAGCCAGAGGTTCTTCAACCCGAACTCGTCGCGCACCTTCTTTATCGCCTCCAGCTCCATCTTGAATATCTCTGGCTCCTGGATGTACCTGGACGCGCCGCGGTAGCCCATCATCGGGTTCTCTTCCTGCGGCTCGTACTTGTCGCCTCCTTCGAGGTTTCTGTACTCGTTCGTCTTGAAATCCGTCGCACGGTAAACGACCGGGCGCGGGTAGAACGCTGCCGCGAACCTCTGCAGGCCTTCGGCGAGCTTGTTTATGTACTCCTGCTTCCTGCCCTCCTCGAGTATCTTGCGCGGGTGCTGGCCTATGGCGGCGACCATGAATTCCGCCCTGAGCAGCCCAACTCCGTCCACTGGGAGCTTCGAGGTCTTCTCCGCAAGCTCCACTTCGGCCATGTTCACGTAGATCTTAGTTCCCGTGATCGGAAACTCCGGTTTCGCTACGAGCCCTGAGACAAGGTCGGGCCCCTCCACGACCTTGGCTATCACTTCGCCTTCGTAGACGATTCCCTTCTCCCCGTCCACTGTAATCAGCATGTCTTCCTGCAGCTCTGTGGTCGCCTTCCCTGAACCGACGATGCACGGCACGCCCAGCTCCCTTGAAACGATTGCCGCGTGGCTGGTCATGCCGCCCTGGTCCGTGACTATCGCGGCCGCTTTCTTCATCGCAGGCACGTAGTCAGGAGTGGTCATGGTGGCCACGAGCACGTCACCCTGCTTCACCTTGTCGATCTCCTTGGCGTTCTTGCAGATCCTGACCTTGCCGCTTCTGACTCCGGGCGAAGCAGCAAGCCCCTTGAGGAGCACTTTCGCACTGGTTATGCTCTGCTTCCTGCTCTCCACGGTGCTCAACTTTTCAGCCGCGGTTTTCTCCTCCTTCTTGTTGAGCGTGGTGATCGGCCTGGACTGGAGCACGTATATGATCCCGTCGCTGGTCGCCCACTCTATGTCCTGCGGCGAGCCGTAGTGGTCTTCTATCTTCTTCCCTATTTTCGCGAGCTCGATTATCTGCTCGTCCGTGAGCTTCTGCCTCTGCTGCGCCTCCTCCCTTATCTCCGCGCGCTCGTTCTTCTCACCGATCTTTATGAGCATCCAGCTCTGCTTGGACACGGATTTGTCCATCACCCGCATGTCGGACTTGCTCACGTGGTATGTGTCCGGGGTGACCTGACCGCTCACCACGGTCTCGCCGAGGCCGTACGCGCCCTCTATAGTCATCACGTTCCTGTCCTGCGAAATAGGATCCACCGTGAACATCACTCCGGAGCGCTCGCTCTGCACCATCAACTGAACTACGACCGCGAGCCCGACCTTCATGTGCTCAAACTTGTTCTGCACCCTGTAATAGATGGCACGCGGCTCGAAGAGCGACGCCCAGCATTCCTTCACCGCTTCCAAGACGTTGTCGCTGCCTTTTATGTTGAGGTAGGTGCTCTGCTGGCCTGCGAAGCTGGCTGTAGGCAGGTCTTCGGCCGTTGCCGAGCTCCTCACGGCAACGTAACACTCCTTGCCCAGCTTTTCGTTGAGCTTCTCGTACTGGGATTTCACCTCCTGCTGGATTTCAGGAGGCATTTCTCCGCTGAAGATGAGGGATTTTATATCTTCGCTCGCCTTGTTGAGCTTCTCGTTGTCGTCCACGTTCAGGCCGTCCAGTATGCTCTTTATCTGCTGCCTGAGGTTGTTGTGGTCCAGGTGCTTGAAGTAGGCGTCGCTCACGACCACGAAGCCGGGAGGGATCGGGAAGCCCGCGTTAGCCATTTCGCCGAGGTTTGCGCCTTTGCCGCCTGCCTCCTGCAATGAAGAGTTGTTCAGCTGCTCGAACCACTTGACATAAGCCACAAACTCACCCAGACAAACCTCTTAGGGGCTTCGCCCCTAGCGGTTTTTCCTTGATTTCCCCACACCCCTCATTAGGATTGCCTCTGTAGGAGTTTACCATTTGCTGATGAGGATTTGCTTATGTATATAACAAAAGATTAATAAAGAATTTCGTGGCGCTTCCGCTGCGAGGTTTGCTTTGCCGGCCGCGCAGCGTATTTTTAAATGTGCTTTCCGTAAAACCGCCATGCCAAGCACGCTCATAAAGACGCTTAAGGGACAGCACAGGATGCTGCTGAAGATATTCACGAAGCTCAGCGACTAGGTCCAGACCACGAAGGACGACAAACTTTACCCGAAGCTGGAAAAGATCCTGTACCCGCTCTACGGGAAGTATTATCCCAAAGATTAGGGAATTGCCAGCTCATTCGCCGCTTATCTCCATTATCGCCTGGGCGATGTCCCCTTTGGATTTGGCGAGGGCGTCTTTCGCCTGGGCTTCGGTGCAATGAGCCTGCTCCATAACCATCCTGATATCCTCTTCCTTTATCGAGGCTTCGCTGCTGGACTTGCCGGAAATCTGGTAGGATTTCTGCCCCTCTATCGTGATCTCCATGACCTGAGGCTCGGTTATCACGACGTTTTCCCCGTCGCATTCGATTACGACGCGGGATGCGTTCAGCTGCCTGGACTTTATGCCCATCTGGGCCATCATCTTCGCCATTTGTCTGGGATTCATATTTGGAATCATGCATTCTCACCGTTGCGTTGGCTGCAAGATGATTTGGCACCCCTGGTTCTTTAAGGTTTTCCCGCGGCAACATAACAAAGAGTTTTAAATGAAACACAAGTAATAAAACTGTTGCAGAATATGTAATAATGAATTAACGAATTAGAGGCACATCGCCACGATACTGGGCGGCATGGGCGGTTCCTCAGGTCCCGAGGGCGTCGCCCCTGCGATGGCAAATTTAGAGGGCCTTCTTCGTCCGCTCTTCCGGGCGGAACGCGATCTCTTTCCCTTTTATCTCGACTTTCTCGCCTTTTTCCAGGAAGAACAGGAACGTGTTCGGCGACTTGGGTATGCGCTTCTCGCCTTTTTCGGTCTCAATTACGAGGAGATTCTTCGTCTCGTCCACCACTTTTCCCTCAAGCCCGATGAGCTGGCGGGAGGGCGATTTGGTTATCCTCGCCCTGAGCCCTATGAGCTCGTGAAGGCGGAGATTGAACTTGTTTCGCATGGGTAAGGATAAGGAGGGAAAACAATAAAATGAAGAAGGTCCGGACAATTGAAAAAATCCGGATTATGCTGCGGCTTCTTTCAGCTCGCTCTTCTTGATTTCCACGCGCCTCATCAGGGTTATCTGCTTGAGGCGGTTGAAGAACCTGCTCGCGAACTTGCCGAAGATTATCTCCTGCATGAGCTGGTCCGTGGTGTATTCCGCGCCGACCTTCTTGAGCTCCTCCATTATCGCGTGGTGGATGTTCTTCTTCGTGTTCTGCGAAACCTCGCTGCCTGTTATCGCAATGAGCTTGACCCTCACGGTCTGGTCGTCCTTTGTCTTGACGTCGTAGACTATGGAGATTATGGAGCGGTTGCGCCTGGACAGTGTCCTTAGGTATGAAGGCGATATCTCGTGCCCGATGAGCTTCGTGTAGGCGCTCTTGCCCTTCACGTCCATCACCCTGAACCTGAGCGAGGTGAATATCGCGCTCTGCGACGGCTGCCCGGTAACCTCTGCGAGGCTCACGGAAATGACGCGGTTCTTCACGTTCTCCTCGTCGCTCGAGATTATCTCGGCGATCTCCTTGCTTTCGAAAATCTGCGGCGCGAGCACGGTGTACCACTGCTTCGCCTTCCACTTGTCCACTACCTTCGCTTTCTTGGTTGGAGTTGCTGCCATAAGAATCACCGTTATTTGACGAGCAGCGCGGCCTTCTCGGCGTCGTACTTCCAGTCTGCCGGTAGTCTTCCGCTCCTCGTGTAGTATTTCACGAGCCTGTTGATCTTGGACTCCACGTGGCTAAGTTTCACTTTCCCGTGCGTGTCGGCCTTGTTCGCCTTGAGGTGGTTCCTCATCTTGACCGCTTTCCTGATCAGGTTTATGAGGTCGTCCGGGTACTGGGGAAGCATGTTTTCCTCCTTCATGTACTGGTTGAGCGTCTTCCCGAGCAGCGCCTTCACCGAAGGGACAGCGTACTGGTCCCTGAGTATCGTGCCGATCATAGTCGGCGATGTGCCCTTCTTCGCGAGGTCGTTTATTATCTCCTTGACTTCCTTCTCGGAATAATCGACCCACTTGGGCGCCACCTTTGCCTTCGGCCTCTTGCGGCCGCTTTTTCCATGCTTCTTAGAGTGCAATTTAGCCATTAATTCACCGTATATCAAAGTTTCTTTCTCGACGCTTTTAACGGGTATAAGAAGTATACCATTTGGCGAAGTCAGTAAAAGCATTGAATCTATGCGAAATACGGTTTTTAAGCGTTTCGTTTTCCGCAAAGGTTTCCTTCTCGTTCTCCGGAACGAATATGGGGTCGTAGCCGAAACCTCCGTTTCCGGATTCGCGTTCCGCGATGGTTCCGTTTACTCTTCCGCAAAAGGATTTCAGTACCTTGCCGTCGCAATAGGCGACGCACGCCTTGAAATGTGCGGTGCGGTCAGCCTGCCCCTCCATCAGCTTCAGTATCCCCTTGTTTCCCAGCTTTTTCTGCACCCACTCAGAGTACGCGCCAGGGAAATTGCCCAGCGCGTGGATGAAGAGTCCGGAATCGTCCACTATGAGCGGCTTCTTCACGCGCGCGTGGATGTTCTTTGCGGAATCGAGCGCCACTTCCTCTACGTCGTCGGCGCGTATCTCCGGGTGGTCCGGGCGGATCTGCTCCAGCATTATTCCATAGGGCTTGAGTATTTCCTGCGCCTCCCTGAATTTGTGCGCATTGCCTGTCGCGAAAAGCAAGGTTATAAAATCACCGTGCAATTATTAGCTGGAAAATTTTAAAGTGATTCTCATGGCTTTGAAAAAAGGCAACGTCGCGAAACCTGAAGCGGCCGGCGGGAGGCTGGATGCTGGAAACGGAAAACCCGCAGGCGCGGCTCAGGCCCTTGAGATAGGGAAGGACATACCAGCAGGATCCCTGGAGCAGAAGCCGCCTACCATGACGATTGAGCAGAAGCCCCTTTCAGCCGAGGAGCTGGCGCGCAAGAAGAGGATAGACGAAGTGAACGACGCGATGCTCAAGTTCAACATGTACCCGGTTGCGGCGAAGGAGGGCGCAAAGGACGACGCGCTCGCCGCGCTGAAGCGGCTGTACAAGGAAGGGGATCCGAGCCTGAGGCAGATAATACTGTATGTGCTGCACGAGACGTTCTCGCAGTTCGCCGAATACCGGATCGCGAAGAACCTGGACTACTTCAGGAAGAAGCTGCCCCAGGCGGAGGCGTCGCAGCACAGGCTCCACGTGTACAGGAGCATGTTCAACTACTCGAGCTCGCTCGAAGGGCTCATCGAGATAGTGGACCTGCTTTCCGAACTCGGGGACGACGACTCCGCGAAAGTGCTTACGCACCAGTTCTCCTTCCTCTGCGCTTATGATAATAGCGAGGCTGCGCGCATACTCAGGGGCGCAGTAGTGGACGCGTTGGGAAAAAGCGATTCCGTGTACGCGCTGAAGGCGCTGCTGTCCTACGTACGGAACGTGGAGAACGAGCAGCTCGGAGGAAGAATCATCTCGTCCATAGTGGAATGGAAGGAGAAGGTGCACAGGCTGAAGCTCGGGCAGAAAGAGAAGGACGAGCTGATGAAGAAGATAAACGACGTGGTGCTCATGGAAAGGGAAGAAGGGCACTACAGATGATGCGCTGAGCGTTTTGGTTTTTCGGTTTTGAGTTCAGCGTTTTGCTCCGCTGCTAATGCTCCAGGTTCGTATTGCAGTACACGGGCTCCTCCACGAATCCGGAGATGAAAAGCTTGAAATATCCTATATAGGGAATCGCGAACATGTGCTCGCCCTTTATATTCTTTTCAGGCACCGGGCGGTTCGCGAGCTTCCTTGAGTAATCGTAGAACTGGATGTCGAATATGTTGTTGTTGTCTCCTTTCGTAAGCACGTAGCTGTCGTTCCCTGATTTGACTTTCAGGAAGACGCGGTGGATTATGTCCCCTGTATAGGAGAAGAGGTCGCCCTTGTTCGGCTCGTAGACGATTATGCTGTTCGATGCGTTCGCAGCGTATTCGGTTCCGCCGTAAGATACGGACGTGATGCACGGGGTTTTCGAGCTTCCGCCTCCGTCCAGAAGCCTGCGCTCGCAATTCGAGTAGCGGAATTCCAGCCCGCCCCTGGCTTCAGTGAATTTTTCCGGCTCGGAGAAGAAGTATTTGCAGGTGGGATTCGTGAATTGGTAGGTCTGGCAATAGGAGAACAGCGAGCCGTCCACGCTGAAATTCCCGTACTCGGAATAGATATTTGCAGAGGTTGAATAGATTTTCTGCAGCTCTTCCCAGCTCACGTTTATCTCAGGCGCGGCGAGCTCCGCTGCAGTCGTGCCGTGTATTATCGTCAAATCTCCCCGCTGGAGGCTCGGGAGCATGGAGCAGGAAACGACCGCGCTCACTGGAACCGTGGTGCGGAGAAGGAAGGAAATCGCGAGCCATGCGAGAATCGCGATCCCGAATGACTTGAGAGTGTCTATTATCTCGTTCTTCACGCCGTGCTTCTTCACGCCCTGCTGGACTTCCAGGAGCACGAACGCGATGAATTCGACCGCCACTAGCGCCCCGAAAATCGCGTTCTTGGTGAGAAGGTAGAGGATGAAGGTTATTGCGAGCACCGCGACCTGCGCGGCGCTCTCCTCGAATTTGGTGAGCTTCTTGTCCAGCCCTTTCAGGTCCACAGGAATCGCCGCAGCCTATGAAGGATCACTTGTGGAGCCCTTGAACGCCTTCCTGAATTCCGCAACTTCGCCCTTGATTTCCTCGAGGGCCTCGAGCGTGACTTCCAGCGCGTCCTTGCTCTTCGTCTTCACTATCACGCGCGGCTTTCCGGATAGAGGGTGGTCTATCTTGTAGGACACGAACTCCACGCTCTTGCTGCCGGAGAGCTTGTTGGTTAGCATTTCAGGTATCGAAGCGCCTGCTCCGGATATCTCGAATTCGAGGGTGTTCTTTTCATGGTTCAGTATGTTGATCTCCATCGCAATCACCTAAAGCTTTATCTCGTTGAGCATGACGTCCTGGCCGTAGGACTTGGAGAGCTTGCGCCTGTCCATCCTGCCGCATTTCGTGCACTTGAGCGCATTTCCTGAAAGGGCGAGTTCGTGCCTGCACACGGTGCAGTAGGCGCGCACCACGCCGAAATCGAATCCCTTTGTGGAAAGGAATATTCCTGGCTTGGTCATCTCGACGCGCGCCTTCACCACGTCTCCGCGCTTCATCTCGGTCTTCGCGGTGGGAACGAAGCCCTCGCGGATGTTCATTACCCTGAGCACCCCGTAGTCGGAAGGGGGCACGAAGCGCTCCCTCCCCTTGGCGAGCGGCTCAATCTCTATGAGGGCGAGCTGCTCCATCACGTCCGCGACTATGCCGTACACAATCTGGCCCGGGTGTATCTGCATCACTTCCTTTTTCGGCAGCACGAAAACCTCGCCGTGCTCCCGCACCACGCGGCCTGCAGCAGCTGCGTACACTTCGTGCTCCTTTTCGTAAGTGCCTTTTCCCGGTGCGGCTTCCTCTGCCGAGCCGAGGTGCTTGCCGGGGTAGGCGATATCGTCTTTCTCCATCAATACCACTGTTTCATGAATTCTCATCAGACTCTCATCAAATAGAGATAGATATTGTATGGATAACATATTTAAATAGATTTTGAATAACCCTGAATATGGAGAATCCTATTCTTGTGCTCTGCATAGATAGGGACAACGACCTCTTCGAAAAGGCCAAGGTGCACGGTCCGGTCATAGGGAGGGACGAGAACGTCAAGGCCGGCACTAAGCTTGCGCTCGCTGATCCGGAGGATTCGGACGCTAACGCCATCTTTTCCGCGGTCAAGGTGTACGACGAGATAAAGAAGGAAGAGAAGCACGTGGTGATAGCCACGCTCACGGGCCACAAGAAACTGGGGCACGTGGCTGACCGCGAGATCGCGAAGCAACTGGACAAGGTACTCGAGGAGACGAGGGCGGAGAGCTGCATATTCGTCTCGGACGGCGCTGCTGACGAGGAAGTGATCCCGATAATCAAGAGCCGGATAAAGATAGATTCCGCGAAAGTGGTCGTGATAAAGCAGGCGAAGGAGCTCGAGAAGACGTACTTCGTGCTCCTGGAGAAGCTCAAGGATCCGTATTACACGAAGATCATAATCGGCGTTCCGGCAATACTCATATTCATGCTTTCCATAGCGAGCCAGTTCGGGTACGGGTGGCAGCCCATAGGGATAATAGTAGGGCTTTACCTCGTGCTGAGGGGCTTCGGGATAGACGAATCCCTGTTCCAGCTTGCGAAGGAATTCCGGTTCTCCATAGACAAGACGAGCTGGATTGCCTACATTTCAGCCGCAGCGCTGCTCGCGGTTTCCGCGGTCGCGATGTACCAGGCGTACATAGACGCGCTCGCGAAGCCCCTCTATGGGGAGAAAATATATGCTTACGTGCTGAAGTCAGGGCTGCTCATCGTGCCGTGGGCGCTGCTGTTCATCCTCGTGGGCAAGGCGCTGGACGCGCGCTCGGAGAAGAGGAAATTCGTGATCACGAGGTATGCGCTCTACGGAAGCGCCATAATGCTTACAACGATGCTGCTCAAGATAGGGAGCGACTGGATAACCAACCTCGCGCCGCCCTACGTGAGCTTCGCTGACTTCCTCATAACAATAGTGATGGCCCTGCTCGCAGGATACGTCTCCATACAGGTCGTGAGGATAATAAGGGAAGACGCGCTCGGGGAAATGAAGATAGAGGGGAAGGAGGCGATAGAGGAGAGTGGCACTTATCTCGGAAAAGTGGTGGGAGTGAACATAAAGGGCGGGTTCATCATCGTGCAGACTCCTTTCGAAAGGAGGATGAATGTGAGCCTGGACGAGATAACGAGCGTTGCGGACAAGGTAGTGGTGAAGACCTAAGCCGCAAACGAATTCTATTTCCTCATCTGCTTCTTGATTTCGGAAACGAGCCGAGTCTTCCTCTCGCTCTTCCCGAGAACGTGCTCGAGCACCTCCGCGATGCTCGAAACAGGAACCACTTTTATGAGCTTGAGCCTCTCCTTGGGTATGTAAACGTCGTCCTCGTTCGCCTTCGGAATCAGGACCTGTTTCATGCCTGCGTCTATCGCAGCGTCCACTTTCCCGTTTATGCCGCCCACGGGCAGCACGTCGCCGCGCACGGAAAGCGAACCGGTGAGCGCGCAGCTCTGGTCCAGCGGGATGCTCTCCAATGCGGAGATGACTGCCACTGCAATTGAAATGGAGGCGCTGTCGCCTTCCACCCCTTCGTAAGTCTGGAGGAACTGGATGTGTATGTCCTTCTGGGAAAGGTCGTCGCTCTCGTATTTCTTCAATATCGCGGAAACGTTGTCCACTGCCTCCTTCGCGATCTGCCCCAGCTTCCCTGTAGCGATCACGCGGCCCTCGCTCTTGGACGCCGAAGGCGTCACTTCGGCGACTATGGGCAACACGAGCCCTGCGAGCGAATCGCCCAAGACAGCAAGACCGTTCACCCTCCCGATCTCGAAGCCCTCGTTGGCGAAAACGCGGTATTCCTTCTTGCGCTCCGCGATGCGCTTGCTCAACTGGAATTCTACGCTCGAGAATATCTTCTTCCCTTTCTTCACGTGCTCAACAGACACGAATTTCGCGCCCTCTTCCCTTGCGATGTCGCCTGCTGCGCGTATGAGTCCTCCGAGCTCGCGCAGGTTCATGGTGAGGTGGCCGCGCCTCCCTGCCATGCGTCTGGCTTCCTCTATTATCTCCATGACCGCTTCGCGGGAGAAATGCGGAATCTTGGCATCGCGCCTTATCTCCTGCGCGGTGAACTGCACGAGCTTGTCCCTGTTCGCAGGATTGTCCTCCATGCTGTCCTCCATGTAAACCTCGTAGCCTGAACCCCGTATCCTGGAGCGGAGCGCGGGGTGGATGTGCTGAATGTCAGGAAGATTGCCTGCTGCCACGAGCACGAAATCTGAAGGCACGGGCTCGGTCTTCACCAATGCGCCGGAGCTTGTCTCGCTCTGCCCGGTTATGAAGTATTTCTTCTCCTGCATCGCGGTGAGCAGTTCCTGCTGCCAGTTGTATTTCAAGGAAGCTATTTCATCTATGAAAAGGACCCCTTTGCTCGCCCTGTGTATCGCCCCGCTCTCCACCCTGAGATGCGCAGGGGTTCCCAGGCCGCCGCTCTGGAGGGGGTCGTGCTTCACGTCTCCCAGGAGCGAGCCTGCCTTTGAGCTCGTGGCGTCCACGAACGGCGCGGTCTTGTTCCCTGTGTTGTCCACTATGAGCTTGGGCTGCGGCGATTCAAAGGGCATCATGCGCTTCTGCATCCCGCTCGCCACTCCGGAAAGCATGTAAAGCAGCCCCAAGCCGAGGACCACCGCGAGCACGAGCCATTTCGTGCCCTCGGAAATGTCCGGAGAGAAAAGGAGGGCGAGAAGCAAAAGCCCCATTATCGCAAAAACGTAATTCTGGCTTATCTTCGGCTGCTGGACGTCCTCCTGCGGCCTCCTGTAATTGGTTATCCTTCGCCCCAGCCCTACGCGCAGCAGGCCGGGGAGCAATGCGGTTTTTCCTTCTTCAGAATATTTCTTTATCGCGGCGAGCTCGTAAGGAGTGTAATACTTTCTGTATTCTGGCTTCTTGTCTAGGAAGTCCTGCGCCGGATAGGTGGGAACGACGCGCACGAGCGGCTGGTTCTCGTTCAGCTGGTTGGGATACACTATGACATCCTCCAGGCTCTCCATGGGCATGATCTCCGCCATCGCCTGTGCGAGCATGCTCTTCCCGGTTCCCGGCGCGCCTATCAGGAGGACATTGCGCTTCTGCTTCGCCGCCTTCTTGATTATTTCTACTGCCTTCTCCTGCCCGATTACCTGGTCTATGAGCTTTTCCGGAACCTGAATCTCTTCTGTTGTCTTGAATTCCTTCATGAGCACCACGTTGAAAAGTCACGAAACTATGGAAACGTCCCTGAACGCGAGCGCAGGGGAAACGAAGTCCCCTGCCTGCATCTGGCGTTTTCCGACTGCCTCTATTTTGTTGAACAGGTTAAATACGTTTTCGCTCACCATGAACCCGCGCACCGGGACTTTTTTACCGTTCTCGTGCAGGAACGCGATGCTCGCCTCGCACCCGAAATCGCCTGTGGTGGTGTTGGCCGTGTGCAGGCCGTGCATGGATTCTATGTAGAGGTATTTGCCCAATTCGGATTCAGCTGAAGATTCGGTTCCGAGGTCAGCGTCCCCTGTTCCAATCACGGTGTTGGAGGGACCAATGCCGGGGATTGTCTTGTAATCAGTCCTGGAGCAGCTTCCTTCCTTCTCCACGCATTCGAGCGCGGCTATCTCGCGGCTGTAATAGAAATCCTTCACCACCCCTTTCTCTATCAGCGGGCGCTTCTTCGACGCGACTCCTTCGCCGTCAAACGCGCATCTCGCCTCCGCATCCGCAAAGGGATCGTCCAGCACAGTGAGCTTTTCGTCGAACATCTTTTTACCTTCGGCGTCCCACAACTTGGAGATTTTCCTCCTCTTGAGGTCTCCGGAAAAAGAGGCCGCGAGCAACCCGAAAAGGGATGCGAGCGTTTCCTGCGAAAAAACCACCGTGTATTTGCCCGCCTGGAGCTTCTTCGGAGATTTCATCTCCTTCGCCATGAGCCCGGCTTTCCTTCCGAGCGCGCGGAGATCCCCTGCGATTCTGTAATGGGAATAGTCAGCGAACCCGAAGCCGTCCTTGTTCTTGGCTTCCACGTAAGCCATGAAGGATGTGCTGGCCCTCTCGGCGAAAAGCAATGAAGTGTTCGCGATTGCGCTCTTGCCTGTTCCGCAAACGAGTATGGCGCGCATCACTTCCGAATGCTCCTCCACTCCGGCCACGAGCTCCAGGACCATCTCCTTCAGCGCGGCTTCGTCCAGTCCCGCCACTTTGGGATCGTATGAGTCCGTTTTCGGGTATGCCTGCTTGAGGGCGAACGAGAAGCCGCTCTTCTGCGAGAACTTGGAGAACGCGAGCGCGGATTTCACGGCAGATTCAAGCTTCGACTTGGAATTCGCATAGGAAAAGCCGAGCTTCCTGCCGCTCAAAACACGCAAACCGAAACCCTCGTCCGTGCCGCGGCTCTTCACCTTGAGTGCTCCTGCGGCATATTCGTAGACCACGGAGGTTTCGCTCGCGTGGAATATCTCGCCGTCCGAGGCGCCTAGAGAGTGGAACATCCTGAGCGCGTCCAGCATCAGATCACTTGTATTTCGCCAGGAAGCGCTTCACGCTCTCCTCGAACTCGCGCTCGGAGCCGTCGTTCTGGATCTTCACGCCGCAGGACTCCACGAGCCGGTCCAGCCCCCACTTAGCCTCCACTTCGTCCGCCCACTTGAAATTCAAGATATTCTTCGGGTCGCTGGTCTTGTTCCTCTCCTTTATCCTGCTGAAGCGGTTCTTTTCCGCAGATACGATAGCGACTGTCACGACCTCGCCGAACTGCCTGAATATGTCCACTTCCTCAATGCTACGAGCTCCCACGACCACTATGTTCCCGTTGTCGCGAATGAGCTCCCGCATCCGGGGAAGCATGAGCTTCGCGACAGCATCCTTTCCTCCCTTCTCCCTGAAATCGGTTGCGAAGTTGCGCACGCTCTCGTTGTTGACTTCGAGCCCCAGCTCCTTCATGAGCGCGAGCACGGGCTCGCTCATCTCCAGCACCGGGAACCCCATCTTCTTCGCTATGGAGCCGAAGAGGGATTTTCCGCTTCCGCGAAAACCGCATACGACTATTATCATCAGTTTTTCATCTTTGATGCGGTTAATAAATCTTTATAAATTCATTTACATAGAATATTATTAATATGCACAAATTACGAGTGCCAGCCAAGGCTGCGGGAAGCCTGGGAAGGAATTC
Source organism: Microcaldota archaeon (assembly GCA_037440825.1). Taxonomy (GTDB): domain Archaea; phylum Micrarchaeota; class Micrarchaeia; order Anstonellales; family Bilamarchaeaceae; genus JAHJBR01. The sequence goes on along the minus strand of JBBITJ010000003.1, from coordinate 40,276 downwards.
GCACATGAAGAGCGAGCCGGAACGCATACTTGAGGATCCGCGCCTTACTAATGAGCATCCGCAAGCTGTTGCTGAACTGATTATAAATGCTGTTTCCCAAATTTGATCCATGAGAATGTTCGTAGCTGTGGACGTGCCCCCTTGGATAAAGCGAGTGGTGCACGGAGTGCAGATGAACATGCCTTCCGAAGGGCTCGCGCTCGTGGCCACGGAGAACATGCACCTCACGCTCAAGTTCCTCGGGGATGTGAACCCAAAAAAGGTGCAGGCGATAGATAATGCGCTCAAAGCCATAGAGCACCCGAAATTCGAAGCCGTGGTGAAGGGAGTGGGCGCTTTCCCGAACGAGCAGTACGTGCGCGTGGTGTGGGCCGGATGCAGGACAAGGGAACTTGCGGAGCTGGCGCAGAAAGTCAATGAGGCGCTTGCGCCTGATTTTCCCAAGGAGGAATTCATCGGCCATTTGACTCTTGCACGCGTGAAGAAGAAGGTGCGGCTGGAAGGGTTCTTCGGCAAATACCGAGAATGGAGGTTCGGAGACTTCAATGTCGAACGATTCTACCTGATGAGCAGCGAACTCGCGCCGGGCGGGCCGAAGTATACCGTATTGGGAGAGTACGAATTGAAGTGAGCGCATGAGAAGGATGCTCCTGGCGGTTGTTCTTCTTTTTGGATGCGTGCAAAACTGGAAACCGGAGAGCGGGAACCCGCCTGTGAACTCCACTCTTGAGATATATTTCCTGAACGTGAGCCAGGGAGATTCGGAATTCCTAAGGAACGGCAACCATACAATGCTGATTGATTGCGGGCAGGCGAGCCAATCGGATAAAATCGCGGAATATCTCACGCAGCTTGGAGCTTACAAGATAGATTATTTGGTGATGACGCACACGGATTCCGACCATATAGGGGGATGCGCGGAAGTGCTCAGGAAATTTTTCGTGAAAAGCGTGATTGTGGACGGGCAGGAAAGGGAAACTTACACTTACAACAGGACGATGGGCGAGATAGACCGCGAAACTATCATCATTGCGCAGAAGGGGCAAAGGTTCGCGCTCGGGCAAGCGGAACTGGAAGTGGTGCACGCGAACACCGGCTCCGATGAGCCGAACCAGAATTCGATAGTGATGATGGTCCGGTTCGGGAATTTCACCCTCCTTTTGGATGCGGACTGCGACGGAGAATGCGAACTGGATTTGCTTTCCGAAAACATTGATGCTGATGTTCTGAAGGTTGCGCACCACGGAAGCAAATACGCTTCATCAACCGAATTTTTGCAGAAGGTTAGTCCCCTCATTGCAGTGATCGAGGTGGGAAAGAACGATTACGGCCACCCGGACAGCGGGACGCTCGCGCGGCTGAGGGCTGCGGGAGCGGAGGTGCTCAGGACAGATGCGAATGGAACGATTGTCTTGAGGACTGAGGGGAACGGATATTCGGTGGCAGGGCAAAATTAGGTTTATATACCTTGCAAAAGAGATACACGCATGCGAAGCGCCGCAGTTGCAGGGTACTTCTATCCAGGAGAGAGGATGAAGCTCAATCTGGAGGTCACGGAATACCTGAAGAACGCGTCCAGGGATTTCGAGCCTGTGGAGGCGTTCGGGGGAATATGCCCGCACGCAGGCTACCAGTATTCCGGCTCCACGGCGGCGATCACCTACGCATCGATCTCCAACCTCAAGACTGCCGAGACCGTCATCCTGCTGGGGCCGAACCACAGCGGCGAAGGCAGCCTCATTTCAGTTTCATTGCAGGACTGGGAAACCCCTTTGGGAGTGCTCAAGTGCGACACCGCGCTCGCAAAGGAGATACAGAAGAACTGCGCGCTCATGGATTTCGATGAAAGCGCCCATCTCCGTGAGCACAGCATAGAGGTCCAGCTGCCTTTCATCCAGAAGATCAATCCCAAGACTAAGATCGTGTGCATATGCATGATGAGCCAGGACTACGACAGCGCGAAGATGGTCGGAACAGCATTGGTGAAAACGCTCGACCCCAAAAAGCACGTGGTGATAGCGAGCTCGGATTTCTCCCATTACGTCCCTGCGGACGTCGCGGAGAAGAAGGACAAGGGAGCGCTAGGCCACATAGAGAGCCTGGACGCCGAGACGTTCGAGCGCAACGTGGAGAAGTTCGGCTGGACTATATGCGGCCACGGCCCGATAGCCGCGCTGATCAAATACGCGGACGCGAAGGGCTGCAAGGCCGGAAAGATGCTCAGGTATGCGAATTCAGGGAAATCGAGCGGGGATTACACCGCGGTTGTAGGATACGCAAGCGTGATATTTCCAAAAGGTGGAACCAAATGAACAGAACGACCAGTTCGAGGAAGAAGGAGCACGTTGACATAGTGATGAAAAAGGGTATGCAGTACGCGACCAGCGCGGGATTCGATGAAGTGATGCTGGTGCACAGCGCACTTCCCGAGCTCAATTTCGGCAATATAGACACGAGGACGAAGTTCCTCGGGAAGGAGCTTGCCGCGCCGCTCGCCATAGAGGCGATGACAGGCGGATATCCGGAAGGAGGGAAAATAAACAAGGAACTCGCCAAAGTCGCGGAGAAGGAAGGGATGGTATTCGGGCTCGGAAGCCAGAGGGCGATGATAGAGAACGCCTCGCTCAAGGACACGTATTACGTGAGGGACGTCGCGCCCTCCATACCGATAATCGCGAACATAGGGGCATACCAGCTGAAGAAATACCCGGCAGCGAAAGTCGAGGAGATGGTCGCTGACGTGGATGCAGACGCGCTCGCCGTGCACCTCAACCCCTTGCAGGAGATAATCCAGCCCGAAGGGGACATGGATTTTTCCGTGATACTGGATGCGATAGCGATAACGTGCGACAAGATTTCAGTCCCGGTGATTGCGAAGGAGACTGGGGCAGGGATAGGAAGCGCGGCCGCGAAGAAGCTCAAGGAGGCTGGAGTGAAATACATCGACGTCGCAGGAGCGGGCGGAACTTCTTGGAGCGCGATAGAGTACGAGCGCAAAGGGGGCGTTCCGGGGTTCGCGGACTGGGGGATCCCCACGGTCGCGTGCCTCCTTGCGGACAAAGGAATAGCGCCGCTGATAGCGAGTGGGGGGGTGCGCAGCGGCATAGACGCCGCGAAGTCCATCGCCCTGGGCGCTGAAATAGCGGGCGCGGCGCAGCCGTTCCTCCGCGCGTACGGGAGAGGAGAGCTGCAGAAAGAGATAACGACCTGGAAGGAGCAGCTCAGGGTGAGCATGTTCCTCACGGGCTCCAAGGATGTGGCCGCGCTGAAGAAGGCGAAAATACACGTCTCCGAGCGCATGAAGGAACTGGCCACCAGCGTATAGGTGCTCACTTGGAACTTGAGGAAGCAAGGAAGAAAGGGCTTAGGATAGGGCTCACAGGAGGCGTTTTCGACATACTCCATTTCGGGCACGTGTTCACGCTCAGCGAGGCGAAGAAGAGGTGCGATTACCTCGTTGTGGTCGTTGCTTCCGACGAGCACATATTGAAGAAAGGAAGGAAGCTTGTGCATTCGCAGGAATACCGCGCGGCAATGGTGGGATTCCTAAAGCCCGTTGACTATGTTGTGTTGGGAGGGGCGGATATGCAAAAGACGCTCGCGCTCGTGAAGCCGGATGTGATAATCTACGGATACGACCAGAAGCCCGTTCTCAAGCCTGAAGGGGTCGAGATAGTGCAGCTGGAGAAGCACGTGGAGCCGGAGAAGCTCAAGAGCAGCAAAATAATAAGGGAACTTGGATTGTAGGTGGAACCATGGGATGCTATACGATGTCGGTTGCCGCTGCCGCGGCTGTTTATCTCCTCCGGCGCAAGGGCGATTCGCAGGAGCTGAGGACGCTCAATCTCCTTCTTGCAGGCGGAGGGGTTTTCGGATTCATAGACCATTTGTGGAACGGCGAGCTGTGGTTCAGCGGGAATGTGGCGAACGACCTGCTGCTGGGAATCGCGATAACTGCCGGCATAACCGCCTTCTGGGCAGGAGGAGTGCTGATTTCAAGGATGAACGAGGGCAGGGTTTCCGCATGCCCGCAAAGGGATGATGAGGATGGTTGAGCTGAAATCAGTTGAGATTGCGCTCCCGAAAGATGCGAACGTCATTCTGGGGCAGACACATTTCATAAAGAGCGTGGAGGACATTTACGAAACGCTTGCGGAAAGCTCTCCGTCGCTGAAATTCGGGCTGGCTTTTTGTGAGGCGTCGGGAAAAAGGCTCGTGAGGAGCGACGGCAACGACGAAGAGCTGGTGAAGCACGCGGAAAAGGAGGCGATGAAGCTCGGGTGCGGGCACTCGTTCATCATCTTCCTGAGGAACGGATATCCAGTAAACGTGCTGAACAGAATAAAGGGGCTGGGCGAGGTGTGCACCGTCTTTGCAGCAACTGCGAACCCGCTCCAGGCGATCGTTGCAGAGAACAACGGAGGGAGAGGGGTGCTCGGAGTGATTGACGGCCAGAGCCCTCTCGGAATCGAGGACAGGGCGGAGAGGGAATGGAGACGCGAACTGCTCAGGAAGATAGGGTACAAAAAATAATGATTTATATATAGCGAATGAAAAGAGCAAATGAAAGGGAAAGGCGTGATTCTATGGTTGCAGGAAGGTACATGGTTGAGAAGCCCGAAGAGGAGAAGGAAGAGGCAGATTTCTCCAAGATGGTGAAGCAGAGGGAAGTGCGGGAATTCGTGCAAGAATTCAAGAGCCAGGGGCACACCGTGGCTGGAATAAACGCACTCATGAATATCGTTTACAGAGCGCAGGGCAAGAACCCCAAGACGAAGGCGGTATTGGCAGAAACCAGGGAAGTGCTTGAGAAGCTGAAGAAGAAGGGAGGGTGGTTCTCGTTCCTGAGCGACCTCAAGCTCACACCTGAAGGGCTGTTCAAGAAGAAGGCAGAAGCATGAATGATGATAAGATGACGGACGAGGAGAAGATCAAGAAAGGGATTTGCCCGGACTGCGGCAACAGGCTCGCGTTCAAGGAGAAATGCAAGATGTGCGAGGCGTGCGGCTGGAGCGCGTGCGGAGTGAATTGATTTTTAAACCTTTTTCGACATAAGTTTATTCTCCATTATCTTATGTTAGATAATTTAGCGTCTGCCTCAGTTGGGCGGGCGCGGAGAGTTGCGTTGAGCAACGAAAGCGAATATATCAGAAAGGGGGTATTCAGGAAGAAGGGGGATATTGTGCGCCCTCATGAGAAGCCCCCTGTCTGCCTCGATAGCTCAGTTGGTAGAGCGCCTGACTGTTAATCAGGAGGCCGAAAGTTCAAGTCTTTCTCGGGGCGAACATAATTCTGAGTTTTCATTTTTCATATAGGATTAAATACTGAGCCGATTAGCAGAAGCGTCGCAAGCCGTCAAGTTTACAATGCTGTTTTTCGTATTGGCTACTATGAGCCAGTTCTGTTTCAGGTTTAAATAATCTACTTAACTGATGGATAATAATCTGCCCTTGTAGTCCAACCTGGATAAGATGCGGCCCTCCGGAGGCTGTGATTTGGGTTCAAATCCCGACGAGGGCGAACAGTTTCTTATTAGTTTCTCCGCGTCTTTTCAGCTTGTGGTTTCCGGTTTCCAGCCTCTATAAGAGAGATTTGAACGAGGCGGGTTCAAATCACCGGAAAATCCGAGCGATGCGAGGATTTTCCGGTCCATCTCAAACGCATTTGAGAGCTTTCGGTCTGAACGCCGACCGAATGATTCTACAGCTCGGGCTTGTGGCAATGACTGCAGGAAGCGGGCTCTGGATAGGAGAGGATAAAAATCTAACCGTATCTTATAGGAACTCCTAACAGGTGATTTGATGGCAATAGTTGAACGAGGCGAATTTAAGGGAAACGCGATGATAATACTGAAAAGGGACGAGAACGACCAGTACCCATTCCAGTTCGGGAAGAAGAAGGCGCAGCTCATAGTGGAATGCTTCGACGAGATAAAGAAGTTCGCGGAGGAAGGGTAGCCCCAATCTGTCCTTATTTACGCAGCACCACTGCGCTTTCCCTTGTTTTCACTTTCGCGGGCCTTACGTCCGCGATCCTTTCCAATCCGACCCAGATTTCTGATTCGAACCCCAAGCGTTCGCCCATTTCCGCAAGTATTTCATCCACCATGATGTGCGTATAGTGTATCACGGCGTTCCCTACTACGAATGACGCGGAAGAGCCGGGCTTGAGCACCCGGTAGGTTTCCACCAGCACCTTTTCCATATCGGAGAAATATGCTCCGGCAATCGGGATGTTGTATCCGAATTCCTCCACTTCCTGCGGTAGTTTCTCCTCTGACGCTGGGGATGTGATGAAGGAGCGCAGGCTCCTGGAGCGCGCGTCCTTGGTGCCGCGTGCATCCATCTCCATGAGAGAAAGTTCGAGCCCGTACACTTTTGTGTAATCTATGTTGTTCAGGTAAGGGGGAGAAGTGATAACCGCGTCCATGCTCCCTTCTTCGAACGGAAGGGAGCGCGCGTCGCCCAGCATTATTTTTGGTTCCGGGCCCTGTGTCTTGGGCCCCAATTCCAGGTCGCGGAGCATCCTCTTCACTTTCCTCTTGAACATCTCGCGCACTGGCGCAACGGATTTTTTCGTTATCTTGAGCACGCCTCCGTCCTTGAGCACGAAGCTGCACATCGGGATTATGGAAAGCAGGGCGAGCAGCAGGAAATCGTGGGCTTTGTCGGCTTCCACTTTCGAAATCTTTTCCCTTATGGAGAGTATGTCCCGCAGGTTCGCCGGAGGGAATGCCTTTTCCACTTTGAACAATTCGAAATCCCAGCGAAGGGAAAAAGAGGTCTTTTCCTGGAAGACGCGTTCCATGAACGATTCGATTGCAGCTATGTCTTCAGGTGAATAGTTCCGGGATTTGACCGTTCCCGCAAGCACTGCGAGAGGAGAGGCGTCTATTCCGTACGCCTGCAATCCGCGCGATTTTGCGACCAGCGAGGTGGTGCCTATGCCGGAAAAGGGGTCGAGCACGCATCCTTCCTTCACCCCAAATTCGTCCAGCGTCTTTTCCACGAATTCAGGGGAATATGCTTCCTTGTAATAGAACCAATTGTATATTTGTTTGTCCTTGCTCGGCTCGAACGTGAAATAGGGGCCGAGCTCCAGGCGGCTGATGATATTCATGGATGCATCTGCCCTTTTTTCTTTAAATAGTTGCCTTCGCACATGTCCGTGTACCCGCGTAAGTATTCGCGATTTACCTCAGCCTGCCGAAGAGCTTCAATGAGACCAGGGAGCGGTCCTCGAACCTTTTCTGAACGCGCGGAAGCTGGGGCGGATTTCATCCGCTTGAATTCCAGATGCTCCTGAGCATACTGGGCAGGAACATAGGGGACGAGTCGAACGCGCTGGCAGAATACGTATACCGGATTTATGCGGACCTGCTGCCTCTTGTGAAGCACCACGGGCTAAAGCCCCGCGGCTTCCAGAGTAGCGGGATTTAGGCGGAAGCCACAGCAACGTAGAAAAGGGTGCGCTCCTCCAACGGCTGAAACCGTGCATAAGGGCGAAATCAGGCGGCTTCCGCGCACCCGTGGTGCTTCAGTGAAAGCGGGTCAGAGCTGAGACTCTATCGCGTCCTTTGAAAGTTCGTCGGCGGCTGTGTTCTGTTCACGGGGAACCCACCTGAATTTCACTTCCATCCCATTCCTTATCGAGTCGATCTTCCGCTTCAGCTCTTTCAGGTGGGGCGCCTTCACCTTGTACTCCCCGTTCATCTGCTTTATGACCAGCTCGCTGTCGCTGCGTATCTCGACTTCGCTTTCCCCCAGCTCTTTCGCGTATTCGAGCGCGCGAAGCACGGCCGTGTATTCCGCGATGCTGTTCGTGCCTTTTCCTATGTATTCGCTTATCGTATGGACGACCTTTGCTCCCTTGTAGGCAACGACGCCCACTCCCATGGGACCGGGATTCCCGAAGCAAGCCCCGTCCGTGTGAATAATCAGCATCTGATCGCGCCTAGTGGACGTTTATGATGATGGAAAAGGTGGAATTGTACTTGTACGAGCAGTTCCAGCAGGAATACGCCCACGCGCTAACGTTGAATGCGCCCGTGGAAGTGTAGTTGTGCTCGAAGATTGTGAGCTTGTTCACGTTCGGCTGCTTCCATTCTATGCTTCCGTCCCCGAAATCAATTGAGAGGTTGGTTATCGCCCCGGTGTAATTCACTGTGAATGAGGCAGTCTCGTTCCTCGGATGGGTTGAGCCGCTCTGCGGGGAGACGAGCTGGATCTCGTTTGTGGGGATGGTGCAGCATTTCTTGGATGAATTGATAGAGCATTCGGAGCGCGAAATAACGTTGTCAGACTGCTCGCAGTACGCGCCGCACGCGACTCCGTAGTTCTGGACGCAATAAGATATCTTGTAGAGTCCGAAGAGCCAGCTGGACTCGCACCTCGCGAAATCGTAGCCGTCAGGGCATAGGGGACAGAGTATCCAGCCTTCCGTAGTGACTATCTGCTGGCATGAGAAAGAAGCCGAGGAAATGGAGCAGGGAACTTCCTTTACTGGAAGGCCAGTGCATTCCTTCGGCGCCTCGCCATTGCAGCTGGAGCACAAATCGTAGTCCGCGAAGGACAGAAACGCGAGCGCAAGAAAGAGCGCGAGGATTTTTCGCATAGGTTAGTTAAGGCTGGAACGGTTTTAAACTTTCCTTTGGTAGCTCTGCCTGCATAGTCATATAAAAGTGAAAACATGGCGATGAAGCTTAAGGAGCACGAGGACGCTCCTGAAGCGTTGCGTACAATAGTTTAGGCGCGGCTGCAGGATGATTAGCTTTATAAACCCTCGTCGACACAACTAAAGTATGAGTTCAGAATTGAAAGTAGGAGACGTAATGACGAAAGAGGTAATAGTAATAGGTACAGGAAGCCCTCTCTCCGATGTTGCGATGATGATGAAGAAGCACGACGTCGGCTCAGTCATAGTGGTCGACGGCAAGACCGCGCTCGGGATAATAACCGAACGCGACATAGTGCACAAGGTCGTCGCCGGAAAGAAGGATATTTCAAAGGTCAAGGTGGATGCGGTGATGTCGAAGCCGCTCAGGGTTGTCAAGCCTACTGCAAGCATAGAAGAGGCTGCGAAGGCGATGAAGAGCAACCGGATAAAGCGCCTCCCCGTGATAAACGAGAGGAAGGAACTTATCGGCATACTGAGCGAGGGAGACCTCGTGCGCCTCCTCCCCTCGATAGTGGATTTGATCGAGGAAAGGGACCAAGTCAAATGATGCTGACTCTGTGCACGGATGGCGGCTCGAGCTTTAAGCCGTGAGATGCCCGTCAACAGTGCACAGGTCACCATTACGCTCTCTAATTCTGTTCTGGGCTCTTAGACTGGCTTTTTGCCAGCTTCGGGAGGAAAAAATGCACCTGAATGTACGCGTAGTTCCGAATGCGAAGAAGTTCTCGGTCTCGTTCAAGGACGGCATCTGGAAAATCCATGTACCTGCGAAGGCTGAGGACAACAAGGCGAACCTGGAGCTGGTGGCAGCGCTCTCAGAAGCCATGGGAACGCGCGTTTCGCTCGTGGGAGGGGCGAAAAGCCGCAGCAAGGTGTTGGACATAAGCGGCGATGAGGAGGCGGTACTCGCAAAACTGCGGAAAATCGCTGAAAAATGATTCAAAAGGTGGACATTATGGCAAAGACATACATTGACACGGTGAAGTACTTGATTTACGCGGAGATAGAGATAGGCGGGCTCGTTGACAAACCCGACGTCGTGGGCGCCGTGTTCGGGCAGACCGAAGGCCTGCTCGGCGACGAGCTGGATCTTAGGGATCTCCAGAAGAACGGGAGGATCGGAAGGATCGAGGTGGATCTCAACGCGAGGGGCGGAAAGACCATAGGTGTGATAAAGGTGCCGAGCAGCCTGGACATGGTCGAGACTTCTATAATAGCCGCATCGCTCGAGACTGTCGACAGGGTTGGCCCGTGCGACGCGCGCGTGCGCGTGCAGAAGATAGAGGACACGAGAAACCAGAAGAGGAGGGTGCTCGTGGATAGGGCGAAGAACCTGCTCAAGACTCTGCTCAACACAGAGATACCGGAAAGCAGGGAGATAAGCGAACTCGTGCGCGAGCAGGTCAAGACCGCCGAAGTCGTGGAGTATGGGCCGGACAGACTCGCGGCAGGGCCGGGCATAGAGAAGCTCAACGAGATAATTTTCGTGGAGGGAAGGGCAGACGTGATAAACCTCCTGAAGAACGACATACCCAACGCGATCGCGATAGGCGGCGCGAAGGTGCCCCGCAGCATCGTGGAGCTCTCCAAAGGCAAGGAGGTCACCGCGTTCCTGGACGGCGACAGGGGAGGAGACATAATACTCAACGAGCTCATCCAGGCAGGGGCGGAGCTGGATTTCGTTGCAAGAGCCCCTGTAGGCAAGGAGGTCGAAGAGCTCACTAGGAAGGAGATAATAAAGGTGCTCAGGAACAAAGTGCCTGTGGAGCAGGCAGAGGAGCAGAAGGCCAAGCCCTTTGCGCAGCCCTACCAGACTCCGAAGAGGTATCTGGTGGAGCAGCCCCAGTTTGTGAAGGCCGCGGAAGAGAGGTTCCAGCTAGAGGATGAGCAGCAGGCGCCCGGGAGGGAAGTGCCGAGGATGCCTGAGCAGAGAAGGCTGCCCATGCCCATAGCGAGCGTCCAGCCCGTGCTGGGGCGGATGGAGCAAATCATAAAGCCGATAGCGGCCAGGGATGAAATCGTCGCGGAGGAGAGGCCGGAAAGGATGGAGATGGCTGCAGAACCCGCGCAGGAGAAGCCGAACGGCCAGAAAAGGAGCCGCGAGGACCTTATGAACGAGCTCAACGAACTCAGCAACACGCTCAAGGCGAGGCTCTACGGAAGCGAAGGCGTGCTCATAAAGGAGGTGCCGGTGCGCGACGTGATAAAGTCCATAGGCGAAACCAACGGAATAGAGACCATCGTGTTCGACGGCATAATAACGCAGAGGCTCGTGGACATCGCAGCAGGAAGGGGCGTGAAGACCATAATAGGCGTGAAGCTCGGCAACGTGGGCAAGAAGCCGGACACGCTCGAAGTGGTCACCAAGAACAAGTGATTTTTCCTTTTTTCATTTAATTTCTTATTTTCGGAAAAAAAAGACTCTGCCCGCTGCCCATCTAGTTGTACAGGTAGATATCCAGCGCAGCAGGAGTTTCGTAGCTCTCGTTGACCTGGATTACGACGATCCTCCGCATCTTGGCTGTGTTGACAACATTGGAGAATATGTATGAATATGCCGGGTCGGTCGGATCAGGGCCCACGGCCGCTATGCGGGTGCCCGCTTCCGTATCCACCAACAGGGAGATATTGTAGGGGGTGTTGAACATCTCCTTCAGCTCATCCTGGCTCTTGCCCTCGAACGACTTTATGCGGCTCAGGCTGACGCGCGGATCGCTGTAAGAGTTCTGGAACAGGCCAGGGTTGAGCATCGCGTCGCTTATCCTCGCGGCCTCCTTGAGCATCTCCTCATCCTTGGATTCCAAGCCGGACTTCACGCTGAACCAGTAGCTCACCAGGGTTATGAATGTCAGCGCGAAGAGCACCGAAGCGACTATCGCGTCGAAGCTGAAGTACTGGCCTTTCTTAAATCCGCACTTCGAAACAGGAGACTGGAGACTGGAAACTTTCATGTGCATCCCTGTGTGATGGTTATAGAGCTGCCGTCGTTCTCGAACCAGAGCTCCCCTCTCGCGCTCGTGATCTCGTAGTATGCGCCGTCAGGGGAAGATATGGCGTGCACGCAGCTGTCGCCTGCGCCTATGTTCATGTTACCTATGGGGTAAGAATAGGTCACGTTGCCCGCGCTCCACGTTATGAACACGAAGCCGTTCCTGCCCGCGCGTGCAGGCTTTATGTACACCGAGTAGGGCTTCTCCAGGATGTATGGAGAGAACGCCATCTTCATCGAGAATCCCTCGCCGCTGCTCATCGCTGTGTTCAGGTTCGATGCGAAGCGCTCGCCGAACCATTTCACGTAGAGGGCTTCCTTGTTCGCCACTTCCGCGCTCTGCACGAAGAATATGCTGAAGTACGCTGCCAGCACGATTATGAGGAAGACTGCGGAATAGACGAAGAACTCCGTGGCCACCTGGCCTCGCAGTGCCGGCATAGTGCTGGTAGATACAAGGGGTTTCCTGTTTTGAGTTTTGGGTATCGCGCCGGAACTGGGAACTGGGAACTGGGAACCGCGCTTTGATGCCATTGGGAGGTTGGGAATCATTCCAGAATCACCTGTCCACCTTCCATCCTCATCGTGATTTTTATGAGCCCCACGCGGTCCGAAATCGTGAAGCTGCTCGCGTTGGCGAAAATAGGGTGGGAAATGGAATATGTGCCGCCTGTGGCTGAAATGTAGAGAGTTATCGTCTTTCCTGACACGGTGAGATTCCTCGTGCCTGACGGAAGGTCTATGAGCATGGAGTGCCTTGCGCCCTCTCCTTGGAGATAGACGGAATTCACGCCGTCGGAGAGCTGCTGGACTGTGGCGCGCCCCTGCGTGAGCGCCACGTCCTCCAGCTTCATGTAGGAAAACGAGAATACCAGGAGCACGATAGGCAGGGAATATGCGAGCAGCGCGGCCACGGTTACGAGCATTTCCAGGGACGACTGTCCCTTCAGGCATGCATTGCGCGGTTTCGGACCGGGGATCTCTGGTTTCGCCGCAAAACTCGAAACTGGGAACAGGGAACTCATTAGTCGCACCCCGCTCGGCCGTCGTTGCAGGCGATGCCCCCTGCGCCGTATTCTCTTATGGATTCATCCGTGAGCCTGAACTGCCCCACCTGTGCGTCAGAGCCTACTGCAGCGGCGCACATTGAGGGGCTCTTGCATCCAGCCATGCCCCGCAACTTCACTCCCTCCAGCATGTTGAAGAATTCCCAGTCCACGCGGCTGTAATTCTCGTAATCTGGAAGCTGGCTCCCTCCTGCCCACATGCCCAGCAGGAACGTCTCCATGCCGAAAGAGGCGCTTGAGAGGGAAATCGCATCAGACGAGAGCCGCTGCGCATACGAAGGGCCGCGGCCGGACGGGAAGAAATATGTGCATATCATGGCGTCCCTCAGGTCCTCGATGTCGTAAGCCACCACTTCGCCCAGCTTGTCCGCAGGGTTGTTCGCCACCTGCTCTACCGAGCGCTCTGCTATGAAAAGCGCGTGGTGTTCCCCTCCCGGGCCGCGGAACGAATTGATATCAAGACCTTCGATGACCGCGAACGGCCTGTCAGTAGGGTAAGCGATCGTCACGTTGCACGAAGAGGTTCTGTTCTGGATGGCGTTGAAAGTCCCTTCCTCGCTCGGACTGCAGCCGTCGTAGCTGTTATACTCCACAGCGCTCGTGACGATGTACGCGCCGAACTGGCCGTAATTCGCCACGTCCACTATGTCTTCGAAGCTGCCCACGAGGATGTACTGCCACCTCTGGGATGGTATCGGGTTGGTGGAGGTCACGTCAGCAGCAGCGATCATTGGGCCGTAGAAAAAGCCCTGGCCCTGCGTGCCGTTGATCACGTTTATCGGAGTGAGGTTCGAAAGAGATATGTTCCTGAAGAATATCTGCCGCTCCACAGTCGACGAGGGCTCTATGAGCCTGTATTCCCTCGTGATCATCGGGTCAGGGAATCCGGTGACGTTGAACTGGCGGCTTAGGCTGAAGCTCCTGTTCACTGAAACCGTGGAAAGCCGGTCCCTCACGTATATGGAAACGTCCATGGACGCGTTGAACGTCACGTGGTCCAGCTGCGTGAAATTCTCGTTGGACACGCTGAACGAGACCACCTCCAGCCCAGCCTGCGAAAGCGTGCGGTTCAGGCTGTCCATCCATGCGTAGAACGTGTACGTGCCTTTTTCATCGTCCGAGTAATCCAGCGAAACAGATTCGAAATCATCTGAGGTGCCGTTGAAAACGCAGCCGAAGAACGCGCCCCTCAGGTATCGCAGCTCGTCCGCAGGGTCGTATTGGAGGGGGTGCGCGGGATCCGACGAATGGTTGTTTATCTTGAACAGGGCGTAATAGCCGGCGATGTCGAAGAAATTGTCAAGCCGCTCCTTGGTGAGCTGGGACATTATGCCTGAAACCGACGCGGTCCTGAACCTCTCGGATGATGCCTTTTCCGATATCTCTATCGCGCTTATCCAAGCCGCGAGGTAGAGGAATATATAGAGCAGCAGTATGAACGAGATCAGCACGAAGAAGAATCCCCTGGATTTCCGGGCCATGCATTCACCTGTAAACCGTGAGCCTCACCAGCCCGAGGTCCGCCTGCCCTTCGTCGTAATTGGAAACCGGCTCGTCGCAGGGAGTGGGGCAGCCGCCGTAGGAGCCGGGGTTGCAGGTTATGTAGCAGTAGGGGATGTGGAAACCGCGGGCGCCGTCGCTGTCGTAGCCGAAGAAGAGCGAATGCGAAGATACCATGAGCTTGTGGTAGGACTTCGCGTGCGGATCCTCGGAATAATCGTAATCCGCGCTGTCGTAGAGCGTTGTCCATGATCCGGTGCCTGAATCCCAGAGCTCGAGCGCGTAGCCGTATTGCTCCGGAATGAGCGCGCCCACGTGCGCCCTTATGGTGTCAGCGTCCCTGTGCCTCATCAGGTAGTCGAGGAGAGTTACTTGCGAATAGTCCGAAACGCACTCGTTGTAGCCGGAATCGGCGGGGTCGCATATGAGCTTGCTCGAGTTAGCGGCTGCGAGCGCCGCTACGGTGTCCCTCGCAAGGTAATTAGCCTGCGTGAGCCCGCCGTAATAGCTGGACGGGACCGCGGCGATGAAGATGAGGGAATGTATCATTATGAGCACGAACGTGAATGCGACAAACGCGTCTATAGAGAATATGAATGCCTTTGCCATCGTTCTAAAGTTAAGCCGGGAATCTTTAAAAAGCCTAGTTCAGCGTGCGGGCAGGAAGCGCCGGAACTAGGTCTGCGTGCAGTTCTCGTACGCGGTCCCGCACGCGTTGCACACCTGCTTGCCTGTTGCGCAGGTGCCTATGAAGCACCCCTGCTCCTCTCCAGGGCTGCATATCTTCTTCACCATGCACTCGCTCCACTTCCCCTCGCGGCACATCCTGGTGCCGGGGCAGCCCTGGGAACTCGTACATTCCGCCTTGTCGCCAGCAGAGCATTCTGCCTGCGGCGGAGGGGAAATAGGCGGCTGTGCGGACTCGCCTGTTTCCGGGAAAAAGCCGCTGATTATCGAGTAGAGGTAGAGGAGCGAAGCTACGAAAATCGCGACAACTGCCAGCGGAGCCGCCAATTTCAGCAGCGCCAGCAATTCACTCGTACTTGACGCTGAACTTTTTGGTATCCTGCGCGAGGATGCCCGCGAAATAGGTGCGCACATCGAATAGCCCCGTTTTATGCGAACTCGTGTCTATCTCGCAAAGCAAAGGCTCTTCATCGCCTATGCCTGCAAGCGCGGCCGCCTTCATTATCGCGTCGCGCTTGTTCCCGAGCGCGTCCACGAGCCCGATCGCCTTCGCCTGCCTGCCGCTCACTATCCTTCCGTCAAGTATTTCCTCGAACCTGTCCATGTCTAGCCTGGAGCCGCGGTTGGCGACCACTATGGACCTGAATTCCCCGAAGATCTCGTCCACGAGCGCCTGGAGTATCTGCTTCTCATTATCCGTCATCGGCCTTTCAGGGGAGCCGATGTCCTTGCTTTCCCCGCTCTTTATCGCAGTGGAGTTTATTCCGAGCTTGTCGAAAAGGCCGCTGAGCTCGGTAACGGTCATTATGACCCCTATGCTGCCGGTTATCGCGTCCGGCTCGCTTACTATGTAATCTGCGCCCGTAGAAATGTAATATGCGCCTGAAGCCGCGATTTCCCTGAAATACGCGACCTTGGGCTTGCTGAGGTTCTTGACGGCCTCGTATATCTCCTTGGTCGCCACGACGCTGCCGCCCGGCGAGTTCATTACGAACACGACCGAACCCACGTCGTCCCTAGTTTCCAGCGCGGCTATCGATGATGCGATCTCCTCGCTGCCCGGCACAGCGGTGCTGAAAAGGGTGGGAGGGACGCTCTCCGTCGTTATCTCCTGGTCGATGTTCACGATCGCGACGCACTTGCTCCCGATTATCGGGACTGAGACCGAGGAGAAAAGCAGGATGCCCAGGAACACGAGGAACGCGAGCGCGAGGACTATGGCGCCCCCGTACTTGAGCCAGTTCGCCCCCTGGGACTGTTGAGTCTGTAATCTGATTCGCATGCAGGATTTTCTGGAATCCGGTTTATAATACTTATCAATCACTAAACAATCATGGACGCCCAGACCGTGATTTACCTGCTTGTGTTCATGCTGCCCGCGTACGTGGCCAATGCCATTCCGGTGCTGCTCGGCGGCGGGACGCCCATGGATTTCGGGAAAAACTTTCCGGACGGAAGGAGGATATTCGGGGACGGGAAGACCGTGCGCGGATTCTTCGCAGGGGTGTTCGGAGGAATAGCCGCAGGCGGAATAGTGTCGCTTGTTTACCTGAGCCCATTCTTTCCCACCGCGGCGGTGCAGTTCGCCGGATTCGCGCTCATGGCGCTCGGAACGATGATCGGAGACGCATTGGGAAGCTTCCTCAAGAGGAGATTCGGCGTGCAGCCGGGCAAGCCGTTCATTCTCGACCAGCTCATGTTCATCGTGATAGCGCTACTCGCCGTACATCCGCTCGCGTCTGCATCACTATTCACCCTTGAGCCGCTCCTGTTCCTGTTCATAGCCACCTATGTGCTGCACGTGGCCTCCAACTTCGCGGCGAACAGGCTGGGATGGAAGAAAGTCCCGTGGTAGCGGTTTTGTAGAAAGCTTATCGAACACTGGAAACTGAGCGATTATGCCATGGAGATGAAGGAGAGGGCATACTCATTCTTCAATGCCAACTGGAAGGCATGGTCCGAAAGCAGAGCGCACTAAGCCGCCTTCGCAGCCCTTATAAATGTTTATAAAAGTAATCTCCTATTTATCCTAGACAGGAAAATATGAAAGGAATTCAGAAGAATTCTACACAGTAAATCCTGAGAGTTGAAAATTATGGGGGAAAAAATATTGAATGCGATAGTAGACGGAGGGAAAGCGACCGCAGGACCGCCCATCGGGCCGGGGCTTGCGCCGCTGGGCGTCAACGTGGGCATGGTCGTAGCGAAGATAAACGAGGAGACCAAGGCGTTCGCGGGACTCAAGGTGCCAGTGAAGGTAGTTGTTGACACTGCGACCAAGGCGTTCACTGTAACGGTCGGCGCGCCTGCGACCAGCGAGCTCGTGAAGAAGGCTGCCGGGATAGAGAAAGGCTCAGGCACCAAGGACAAGGTCGGCAACGTGGAGTTCTCCGCCGTAGTGGAGCTCGCGAAAGGGCTGAAGTCTAAGAGCTATGGCAGCACGCTCAGGCAGACGGTGCGCGAAGTGATAGGCACGTGCATGAGCATGGGCGTCACAGTGGATTCCAAGGATGCCAAGCAGGTCGAGAAGGAGATCAAGGAAGGCAAGTACGACTCGATGCTGGCTGGATGAGGGCAAGCATGCAAGAAAAGGCAGTTTGCAGTTCTGGGTTTCCCGTTTCGAAAAGCGGAATGCCAGCCAGGGAACTCGGAACGCGCAACCGCCTTTTTCTGGCATTCATCATTCTTCTTTCCGCATCCTTTGCCGGCCAGAGCTGGAGCCTGCTCACGTTCGGGCCCATAGAGAGCAACCTGGTTTTCTTCGGCGACAAGGTGGTCGCCGCATCCTACGACGGATTCATCTACTGCGCGTACCAGCAGAACGGCATAATCTCGTGGAGGACGTATGTCGAGGAGAAAATCAAGGAGCTTGAAAGCCCGGGAAGCCAGATAGTCGGCATATCCAATTCCCGCATAGTAATACTCGACAGGAGCGGCAATATCCAGCATAAGGTGAACGAGACGACCATCTACGGGATGGCGGCTTCGCCCGAATTCATCTACATATCCACGGACAAGGGGGTCAAGAAATACGACTACGAAGGCACGCTCCTGTGGGTTATCCACGAGAACGATATGCCGCTCACCGACATACTGCTGCTCAACGACACGCTCATATACGGCGCTTCTGACGAGCTGGTCGTCGCGGACATAAACGGGAGCGTGAGGAGCCGCACGCGCGTGAGCCCGTTCTGGGAATCCAGGCCGGAATTCCACCTGGGAGTGGTGTACATAGGCAGCAACGACGGCAAGATGAATGCGGTCAACATATACACCGGAAAGATCCTCTGGACGTTCGACACGGGCGGCTGGATAATGTCCGATCCCATATACTCCAACGACGTGGTGTATTTCGGGAGCAACGACGGCTACATATACGCAGTCAACTCCAAGAACGGGACACTAATCTGGAAGAGGAAGACTGCTGAAGCTGTGCAGGGCAGCATGGTAATCACTTCCCTTGGGGGAAGGGAGATGCTCATAACCGGGAGCAACGACAACAAGATATACATAGTCGACACGAAGAACGGGAACGTGGTGATCGCGTTCTCTGCGCACGGCTGGGTACACAACCCAGCGTTCTACGGCGGCATGCTCTATTTCGGGTCCTATGACGGGCTGATATACTCGTACGTCGTAGACAGAGGCTGCACGATAGACTCGCCGTTCACCGGCGAGAGCATAGGGTACAAGGTCGTGAACGTGAGCGGAAGGGTGTTCTCGCAATATCCGGGCGCGCAGGTCGCGGTGAGGGTGAACAACGGCACGTGGAACATGGCGCAGGTCTCAGGAAACGACTGGTTCTACATCTTTGACCCGAACAACTACGAATTCGGGAATGTCTTCGTGGAATGCAGAGTTTCGGACAGCGCGGGCCAGGAGAGCAAGGGCTTCACTTACGTGGTGCTGTTCAGGGACCAGAATGCACAGAAGTTCGTCATGATCGTGGATGCGCCCCGGAGCGTGACCGAGGACAAGAATTTCACAATAAGCGTGCTTGACGAGAACGGCCAGCGCATGGATGATTTCACAGTCTCGGCTGCTGGAAAGACGTACGCAGGGAAGAACGGCACGGTGACGCTCAGGTTCGCCGAGCCGGGCACATACACACTTACAGTGAAGAAGACCGGCTACGAGGATGGAAGGGTCACGGTCAATGTCAGCTACGACATGACGGTCCTGGCGACTTACGCGGGAGTGGCATTTGCAGTGCTCGCAGTCGCATTCTACCTCTTCGTGTACAAGAGAAGGAGGTAAAATTCTAGTTTTAAAACGGAGAAAAAGAATAGAAAACAAAACGGAACTGGCTAAAGCCTGCTTACTTCCTCTACCTGGACCTGGCTGACGTTCTGGACCGCTGCGATCTTCTCCTCTATCTGGTCCACTCCGCCGTCGTCGCCCATCAAGAAGATGATCTTGAGGGCCTTTATGCCGAAGCCCACGTCCTCGGTCTTCATGTTCGTGACCGTGACAATCTTGTTTATCTCCTTGAGCGTCTCCTCCATCTTGCCCTGGTCGTCCATGAATATCTTCATGGACACCGCGACTTCGTTAGACATAGTTTCACCGTCAAAACTCTGAACCCGGAACGCCTACGGGCCCGTGAATCCGCACTCGCACTTGTAGGGGTTCTTTATCTCCCTGCAGTGGTTGCACCTGACGAGCTTCGAGCTGCAGTCCGGGCACGGGAATTCCGTGAATTCCTTGACCATTTTTCCGCATGTGACGCATCTTTTCATTCAGACACCTCTAAGTCAATATAATCGAGACTGATTAGCAGATTAGTTTATTAAAATTAGTGTATTTAAAATACATATCGTTCGGCAGCCTTCCGAAATGGGCGGACGGGCGCAAAGCAACTTTTTGCCCTTGTAGTTTAACCTGGATAGAATGTGGCCCTGCGGAGGCTATGATCCGAGTTCAAATCTCGGCGAGGGCGAACAGTTTCTTATTACTTTCTTCGCGTCTTTTCAGCTTGTGGTTTTCTGTTTCGAGTTTCCAGCCCCGGCTATGCAAGCAGGTACTCTATCAGCGCCTTCTGCACAGCGACCTTGTTTTTCGCCTGAGCCCACGCCAAACTGGTCTTCCCATCAAGCACCTCGTCGCTCACTTCCACGCCCCGCATCGCCGGAAGGGGGTGCATGAAGAATTTGGCGCCCAGCTTTTTCATGTTCGCGGCGTCGAGCTGGTAGGGTATGAACGCCTTGAGCTCATCCTCCCCCACTCCGAACGAATTGGAATACGCGATGTCAGCCTTCGCGCTGAAATCGTTCAGCACTTTCGCGCCCTTCCCGTAAGCAGGGTTCGGGGAATATCCTTTGGGAGAGATGAAGAACAATTCGATTCCGAATTTCGATGCTCCTGCGAGCAGCGCGTTGGCTACGCTGCAGCCCGGGTTGCCGATGTAAGCAATCTTTGTCCCTTTCTTAAGCAGGCCGTTCTGCCTTATCGTATAAAGGTCTCCAAGCGCCTGGCACGGGTGCTCCAAATCCGTCGCGGCGTTTATCACCGGGACGGAAGAGGAAGCTGCGAGCCTGTTGAGCATGTCGTGCCTGTGGAGCCTCGCTATTATCAGGGACACGTAGCCGCTCAGCACCTTTCCGGTATCCTCTATGGATTCGCCTCCAGCCAGCTGCGAGAAGACGTAATCAAGGGAAATAGGGTGCATGCCCAGCTGCCTGAGCGCTGCCTCGAAAGAGACGCGCGTGCGTGTGCTCGGGCGGTCGAACAGGAGCCCTGCGCACTGCGGCTTGGGGAAGAAATTCTCCCCTCCAAGTTTGTCTGCCATCTCGAATATCTTCTCCATCTCCTCTTTTTTCAGATCGTTAATGGAAAGAAAATTTTTCATTCCGCTCACCTCACAGCATCTTCACGAACCTGTCGAATAAATACTTGGTGTCGTTCGGGCCCGGCGTGGATTCCGGGTGGTACTGGACGCAGAACACGCGGCCATCGGACGATTCCATTCCTTCCACGCTCCCGTCGTTCGCGCTCTTCTCCGTGATTTCGAAGCCGTCTGGCACTTTTCCTACGGCGAAGCCGTGGTTCTGGGTGGTTATGCGCACCCTGCCGTCCTTCAGGTTTATCACCGGGTGGTTCACTCCACGGTGGCCGAATTTCAATTTGTAAGTGTCCCCGCCGAACGCGTGGGAGATGAGCTGGTTGCCCAGGCAGATTCCGAAAATCGGGTAATCATTCAGCCCTTTTATGACCTTGTGCGCGTGCGTCAGTATGGCGGGATTTCCCGGTCCGTTGGAGAGCATTATCCCTTCGGGCTCGAATGAGCGTATGGTTTCGAGCTCCTCGTACGCTGAAACGACCGTGACTTCGAGCCCGCGCTTCACCAGTTCGTTTATTATGTTGTGCTTGGCTCCGTAGTCTATCAGGACGACTTTTTTCCTGTTGCCTTTCCCGTACACTTCCGGCTCCTTTACTGTGATGTTTTTTATGAAGTCTATGTTCTCATAATCGAATTTCAGGTTCTCCAGCAGCTCCTTGATGTTGAGCGGATTCTCGCTCACCGCTATGAGCGCAGGCATGACGCCGAAGTTCCTGAGCTTGAGCACCAACGAGCGGGTGTCTATGCCCTGGATCCCCGGCCGGTTGTTCTCCGCGAGGAAGGAATCGAGTTCCTTCACGGAATCCATGTGCTCGGGCTCCTCGCAGAGCTCGCGTATCACGTAGCCCTCAGCGTGCATCCTCTTGCTCTCGAACGAGTAGCTGTTTATGCCGTAATTGCCTATGAGCGGGTAGGTTGCGAGGAGTATTTGCCCTGCGTAGCTCGGGTCGGTGAGCGATTCCTGGTAGCCCTGCATCGCGGTGTTGAAAACGAGTTCGCCGGTGCGCACCGCGGGCGCGCCGAATCCTGCGCCCTGGATGATGGAGCCGTCTTTCAGGATAAGGACTGCGTGCTTGCCGTTCCGCATAAAATCAGAATAATAATTCCTGAAGAGAATTTTAAAACTTATATTCCCAGAGGAGGGTCCTCTTCGATCTTGTCGTGCGGCTGTGTAGACGGTTTTTTTCTCGGGCGCATCGACCTGAAGGCCTTCCGTGCTCGCCGCCTTATCGCGTCAGCTATCGCCTTCATGAAGCCGCACTGCTTTTCCGGCTCAGGCTTGAACCTGTCGGCTTCCGGAGAGAACCTGGGTGTTGCGCCGCCACCTACCCCCAGCCAGCTCGAGTACGCCGTTTTGTCCTGGCCGGTCGTGCCTTTGGTCTGTTTAGCCATGAATATAGTTATGTTCAAATGGTTTAAATATCTTTTGAACATAAATTACAACATGCACGATTTGAAATCCCTAGTCGAAGGGTTGCGCAGCCCGGACAAGGCGCTTTACAGCGTATGCAGGGACATGATGTACGGGCTCGGAGTGATTGCTGATTCTGGAGACGAGAGGACGAGGGAGAAGGCGCTGGCTGTGAAAAGGATGATAGAGGTCGCTGCTGTGCCTGACTGGAGCGAGGGCATCAAGGCATCGAGGCACGAAACCGCTTTCCAGAAGATACGCGCAGTACTGGCCGCGAAAGGCATAGGTTAAACGTTTTTAAAATCGGGATGCGAACTACTTCCAGGTGTAATCATGCTCGACATAAAGCTCATAAGAAGCGACCCCGAGGCGCTCAAGGCCGCGCTCGCGAACAGGAACCAGGACACCAAGGCGGTGGACCGGCTCCTTGAAATGGACAAGATATGGAGGAAGGACAAGAAGGAAGAGGAGGAGCTCCGCGCTGAGAGGAACAAGCTGGGGCTCGCGATTTCCGAGGCGAAGAAGAAGGGGCAGGACGCTACACAGCACATTAAGAGGAGCGGAGAGGTGAGCGCGCGCATAAAGGCGCTCAACGAGGAAGTGGAGAAGCTCGAGAAGGAGATCGCAGACCTCATGCTCAGGATTCCCAATATTCCGGACAAGAGCGTTCCGGTGGGGAAGGACGAGACGCAAAACCATGAACTCCGCAAGTGGGGCATACCGAAAAAGACCTCGAAGGAAGTGCTTTCGCACGATGCGCTGGGAGAAAAGCTCGGGCTGATTGATTTCGAGCGCGGCGCGAAGCTCGGCGGCCACAGGTTCACGGTGCTCTACGGCGCAGTTGCGAGGCTTGAGAGGGCGATTGCGAATTTCATGCTCAACGTGCACACTACTCGCGGATACAAAGAGGTGTGGGTTCCCGAATTGGTGAAGACGGATATTATGAGAGGCACTGGCCAGCTGCCCAAGTTCGCGGAAGATTTGTACAGCACGCAGGATGATTTGTGGCTCATACCGACTGCGGAAGTGCCGCTCACCAATCTGCACGCGCAGGAGATACTGGAATACAAGGATTTGCCAAAAAAATACACCGCGCTGAGCTCGTGCTTCAGGAAGGAGGCGGGCGCTTACGGGAAGGACATAAAGGGCATGATAAGGCAGCACCAGTTCGACAAGGTGGAGCTGGTGAAGTTCTCCACGCAGGAAAAGAGCTTCGAGGAGCTGGAAGGGATGGTGGCTGACGCGTGCTACATCCTCGAGCTGCTCGAATTGCCCTACCGAGTCATAACGCTATGCACAGGGGACATGGGGTTCGCAAGCGCAAAGACTTACGATATAGAAGTGTGGATTCCGAGCCAGGACAGGTACAGGGAGATATCTTCGTGCAGCAACTGCACCGACTTCCAGGCGAGGAGGGCGAACATAAGGTACAGGGACAAGGACGGAGAAGTGAAGTTCGCGCACACGCTCAACGGAAGCGGGCTCGCGGTCGGAAGGACGCTGATAGCGATACTGGAAAATTACCAGGACGAGAACGGGGTGGCGGTGCCCAAGGCGCTGCGCGACCTCATGGGAGCGGACAGGATAGATTTTCCCAAGTGAGCGTTCCGGGTTTTAGGTTGAGCGTTTCGAAACTGGAGACTGACTATTACAGGCTGCGGATAACGTACAACGGATTCCGGGACGCTGCCGACTGCATGGGGAACTGCGGAAAAAGAATTTAAATTTCTTCAGCCAATTCCTTCCAGGTGTTAGGATGGAGGTAGTTGACGATTCGAATTTCAAGAGCGAGGTGCTGGACAGCAGGATTCCCGTGGTAGTGGATTTCTACGCGGACTGGTGCCCGCCGTGCAAGGCTTATTCTCCGGCGTTCGAGAAGGTGGGGAAGAAGCTCGAGGGAAAGGTGAAGTTCGTGAAGCTCAATGTGGACAATGCATTGGAGGTCGCGAAGGAATACGGAGTGATGAGCATACCGACCACCATGCTCTTCAGCGGAGGGAAAGCTGTGGGCAGCTTCACCGGCGCGATGGGAGAAGCCGAGCTGGAGAAGTGGATAACTGAGAAGGTCTAGCTATTTCTTATTGGCAGAATTATTTCCAAAACTCGCTCTCCTCGTACTTGTACTTGGAGAATTCTTCCGAGCCGATGTCATTGTGGTAGAGCTCGCCCACGTGTATCCTCGCCTTCCTGGTTATGCGGCCGGACCTGTAATCCTCGTGCGAGCCGAACACGAACGCGAAACCGCTCGCGAGCGTGAGCACCACCAGCCCTGCGAAAAGCGTGAGCATGGACTTCGCGACGATGTCCAGCTTCCTCTCCTCGCTCACCAATGGGTCCAGCACGCCCCTCGGCTCTTCCACAATGTAGCCGAACGTCTCCTGCTCCTCCGCCCGCCCATCAGCGTCGAGCGAAAGCTTCCTGTCCGAAACCCCGCCGCTGTAGATGTCGTTGAGCGAGAGCGAGGGTTCGCCAAGCGTGAGGTTCTTCCCCAGCACCGTGAGGTTCCTTTCCTCGAGCGGGCCGAGCAGGAAATTCCACCTGAGCGAGGACGCGCCCTGCTCCGCCGCAGGATCCACGAGCCTGAGTTCGCCGGAGTAATCTGCGGAAATGGACACGTTGCGGCTCGCGTTCTCGAAATTCCTCACTGAAAGCGTGTATTTCTGGACCGTGAAGATAGAGGGAATCATCGTGTCCCCTGTGTCCCTGTAGACGTCGTTCTGGTATATCGCGTACCCCTTCACGGATTCCACGCGTATGTTGCCCGAATAGACGACCTGGAGCGAGAATGATATGACCGCGAGCATGGAAAGCATGAAGAGGGCTAGGAGCACGCTGCGCATCGTTCCTCTCTGCGCCTCTTTTACGTTCTTCATAGTGTAAAATTATGAAGCAAACTGTTTTAAAAAGATTATAGGCCACTTAAATGGCATGCTTTCCGACGCCGAACTTAAAAAGCTCATCCAGAGGGGCGCTGCCGAGAAGCGCACCTACGGCCCGGTCTCATACGTGCGGCTCAGGAGTGCGCATGGAGGGGTTGAAAGGGGGACTGTGCTGGCAGGCGGAGCCGTTTTTCCGGGTTTTCCGCACATAAAGAGGATATTCACCTTGGAGAAGGGGCTGGAGCGCAACATAAGCAGCGAAAGCGTGCACGCGGAAGAGAAGATAGACGGATACAATTTGCGCTGCGCAGCGATCGGGGGGGAGATTTACGGGTTGAGCAGAGGCGGGATAATAGACGCATTTTCCACCGAGAAGCTGAGGGAGCTCGTGCCTCGGGCGGCAGTGGAGGGGATGATGCTTTGCGGGGAGATGATCGGGAACACGCCTTACACGCACCCGCGCAGCGATTTCGACGTCAGGTATTATGTTTTCGACGTTTACGACCTCGCGAAGGAGGACTACCTCGCCCCTGAGGAGCGCTACGCGTTCCTGAAGAAGCACGGTCTCGTACCTGCGCCGTACCTTGGAAAATTCCACAAAACCAAGGACGCTAAAAAGCTGAGGGAGCTTGTGCTAAACGTGAACAAGGAGGGGAAGGAAGGAATCGTGTTCAAGTCCGAGGACAGGAAGCAGCTCGTGAAATACGTGAACCCGAACGCTGACATAGAGGACATAGGGATATGCATAAAGGCGCTCTTCGACATGCCCACAGGGCATTTCAACCAGCGGCTCCTGAGATCAGCGATATTCGTGAATGAGTACGGGCTCAGCGAGGAGGAATACGGGAAGAAGCTCGGGAAAGCGGTGTACGGGAGATTCGCGGAAGGGCTTAAGATGCTCGAGAAAGAAGGGCACGTTTACGATGAATTCGAGATAACCGTGAAGGACCCGCTGGTGTGGGACGAATTGAAATCGCACATGAGCAAGGAAGTGAAGCTCGAAACCGTGTTCGAGCGGGACGAAGGGACCAGAACTAGGATACGGTTCAGGAAGATTTACGTGAAGAGCTCGAAAAGGCTGAAGGAATTTTTGAATGGAAAGGGGATAACGGATTAGGCGGCTATTTCTTCGAAACTACTGGCTTCAGTTTGGACGCGTGGAGGATCTCGCATCCTATTTTCGTGGCGAAATCCAATACTCCTTCGTCTGCGCTCACCAGCGTTGCCTCCAGCTCCTTCGCCAGGAGCACGAGCTCGAAATCCTCCTTGCTGTCCACGATTCCGGTGCGGAGCGCCTCCTTGTATTTCTCCCTGAGCTTCTGCACCTTCTCGGCGTTCTCCGGCTTGTTGTCCTTGGCGAATTCCTCGGCTATGCGCAGCCCCTTGTTTATCCTGCACCGCACTTCCTCGACGAAATCGTAGAACACGGCTGCGGGAAGGTATATCGCGTATACGTTCGGCGAGCGCCTCTTCACCACCGTCTCGAGCCGCGATGTTTCGCTGCCGACGAAATTTCCGAGTTCGCGGAATATGCTGTCCGGCATGTAGAATTCGCAGTCCTTCTTTTTGGATACGATCTTCACGAATGCAGCGAGGGCTTTCCTGGGATTCGGACCGAACGCCTTCGCGGCCTGGTGGTTCACGAAGACGCTCGTGTCTATCACGAACTTGCGCATGCTGATGGATAGGGAGGGTAATTTTATAAACAAAACTGGGGCAGGGCACTCCTAGCTGCGGCTAGGGTTCATATAAGCTTGATCAGCCCCCGGCCGACTTCGCTCACGTTGGCTCCGAACAGCCCGCTGGACGACTGCACGAACGTTATCATTATCGCGAACGCTAGGAACGGGAAGAAGCACAGGTTTATGAGCAGCGAGTTGGTGAAGTCAGAGAACTTGTCGACGAAATCCAGAAGGTCTCCTTCGAAGGCGCGGTACCACATCACGAGCTGGCTCAGTATGCCGGCCTTGGAGCTCTCGCCCTGCGGGATTTCCGGAAGCTGGGGGGTTGCGCAGAGCGCAGGGTATGGAGAAGAGAAAACGGCAGCTAGGTAAGCGATCGGGAAAACCAGGTATACCCCGATGGTGAACGCGAGCACGTACGCGCCTGCTGCCCTAGTGGGAGGGAAGGAGCGCATCAGTATGCCTATGGGAAGCAGGTAGCTCAGGGAGAACACGTCCATGAACCTCATCACGTATATCTGTATGCGATATACAAGCTCCATGAAGTAGAATGTGTTGAGGAGGTTGTCAGCCGCCTGCGCGATGCCGCCCCACGCCCATGCGCTTATAGGGTACGCCATCCACACGTCCTGCGAGAAGGAGGATATTTGGTGCGCCGCGAGGCTGACATAGAACGCGGAATTGCCCACTGATTCGGCGCAGTACATCACCGAGCGCATGTAGAGTATCACGATTTCGTTGAGCGTGTAGTCCGGGCTGCTGAAAATCGATGTGTCGAGCACCTGCTCCTGCCCAGAGGCATTCAGGAAGTGGAGTTCACCGACGTGCTGGTAGGAGTACAGGTACATGCTCGCTGACACGGTCTTTCCTATGTCGGTGCCGTATTTCACCGCGCCAATCAGGAATATCACAAGTATTACAGAGCTGGCCGCGAAGACCAGCTCTGCCTTTGCGGACTGCTCTAGGATCTTGAAGTCCAGTATGCGGGAGAGCATTAGCAGCAGGGCTGACACCAGCACCGCAATGAACGCGGCCATTATCGCCAGGGCTTCCCAATCAGCCATCAAAATCACTCGTGTAAACGCCCGTCATGCTAAATCATCCTGGTCAGGTTTGTTATATCTATCTCTTCTCCAAGCGACCTGGACAGGTACTTGGCGGTGTTCGTGAGTATTATCGTGTTGAAGAGGGGCATGAACACGCCTCCTATGAATATCTTGGCTATGAACGGCATGAAGAGCAGCGCGTAGCCGAAGAGGAAGTCCGGGCTCCACAGGAACTTGAACATCATCTCTATAACGGCCCAGAAGTAGGTGCTGGCCCCCCACACGCCTGCATACTGCCCGCCCTGGAGGTACTTGGATATGCTACCGAACAGGGAGTCGTTAACGACCATGTACGAGGGTATCACGAGCAGCGGGTAGACGAACAGGAAAACAATGGTGATGGAGATTATCGTGCCGCCTATGCGCCGCGTGAGCGTGAAGCTGCGCATTATGAGCGCCAGGGGCAGAAGGTATTTCAGCATGCCATACGTGCCGTAGTCCATCACGTATACCTGCGCCTGCGCGGTTATCACCGACAGGATCTCGACGCTGAACGCGTTGTTGAGCACCGGCTTCACCACCGCGCCCAGCCCGGAAGTTGGCTTCATCGTGGCCCCTATGCCCATGGGCGTGGAGGAGATCTCCATGCTCGTTAAGAAGTCTATGAACGCATAGCCGAGATACTGGTAGCTCATCACTATCAGCGTGTCATCGGCGAATTCCATCAGGTAGTTGAAAGAGGAATAGTATATGGACTTGCCGCTCCAGTCCTCCCATCCGAGCACCTTGGAGTTGTGCCCTGCGCCGGGGAATATCCATCCGGTCTGGATGCTGCACATGCCGTTGAGCATCATGAAGAGGACTGCGAATATCGCGGCTGTGACTATAAGCTCGTACAGCTCTATCTTCACGCGCGCCACGCTCTGCTGGTTCTGGAACATAGAGGCGAACATGTACAGGAATGCAAGGATGAACGCAGACGCGAGCAGGGCGACCAGGGACGTGGACGCCCAGTCCGGGAAATAGAAGAAGCTCTCGCTGAAGCCCGGCTGGCATACAGCCGTGTCCATCAAGGGCTTGTATTCCGGAAGGTAGAATCCCATGTCATATCAGCTTTGCGAACGCCCCCAGGCTTATTTCCGTCCCGAGCAGCTTCGATATCTCCCTCGTGAACGAGAGGGTGAGGAATATGTTCAATACAGGCAGGATTATGCTGAAGATCATCACCAGGTGGAGGACTTCCCACCCGACGTCGAACATCAAGTATGAGATGAGCAGCAGCGCGCCCACGAGTATGGGCGAGACGAATATGAGCGAGAAGCCGAAGAACACCGCGGCCACGCCTCCGATTCCGAGCGCGGCGAACACCGAACGCACCGCCTGCTCGAAATACGCGCCTATGCTGGTGTCCTCGGGGAACTGCTTCGCGAAGATCACGGAATCCACGAAGAACATGAACGGGTAGATTGTGGAGAGGGCTATGGACAATGCGATGAGGGCGTTGCCCCCTCCGCGCGTCTGTGGGAATGAGCGCATTATCAGGCCGAGCGGGAAGAAGAATGGCAGGAACCAACGCTGGATGAAGCAGAACATGAACACGAACACCGTCCATTCGCCGTAGGTGGTGATGAGGAACTGGAGCGAGAACGAAACGCCGTCT
Source organism: Microcaldota archaeon (assembly GCA_037440825.1). GTDB lineage: Archaea > Micrarchaeota > Micrarchaeia > Anstonellales > Bilamarchaeaceae > JAHJBR01. The sequence goes on along the minus strand of JBBITJ010000003.1, from coordinate 10,840 downwards.
ATTATGGGCCGCAGCGCGGGCCCAAGCTGCATCGTGAGCGCCTTCCTTATCTGCCCGAACGGTATGTAGATCGTGTAGATGGAATTGAGGACGATGTTCGCGCTCACCAGCACAGACGAGACCGAGCCGACCTTGTAGAGCATCTTGTAGCTGTAAGTCGTTGCCTGGTCGAAAAGGTCTATGCCGAAATAAGTGGGCGCGGAGATTATCATGGTGAAGAACACGACGATGAGCGCGGTTATCAGGAACTCGTTTATCTCCTGCCTCGCGAGCACGAGCACGCTCTGCACCTGGAGGAAGTTCCCTGCCATGTACATGAGCCCTATGACCATCGCCATTATGAACAGCGCGAGGAGCGAATTGGACAGCACGGAAGTCTGGAAATCATGCGAGCCGGGAGCTGCGGTGCAGGCCGCGATCAGGGAGGAATTCTTTATTATTTCTATATTCTCGTTCACGGTCTTGCTGAGATCTTCCGGGTTGTTGTAATTAGGATCGTATCCCTGCGCGCCGGCAATGGCAGCCAGGAGCAGGAACGCGAACGCGAGCTTCCCGAAGCTGGCGAGACCGAAACCCGGAACCGGGGGCCGGATGTTGAACGCAACGTTCAACAGACAGTCGAGAACACTCGAATGGAAACCACGTTGTGCAGTGCAGGGGGTCATAGGTTCACATCATATGAGGTGGGTAAGCCCGGCTATCTCCACGTCCCCGCCCAGCATAGGGGAAAGGGACTTGACAGAGGCAATCGTGGCGAATATGGATATGAACGAAAAGAACATGGAGAAGAATACTGCTTTCGCGAGCACGTCTATGCCTGTGAGTATCGACCTGAAGCTCGCGGTGTTCATGACCGCGTCAGTCACCCCTCCGCCCAGGTACCATGGCGTGCCGCCCTTGCTGAAAGAGTCCGTAAGCCAGCTACCGAGCAGGCGGTTCTCAGAGCCAAAGGAATCCAACACCACGCTCAGGTTCGCGCCGGTCACGCTGCCGTACTGGTTCGTGTAGTTCTGCACCTCTTCCGCGGTCTTGTTGCACAGCGTCGTGGACGTGAGGAGCCCGATCTGGCTCAGGAATTCGGAGGAGGCGTTGCTCCCGTTGGTGGCGAGCGCCATGTTCTCCTGGTAGGAATCGTTTATCTTCTTGGGCATCGCGTTGAAGTCCGTGAATATCTGCGCCAGCGCGCTCCTGTTCTCCAGCGGAACTGAGTTGTTGTAGTTTGCCAGGATGATGGAGGTGTACACGCTGTCGCCGAGCACGTAGAACGCCGGGAAGACGTAGTATAGCGAGATCGCCATGGCCATCAGAAGCCCTCCAAGGCGGCGGGTGAGCATGAACGTGCGCAGCACCAGCCCGGCCATGAGAAGCACGGGGAAGAGCGCGGTGCCTACGAAATTGATTAGCACCTCCTGGAAGCGCACGAGCGTGAGCACCTTTATCCCGTTGTCGAAAAGGAAGGAGAGCGCGTTGTTCTTCGCGTTCAGGAACCCAAATATGGCGAAGTTGAAGCTCCCGCCGGAGAAGAAAGTTGTCGTGCCCACTGGAGTGAAGTCGAACGAGAACGATGAGAGGTAGGTGTACCACGAATGGGTAACGCCGACGCTCTTCACGAAGCCCCCTGTTTCGTAGAAGATGGATGCGAGGAAATTCTTCGCTACCCGCATGTGGCAGGGAAGATGCGCGTAGCCCAGATCAACAGGCTCGCCATGCATGGTGAACGTATTGAACAAGGGATTCGAAGTGCTGCACACGAGGTCAGCGCTGTACGTGTCTATGCTGTACACGAGCGAACTGGCGACCTGGTTCGCGGTTAGGTAGAACGCGCCGACCACCGCGAGCAGGACGCCTGAATAGAGGATTTCCACCGCTTCCGCCTTCGCCCACCCCTTGATCTTCTCGTTCATCAGGAAATTGCCGGCCATGTAGATTATTCCTGCAAGGAATATGCTCAGCGTGAGCGCCCCTGCTGCGAGCACGCCCCACGCGAAATAGAGGGAATCGGGGTTGCTGGGCTCGTAGAACTCCTGGATTTCCGCAGCGAACGAGGCCGCAACGGCCATCAGGGCGAAAAGTGCGAGTCTCATATCCTTCCCAGTATGTATTTGGTGAGCGCGTTTATGAACGCTATCGTTATCGTGAGCACGAGCGCCGGCAGGAAAAGCGAGACCAGCGTGAGGTGTGCCATTGCATTGATGAATGGAATCAGAAGCTCGAAGTTCGCCAGGCTCGCCAGCGGGACCAGGTAGGACAGGAAAGAAACTCCCCTTGCCTGCACACCGAAGAGCGCGATTTCAGGAATATACGCATCGTAGGGCTCGCACGCGTTGCCTTCCGCAGTCGCGCGGGCGCACGCCATGTCATCGAGTATCACCTGGTTGAGCGCGTAAAGCGACGGGAATATTATCTGGAACGCTAATGCGAAGCACATGAGGAACGCGCCCGCCTCCCTCGTGGAGGGAAGTATGAAGAGCAGCACTCCGAGCGAGAGCGAGAGCGGCATCCCGAAATCCACCAGGCTGAGCCCGATGTACTGGATGCTCAGGCTTCCGTATATCACTATGAGGCCCATGCTCATGAGCCTCACCATGGAGAGGATCGCGTCCGCGCCCGGCTCGATCTTGTTGGTGTAGGACCATACTCCGGGCCCCATCCTGATGTAGAACGAGTTGCTCATCGCGGTCCCTGCCTCTATGCCGAGCAGGTCCTTGTACATTGGAAGCACGCCCTTGTTCGTTATCCTGTTGAGGAAGGACATGGACGCCTGCACCGGGCTCGCGCCAACTACGTCGTACGCGAGCGAGTTCATCCCTTCGTACGCTGCGAACGCTACGCTCAGCAGCAGGACCGCGAACACGAGGTTGTGGAGCTCCACATTGAAGTACGCCTCCCAGGACGGGATGCGGAAGATCTTGCCGCCAACGTAGGCGAGCATTATGATCAGCACCATGAGGAAGCCGATTGTCGGCACAAGGGTTTCGAACAGGAACGCCATTTCACCATCTTACATGAGCTTGCTTATTCCGAATATTTCGGATTCTCCTTCTATGAGCATCGCGACGCCGCGGTACATCGTTATCGTGATTATTATCTCTGTGACGAAGCACACGAACACGAGCACCAGGAACTGCACCTGGGTCTGTATCTCTATGAACAGGAAGTCCAGGAAAGTGGAGAACGCCATCGGCGAGAGTATGAGCAGGTAGGCGAGGTTCATGTTGAACGACCAGAGCACCTTGAGCATCATCGAGGCGGATTCGCCCACGTAGTTCGCGCCGTCAACCAGCGTGTTCCAGAACATGTACCATTTCGTCTCGGACTTGGGGATGGACGCGTTGTAGAGGTTGCTGCGCTCGCTCGCGAACATCACGGAAAGCGATCCGAGGGTGGTCGAGTCCTCGCAGAAGCCGATGGAGGTAGGTATGACTCCGAAGTTCGCGGGCTCGTACGCCTGGAAGATGAGGTAGTTGGAGAGAAGGACGGCGAGCGGATAGACGAAATACGAGACTGCGGCGAGTGCGAGTATGCTCGAGCCCGTGCGGCGGGTGAACCACATGGAGCGCAGCCCTGCGCCGATCACGAGGAAGACGAACATGTATTTCATCACGAATTCGAGGAGCACCTGCCTCGCCAGCACGGCGAGGAGCGCGGTTCCCACCGCCTCGACCACTATGGTGTGCGCATTTGAAAGAGGAGTGAGGCCCGAGAGGGGCGCGAACGAAATGGTGGGAAGGTTGATGATGAATGCGAGCAGGCTCGCCGGACCGAGCGCAGGAAGAGGAATGGAGAAGCCCAGCGTGGAGAGGAAACCGAATATGAGCTCGTAGAAGTAGAGGTTGAAGTATAGGGACATCAGCTTGGAGCGCAGCATGAGGACGCTCGAATACGCGGCCTGGAGGTGGTCGCACGGCTGGCCGCACGCGATGGCTGACGCGAACTGCTGGAATATCGCGAACAGCGCGAGGAACATGAACACGATTATCGCGGAGAAGAAGAGGTTGGCCAGGTTGTCCTTGCCCAATGCAAGCAAGTCCTGCGACTGCAGTGCGCTGCCTGCCATGTACATGAGCGCGGTTACGAACAGGCTTATTGCGAAAGAGGCGAGGATGAGCGGAAGCACATCCGTGAAATAGCCCGAGAGAGCGTCCTGGAAAGTCGGGTAGGCCGCCAGAAGCGCCGCTGCCATCGGTACGGGAAGCATGCTATCGAGAAGTATTATATAATAATATATAAAAAGCATGCGAGCAGAATAGGTATTCCTTATCGCTCAATAAAGGTGCTTTGATGGAAGAGAAAATAGCTGACCTCAGGTCTTTCGATGCAAAATGGAACCTGGAATGGGAAAGGGCGAAGGTCTACGAAGCCAGGGCTGACGAATCGAAGGAGAAGAAGTACATAACCGCCGCATTCCCCTACCCGAATTCGCCGCAGCACATCGGCCACGGAAGGACGTACACGGTCGCGGACATATACGCCAGATACTGGAGGATGAAGGGATTCAACGTGCTGTTCCCAATGGGCTTCCACGTAACCGGGACGCCGATAATAAGCATGGCCAAGAAGATAAGGGAAAACGATCCGGATCTGCTTTCCATATTCGAGAGGATATACGGAATAAGCAGGGCCAAGGCAGCCACCCTCACCGATCCCAAGGCGCTCGTGATGCACTTCTCGCACGAGATAGAGCAGGGCATGAGGGAGATGGGGTATTCGATAGACTGGAGGAGGAAGTTCTACACCCTGGATCCGCACTTCAACAAGTTCATAGAATGGCAGTTCATGAAGCTCAAGGAACTGGGCTACCTGAAGATGGGCGAGCACCCTGTTCCGTGGTGCCCTTCGGACAACAACGCGGTGAGCGCCCACGACACCATAGGGGACGTGGATCCTGAGATAGAGGAGGTAACTGCGGTGAAATTCAGGCACGCGGACGGAAGCATAATCGTATCCACTTACCGCCCGGAAACGCTTTTCGGGGTGACCAACCTGTGGGTGAACCCTGAAGCCACTTATGTGAAGGCAGCGCACAACGGCGAAATCCTTTACCTGGCTGAAGAGGCCGCCAAGGGGCTCGCTCTCCAGCTCAGCCTGGAAATAAAGGGAAGGATGATGGGCAGCGAGCTCATTGCCGGAACAGAAGGCTCGAAGCCCGGAACCGCGGTCAGCCCGCTCGGGAAGGAAGTGCCAATACTGCCAGCCAGCTTCGTGGAGCCGGGGCAAGGCACAGGCGCAGTGATGAGCGTGCCTGCGCACGCGCCCTACGACTACCTCGCGCTCAGGGACCTTGGCAAAGTGGAAGAGATAGGGGTCGTGAAAGTAATAGAGATAAGCGGCTACGACATTCCGGCCAGGGACATCGTGGAAAAAATGGGCTTGAAGAGCCAGCAGGACCCCAAGGCCGCGGAGGCGACGCACGAGCTTTACAAGAAAGAGATACACCAGGGCAGGATGAAGGTCGGGGACAAGGAGTACGACGGGCTTCCTGCATCCAAGGCGAGAGAGAAGATAATTGCGAAACTCAAGGCAGGAAACCAGGCCCTTTCGCTCCACATAATCGCCAACGGCCCGGTCTCGTGCAGGTGCGGAGCAGGGATAGTAGTGAACATAGTGAAGAACCAGTGGTTCATAGACTACGGGGATGCGAAATGGAAGGAGGCAGCCAAAGAATGCCTGGCTGGGATGAAGGCGCTTCCTGAACGCACGAGGGACGATTACCTCTACACGATCGATTGGCTGAAAGAGAAGGCGTGCGTGCGCTCGCAGGGGCTCGGGACCCCGTTCCCGTTCGACAAGTCCCAGATAATAGAGTCCCTCTCGGATTCCACCATATACATGGCGTTCTATACGATCGCGCACATGCTGAAAGGAATGGCGCCGGAGAAACTGGATGAGAAATTCTTCGATTACGTGTTCCTGGGCAGGGGAAGCGGGACGCCTGAGATGGAGAGGATGAGGAAAGAGTTCCTCTACTGGTATCCAGTGGACTCGAGGCACAGCGGCGCGGACCTGATCAGGAACCACCTCACGTTCTTCATATTCAACCATTGCGCGATATTCCCCAAGGAAAACTGGCCGAAGCAGATAGTCGCGAACGGGTTCGTGCTCATGGACGGCAAGAAGATGAGCAAGTCCCTCGGGAACATCCTTCAGCTCAGGAAGGCGATAGCCGAATACGGCGCTGATGTGATACGGCTCAGCATAGTCGGAGGGGCGGACCTGAGCGTTGACACGGACTTCAGCAAGCCTGTAGCCCAGGGCGTGGACAGCAGGCTCAAGGCGATCTACGCGGTGGTGCCGTACGCGAAGCACCGCGCCACCTCGGACATAGACTTCTGGCTGCTTTCGCGGCTGAACAGGAGGCTCTTGGAAATAGATTCCAGGTACCAGAAGTTCCAGTACAGGGAACTCGTGAAAGAGCTGCTTTACGACACGAGCGCGGACATCGCGTGGTACTTCAAGAGGACGAAGGAGCCCAAGCTCAAGGAATTCTTCGAGAAATGGACCACCGCGATCGCGCCTTTCGCGCCGCACCTCGCGGAAGAGCTGTGGAGGGAGATTGGCGGCCAGGGCTTCGTGGTAAATGCGCAGATGGCGCAGGCGGACGCCAGCCTCGTGAACGAGCGGCTGGAGATGCGCGAGGCGCTGGTCGCGAAGGTCATCGAAGACATCGAGAAGATAGCCCATCTCACAGGCATGAAGCCGAAGAAGGCGACAGTCATCATCGCTGACGAATGGAAGCGCAAGGCGTACTGGATAGCCAGGGAGGAAAGGAGCTTCGAAGGCACGATGAGAAGGTGCATGGCAGAGCCGGAACTCAAGCCGTTCGCCGCCGACCTTGCGAAATTCGCCAGGCAGATAGGCAAGAACATATTCGCGCTTCCGCCCATACTCGAATCTGACGATGAGAGCGAGGCGCTTTCCGACGCTTCAGATTTCATCGCGGAGCAGCTCGGCTTCCCAGTTGAAGTGGTGCAGGAGGCGGGTTCGAAGCATCCGAAAGCCAAGAGCGCGATGCCTGGAAAACCTGCGATAGTGCTGGAATAGTGATAACGTGGCGCTTTTTGTCCCTGTCGCGAAAAAGCTTGCGCAGAAGAAGCTGGTCGAGCTCAAGAAGAACGGGCGGTTCGACCCCTCGTACAAGGTTTTCGGCAAGGACGGAAAGGTATGGATTCCGGTCAAGGGAGCGGTGCGCGGCGCAGTTGAAATTGATGCCGAACCGCTGCACACGAAGCCCAGGAGCATGGATGAAGCGCTCAGGGGCGTCCTTTCCCCTGAAGAGCTTCCGCTCGTCGTCTCGTCGTTCGACCTCATAGGCGATATCGCGATAGTGGAAATTCCGGAGCAGCTGGTGGCGAAGGAGAAGCTGATCGCGGACGCGATAATGAAAGTGCATCAGAACGTCCGGGCAGTGGCGAAAAAGGAAGGGCCGATGGAAGGCGAGTACAGGGTGCGCAGGCTTAAGGTGATAGCAGGGGAGCAGCGCACCGAGACTGAGTACAGGGAAAGCGGGGCGCGCATGCTGCTCGACGTCGCGAAGGTCTATTTCTCACCCCGGCTCAGTTTCGAGAGGAAGAGGATTGCCGAACTTGCGAAGGACGGAGAGAAGGTATTGGCGCTGTTCGCAGGAGTGGGGCCTTTCCCGCTTGTGATCGCGAAGGCGAAAAAGAATTGCGAGATTGTCGCAATTGAATTGAATCCTGTTGCTGTCGAGTACATGAAGAAAAACATAGCGCTGAACAAGGCTAGGAACGTGAAGGCTGTGTGCGGGGATGTGAAGGCAATAGTCCCCCGTGATTACGCGAATTGGGCAGACAGGATAGCCATGCCGCTTCCAAAGGACGCGGAATTCTTCCTTGAAGCGGCTTACGCAGGGGCGAAAGACGGTGCCACTATCCACTTCTACACGTTCGTGGACATGAAGGATCCGTTCGCAGAAGCGAGAAGGAAGATCGCCGCGCACCTTGAAGCAGGGAAATACAGGATAATCAATGAGCGCATAGTGCGCCCGTTTTCCCCTTCGCAGGTGCAGGTAGTGGTAGATTTGAAAGTGAAAAAACGGGAATAAATATTTAAACAAGGCAGTGAATAAAACAACGTGAGGAAAAGGAAAATTTTTCGCGCTGATTTCAGCTGCGCCGCATTATTGACTTAGAGGTGAAACGATGGGAAAAGTTTTGATAATAGGCGCAGGCGGAGTAGGGAACGTGGTGGCGCACAAGTGCGCGCAGGTGCCTGAAGTATTCGACGAGATAATGCTGGCCAGCAGGGGCATTGAGCGCTGCCAGGAGATACAGAAGGACATAAAGAAGAGGTACGGCCGCGACATAAAGGTCGCGAAGGTTGACGCCGAAGATATTCCCGGGATGGTGAAGCTCATAAAGGAGTTCAAGCCCGACATCGTGATGAACATAACGCTGCCTTTCTACGACCTCAACATCATGGAAGCCTGCCTCCAGGCGGGAGTGAATTACCTGGACACCGCGAACTACGAGCCCAAGAACGTCGCGCATTTCGAGTACAAGGAGCAGTGGGCGTACCACGAGAGGTTCAAGCAAAAGGGGCTCATGGCGGTGCTGGGTTGCGGGTTCGACCCCGGAGTTTCCAACATCTATTGCGCGTACGCGCAGAAGAACCTTTTCGACGAGATAAACTACGTGGACATACTGGACTGCAACGCGGGCAGCCACGGCAAGGTGTTCGCGACCAATTTCAACCTCGAAATCAACCTGCGCGAGTTCCTGCACAACGGAAAGTACTGGGAGAACGGAAAGTGGGTCGAGACTCCGCCGATAATGGATCCAAAATGCGTGCATTTCGAATTCGACTACCCGGTCGTTGGCAAGTACGAGAGCTATCTCATCTGGCACGAGGAGATAGAGTCGCTGGTGAAGCACATAAAGGGGCTCAAGAGGATAAGGTTCTGGATGACGTTCTCAGAAAACTACCTCACGCACTTCAGGGTGCTGAACAACCTCGGCCTCACGCGAATAGACGAGGTGGACTACAAGGGGACGAAGATTGTGCCCATACAGTTCGTGCAGTCGCTGCTCCCTGATCCGCGCTCGCTAGGCAAGAACTACACTGGAAAGACAGTGATAGGGTGCGTATTCGACGGCGTGAAGGACGGGAAGAGGAAGAAATTGTACATATACAACGTGTGCGACCACGCCGAATCATACAAGGAAACAGGCGCGCAGGCGGTCTCTTATACCGCCGGAGTTCCGGCGATGATAGGCGCGATGATGGTGCTCAAGGGCATCTGGAAGGGCGCAGGAGTGTTCAACGTGGAGCAGTTCGATCCTGACGAATTCATGAAGGCTCTGGACAAATACGGGCTTCCGTCCGTGAAAGTGGAATTCAAGGGCGAGCTTCCAAAGTGAAAAGATGGGCTTTTCCTGGTGGCTCTCGGACAAGGAAGCGCTTGCCGAATTTCCGAAATCCGTGACGGACAGTGTAGAGACGCCCTGCTACCTCATCAGCGAAAGCATGATCAGGAAGAACCTGGAAACGCTGGACTACGTGCAGAAGAAGAGCAGGGCAAAGGTGCTGCATTCCCTCAAGGCATATGCGGCGCACTCCACGTTCCCCCTGATAAACTCGCGGCTGAGCGGCATGAACGCCGCATCGCTGAATGAGGCGCGGCTCGCGCGCGAGTTCGGAGCTAAAGAGGTGCACACATTCGCTCCCGCATACCTGGAGCGCGAGATGCCGGAGATAATAAGGAACTCGGACCACATAGTCTTCAATTCCCTCGCGCAGTGGAGGAAATACAAGCCGCTGATAAGGAAATCCGGAAAGAAGATCGAGGTAGGGCTCCGCGTGAATCCCGGCTACGCTGAAGTCGAAACGGATATGTACAATCCGTGCATACCCGGCTCGCGGCTGGGGATACAGCCGGAGCAGCTCGAAGGCGAGGACCTTTCCGGCATAAGCGGGCTGCATTTCCATGCGCTCTGCGAGCAGGGCGCGGATGTATTCGTGCGCGTGCTGGACTCTTTTGAAAAGAGGTTTGGAAAATACATCCCTAAAATGAAATGGGTGAATTTTGGAGGCGGACATCATATCACGAGGAAAGATTATGATGTGGAATTGCTGATTAGGACGATAAACGGATTCAGGAAGAAATACGGAACAAAAGAGATATACCTGGAGCCCGGGGAAGCGACCGTGCTCAACGCAGGCGTCCTTGTGGCAAGCGTGCTGGACATAGTCAAGAACGGCATGGACATCGCGATATTAGACACTTCTGCTGAGGCGCACATGCCCGACACGATAATAATGCCTTACAAGCCGGGCATAGTGGGAGCAGGCGAACCTGGCGAGAAGAAGCACGCTTACAGGCTCGGAGGATTCACCTGCCTTGCAGGGGATGTAATAGGAGATTACACTTTCGACAAGCCGCTCAAAACCGGGGACAAGCTGGTGTTCCTGGACATGGCGCTATATTCGATAGTGAAGAACACGACTTTCAACGGAGTGACGCTGCCGTCCATAGCGCTTTACGATAAGGAGAGCGGAAAGGTGCGCGTGGTGCGGAAATTCGGGTACGAGGACTACCGCAACAGGCAATCCTGATTTCTCATCTTAGCTGCATTGCAATGTCAGGGGAACGCTTCCCTGCTGCACGATTCAGGAAATGGCGCCCTGCTTGTAGAAGATGAGGACATTCTCGAATTGCACAGTAATCCAGGGTTCATCATCCGGTCGTAGCCGAATTTGCCATCGTTGCCGTAAGAGGATGAATCACGGGCGCCGTATTCTGTGAGGTTGTTGAAGCTCCAGTATCCTATCAGGGAGCGGTTGAAATCCACGAATGCCGAAAGTGTTCCGCCGCCGGTTACGC
>JBBITJ010000002.1:60752-64912 GCA_037440825.1 Microcaldota archaeon | reverse complement strand
CCGGCGTGACAGCTTCAATCGAGGAATCCTATCCCGCCTCCTACGGAACGGCAGTTTACGTTTCGGAAAAATATCCCAAATCAAAATCTTACGTGATAAGCGGAGGGGGGATGCAGGACGAATTCCGCGCGCGCGGGCTCGAAGTGGTGGAGGACGAAAACGCTGGTGTGGTTGCAGTCGGCTTCGACACTGGCTTAACTTACCAGAAGCTCACTGCCGCGTTCAGGGCTATAATGAAGGGCGCAGTATTCATCGCATCCAACGAGGACAAGACTTATCCTGTCGAGGACGGGCTGAAGCCCGGAGCTGGCGCGATAGTCGCTGCGCTGGAATTCTCGTGCGGCAAGAAGCCGAAAGTGATAGGCAAGCCCAGCACGTACATGCTGAAGATGATAATGAAGGAGCACAAGCTGAGGAAAGAGGAGCTCGTGGTCGTAGGGGACCGCTTCGACATGGACATTGCGATGGCCAAGAAAGCGGGGATAAAGTCCGTGCTCGTGCTGAGCGGGGTTTCCAGCCGCGAGGATGTGGGCAGGAACGGGAACGCGAAGCCGGACCTGGTGCTGGGCTCGCTTTCCGAGCTTCCTGGCCGCATAAGGGAATTGAATTACAGCGAACCGAAGAAATCATTCAATCGAAGTTTCGATTGAAAGTTCCTGAAGTTCTTGCGAACTTCATGGTCATTCGGTTCGCAGTCTAGCAAACCCGCGTCGTAGCGATAGCTGCAACGTGTCGGATTCCAATCGCCGACAATTCGGCGATTAGCTGTTGAACATAAGTTCAACATACTTTGCGGGTTTGCTATAACATTAAAAATCTAATCAGAGGATGCAATAGCATGTCGATAATGAGAATGTTCGTTTTGCTGATGTCTTTCGCCTCGCTCTTCTATGCAATCCCGATGCTTGAACCCTACTCGATGGAGGTTTCCAACGGGCAGACTGTTGATTTGGGTGAGATGGGTCCGGGCCAGACGATTTCCATAAGCCTGGACGGCCGCCCCAGCACTGGCGGCATGTTCGGAGTGGGCGGAGCGTACGAGAACGCGACCGTCACGGAGCTCCCTCAAGGCTGGAGCTTCAAGGGAAGCGATTGGGCAGGCATTCCGCTCCAGGTGCAGATAACTGCGTACAAATACGCGGCTGAAGGCGACTACATTTCAAGAATAGAGGTGCGGGACGAGATGTACGAAGGCTTGGAGAACATAACCTTCTTCGTGAAGATAAAGGTAACACACGATGTGATGGATGCGTCGCTGGACAGCAGCAAAAAAACCGCGATGGCCGGTCAGCCTGCGCGATTCTACATAACCGTCACCAACAAGGGCAACGCGGGCGACGTCTTCACCCTGAGCTCTACGAACGTGCCCAAGTGGGCGTTCAAGAAGCAAGTGTACGTCCCCCCGAAGAGCTCCAAGACGATATACTACGAAGTGGCGAGCGATGAGGAGGAAACCTACTCTCCGGTGATAAACGTGGTTTCGGAGGCCTCGCCCATGATAGAGGAAGACCTCACTGCAACCGTGAACGTGAATTCTTGGCTCGCCGCGGATTACAAAGCCACAAACAATGGCATGCTCTTCTTCCCTGCGATGAGCGGCATAATCTACTCCCTTGCAGGAATAATCTCCAACCTGTTTTGACATGGGAAAAAAGGAAAAGGCGGTTTCCTACGTAATAGATGCGATTCTGGCAGGCAGAACTGATTTAGAATCCCTCAAGCGCGAAGCCAGCGTGAAATTCCAATTAGGCGAGTTCCTCAAGAATACCGCAATCTTGGGCAAGTTCCCGAAAGAAGAGCTCACTCCTGAAATCATCTCGCTCCTGAAAAGGAAGCCCATGCGCACCCTCTCCGGAGTAGCTCCTGTTGCGGTGATGATAAAGCCCGAGGATTCGTGCAGGTGGAGCTGCATCTATTGCCCGTACACAGGGAAAGCGCCGCGCAGCTACACGGGAAGCGAGCCCGCGGCGCTCAGGGCGCGCGACAATGATTTCAATCCGCTGAGGCAGGTGCGCTCCAGGCTCGGCCAGTTCGAGCTCAACGGCCACCCAACTGAAAAGTGCGACGTGATAATAATGGGTGGCACGTTTCTTGCCATGCCAGCATCCTACAAACGCGGATTCGTGAAAGGCATCTACGACGGGCTGAACGGAAAAATATCCAAAACCTTGGAAGCAGCCAAAACCCTCAACGAAACCGCCGCGCATCGCATGGTCGGGCTCACGATAGAGACGAGGCCGGACGTTTGCGGCAAAAAAGAAATAGACGAGATGCTGGAATACGGCGCGACCAAGGCTGAACTTGGTGTGCAGCATCCTTCCGACCTGATTTACAAAAAGATAGGCAGGGGCCACACAGTCGCCCACGTGGTGGAATCCACGAAGCTGCTGAAGGATTCCGCGTTCAAGGTCGCCTACCACCTGATGCCCGGCTTGCCAGGCTCCTCGCCAAGGAAGGATGAACTGATGTTCAGGAAGATATTCGCCGACGCGCGTTTCAGGCCGGACATGCTGAAGATCTATCCGACTCTGGTGATTCCCGGCACGCCCCTCCACGGGATGATGGATAGCGGGGAATACGAGCCGTATTCGACTGAAACTGCTGCGGAAGTGATCGCCAAATCATACAGGCACATCCCCAAATACGCAAGAGTGATGAGAATACAGCGCGACATCCCATTCAACCTCATCGCAGGAGGCGTGAAGAAGAGCAACCTGCGCGAAATCGTGGAGGCTAAGGCGCAGAAGCTGGGCATAGAGATAAACGAGATGAGGAAAAGGGAATCCGGGCTGAGCGGGAAGCCCATCCTCCATCCGAAGCTCTTCCGCATGGACTACGAAGCGAGCGGAGGAAAAGAGGTATTCCTCTCAATAGAGGATAAAAAGTCCGGGGCGCTAGCAGCTTTCCTGCGTTTGCGCATCCCAGAATCCAGCTACAGGGAGGAAATAGGCGAAAACGCAGCATTGGTGCGCGAGCTCCACGTTTACGGCGAAGAGACTCCCTTGGGCGCGAAGGGCAGCACCCAGCACAGGGGCTTCGGCAGCATGCTCCTCGCTGAAGCGGAGAAGCTTTCAGAAGAGGAATTCGGCAGCAGAAAGATAATCGTGATAAGCGCAGTCGGAGTCAGGGAATACTATCGCAGGCGCGGCTATTCCCTGGATGGCCCCTACATGTCCAAAAAACTAGCGTGAAGAGAGCTCGTTCCTCTTCTTCATCAGCTCTATGTACTGCTTCTGCAGGTCGTTGAACTTCTTCTCGTCTTCCGCGGAGAACTTCCTCACCGTGCGCTCGGCATTCATTAACTGTATTCTGTTCCCTGTCTCAACGTACTCCTTCAGTATCTTCTCCACATTCTCCCTTTCCTCAGGAATCGTCCACACCGCGCCCCCTTCGAACTGCACGCGCACCTCGTTCCACTGCACCCCTTTATTGGACTGCGCGAGCAGCCTGTATCCGTCGAGAGCGCACTTCACTCCTGCGCGGTTGAGCAGCCTGAACAGCCTTTCCCTCACCTTCTCGTCAACCACGCTCATGTCCAGGTCGCTTATCTTTCCTCTCCTCACTTCCTCTATCACTTCGTCCCGCACCTTGGTGGGCAGGGAATTCACGAATTCTATAAGCGCGGCAATCTCCCGCCTGTTCTCGTAGTTGTCCTTGATGAACCTGCCGCGCTTCTCCAGCAATGCGTAGGCGTCGCCTTCCTTCTTCTCTATCGCCTTGTCCAGCTCTTCGGGCTTGAGTTTCGCAACTTTAGCGTTGAGCTCTGCTATCTCGGCTTCGTTCGGGTAAAAAAGGATCTTCTTGGTCGTTATCTTGCTTTCCAGCTCGTTCGCCTGCTTCGCGAGCTTCGCCAGCTCCTCGTCGAACGATATCATCTGCGGGTCCTCCGGCTTCTTCCCCTTCCTCAGCAGGTAGCCCCGTTTGAATTCAAGCTCTGCCTTCCGCTTGTTCAGCTCTATGAGGTAAGATATCTCGCTGGCGCCCATCCGATCACGTGATGAATTCCGCGCAAGCAGTTTAAATGCTATCTCTTCGGCATCACGAATTTCCCGCCTTTCGTTATCAGGAACTGCACCCCTGCTGCTATGAAAAGAGTGAGCATCGCCAGACCAGCATACAGATAAACTTCGCCGCTTCCTGAAACCGGGGCCGCAGCAGCT
>JBBITJ010000002.1:54578-60652 GCA_037440825.1 Microcaldota archaeon | reverse complement strand
TGTCCTTTCCGAGCTCTCTGCTCAGGTCAGATGGGCGGCGGTTCCTTTCCGAGAGCTTCGCCAGTATCTCCCTTCTGGTTTCGGATACCAGTGCTTCCTGCGCGTCCATTGTTTACTGCCTTTTCGCCTTCTTAAAAACGTTGGGTTTTTGTTGGGTTCCGGGCCTGAGGTACAAGTATGCGAGTATCGTCGCCCCTGCCATCACCAGCAGCCCTGCCGCGTACTCGCACAGGTAAGGGAACTCCGCAGCCTTGTTCCCATCCGCTGCGGCCTTCATGCGCTCCACCGCCCTGTCCAGCCCGGAAGCGAACCTGAACAGCCCGAACGCGGTCTGGTTGTCCCCTTTCCAGAGAACGAAAGCGCCGTGGCTCGCGTAAACGTCGCCCCACAGCGAGGTCCTGCGTTCCGAGCCCAGGGTTTCGAGCTCCGCAAGCGCCGCATACTCGTCATCGTCGTAATCCAGCGCCGCATTCTCCATCTCTATGACGTAAACGGAGTCGATTATCGCGCCCGCGTATCTTCCTTCATAGAAAAGATTCTCCGCGTTCTCCAGATGCCAGAGCACGTTCTCGTCCGTGGAATTGAGCAGCTTCGCCTCGGTGAGGTAGTCCCTCGCCACCTCCCTCAACAATGATTCGTCGAATTCATCCCCTCCCTTGGGCGAGTTCTTCCAAAGCATGCCTGCGATCTCGCACCATGCGTCAGCGTACATCGCATCGTGGTAGGCGAGGTATTTCTCCTCCTTGAGCGTGGCGTTCTGCGCTTCTACTTCCTCAAGTTTCATCTCGGCCCAGCCTTTCCTGAGCTCCTCGCCAGCGACCCATTCCAGATTAGAGCTGGTAATCGAGTCCACAGGCGTTTTCGCAAGGCAGCTCCTCACTTCAGCGACCTTCCCGCCCACGTCCAGGGTTTCCACGTTCGCTATCGTCTCTGCGTCCAGGTAATGTATGAACGCGTCGTTCGCAGCGCTGAAATAATACCCCCTTTCCATCAGGAGCCGCTCGTTCGCGTCCACCTGCCCATAGTATTCGCCGAGCATCTCCCCTTCTTTCACGGAATCGCTTATGCGCGCCACGCTCTGCCCAAGCGCTGACACCATCTCCTCAGCCAGCTGCCTGAATTCACTCCTTGCTCCGTATGCAGGCAAGCTCTCGTTTATCTTCTCCACCTGCGGCGGTTTCCTCGTGCCGTCTATGCTCTCCATGTCTATGAGGAACGCCGCTGCTTCCCCGACATCCGCGACCTCTAATATGATTATCCTCTTGTCCTGCTGGAGCATGCGCAGCAGCACCCGCTCGTAAAGAGTCTGCAGAGGTGTGAGGAAATATCTCAGCCCGTGCTCCTTCGCGATTTTCGCCTTCTCGTACAGCCCTCCGACCGGGCCTATGGTTCCATCAGGCATCACCGTGCCGGTTATCATAGCGTCGCTGCGCACTTCCTCCCCTTGCAGTGCAGCTATCCCCATGATGGTTAGAGCAGCGCCTCCGCTCGGTCCGTCCAAGTATCCGCCTACGCTCTCCGGAAGGTACGCTTTTATGCGCACGTCGCATTCGTTCCGTTCCTGCCCCGCTGTTTCAAATGCGTAATCCATCGCGTCCCTGATGGATTCCTGCGTGCTTATCCCCACCTTCGGGTATATGCTCATGTAGATGTCCCCGCTTCCAGGGAATATGTCAAGCGAGAGGTTCACGAGCACCCCGTGGTCGTCCACCACTGCCGGGAGGTAATGGGATGCGCTGCCTGCGCAGTGCGCGAAAGCGCCGGCTGAAAGAAGCAGCAGGAATAGTATCCTTTTCATGATTATCGCAATCCCTTCTCGCGGCGCGTATATAAACCTAATCGCGATATTTCAGGCGTGGCAAGCACGGCTGTTCCCGGTCTCCAGTCTCGCGTTTCGTATAATGATTAAACCAATTTCCCGCAGCCGAGTATCCTGGGCTTGCTTCCCGGATCAACCAGATATATTTCTTCCCCTGGTTCAAACGCGAAATCCTTCTCGCAGCTTATCTCCACTTTCTTCGCCTGTCCGGCTCCGATAGCTTCGCTCACAGCAGCTTCCGCGTACTGCAGTCCTACATATGCGAATATCTTTCTGTCCTTGGGAATGCCCCCCTTGACGAAATTCGGGCATCTGATTTCAGCGGAGAATTTCTTCCCTGAGCTTATTCCAGCACCTCCGAGCACGAAGCCCCTCTCTATCTTCTCGGCTTCCATGCCCTTTATGTTCGCTCCCACGCGCGAGCCCCCGCTTATCTCCGGCACGTTCTCGTCGTTGTGCTGGAGCGATTTGATTTCGACCGGCTGGTTCAGCGGGTATATGGAAAGCTTGTCGTGCACTTTCACCGTGCCGCGCGAGATCGCTCCAAGCACCACCACGCCTATGCTCTTGAGGTTGAATACCTTGTCTATGATAATTTTCACATTTCCTTCCTTCCACCTGTTCTGGACGGTGAGCAGCTTTTCCCTCACCTTTATCGCATCATCATCTAAGCGCTCCCATCCCTCCAGCGGGCTTCCCTTTATGTAATTCTCTATTCCGGAAACATCGCCTAAGAAAGCGCCGGGCTTCCCTGCGGTTATGAGCGCGCCCAGCGTCTCCGCGAATTCTTTTTTGGACAGGTCGGGCTTGAACACTACGAAATCCGAAAGCGCGAGCCCGAACACGAGCGGATGTATCTTGTCCGGGTAGAGTGTGGGCTCCAGTATCTCCACTGCAGTGTCGCCCTGCCTGTATGAATATATGGTGAAGTCGCCTGCCGCGCCCTTCTTACCTATCTTCGCGTTCATCTCCGTGTCCAGGAGAGAAAGCACTCTGATGCCTTTCATACATATGACCTCGTTTCCAGATTGCCGCACCCAGACCAAGCGAGCGCAGCGATCCGCAAAACGAAGTTTTGTGGAGCTTGCAAACGAATTGTCGTTTGCATGAACGGCTAGCCCAGAGGGGATGGGAATGCAACGCCGTGAAGTAATCGTCGAAGAGCCCATGCGCTCATTCGGCGACTTCTCTCCGCTCGAATGAGCGGGTTTGTTTCATGGCGTTGGTAGAGAGAACAGGGAGATGCAATAAATCCGATTATTCATCTCCCGTGGTTCTTCTGATGCGATCGCCGGGGTTTGAACCCGGGTCTTAAGCTTGGGAAGCTCAAATCCTACCACTAGACTACGATCGCGTAAAGAGTATGCACTGGAATACATGTGTGTAATCATTTTTATTAATTCGTTTTGCGATTCTTCACCCATATGCCTGAAATCTATTTTCGCCACAGCAAAATCCGCGATTCCCAGAAGCAGATGGTCAAAGATGTTTGCTCCGCTCTCGAAGCCGGGAACCACCTCCTCGCGCACGCTCCCTGCGGGATAGGGAAGACGGACGCGGCCCTTTCCCCTGCGATAACCTACGCGATGGAGTACGGCCTCGACGTGTTCTTCCTCACCCCGAAAATCTCCCAGCACAAGATCGCGGCTGAAGTTATAGGAGGCCTCGCGGATAAATACGCCTTGAACCTGCGCGCCACTGACATGATTGGGAGGAGGCACTGCTGCATCCACCCTGCCCTCAAAGATTTGGACCACGACACGTTCTACCAGAGCTGCGAGCGCCTGAGGAAGGAGGAGCGCTGCGGCTTTTACGCAAATGCGAAAGGCAACACGAAGCTGGAGGAGGTGAAGGCGGATCTACTTTTCCGCAAGCTCCTGAACAATTACGGCGCAGTGAAGACTCACAACGACCTAATCCTGGAATGCGAAGGGCTGCACGCCTGCCCGTACGAAATAATGGTAAAGCTGGCTTCAAATTCCAAATTCGTCATAGCTGATTACTTCCACCTCATCGCGCCGAGCATCCGCACCCTCTTCTTCGGAAAGACGAAGAAAAAGCTGGAGAAATCCATAATCATAATAGACGAGGCGCACAACCTTCCCAAGCGCGTGCGCGATTACCTCTCGGTATCGTTCAACAACCGCCTCATCTCCAGGATGGAGACGGAGATGAAATCAATGGGCTGTGATATGAAATTCGAGAAGGAATTCGTCTCGTGGGCGAAATCCACCCTAAATGGAAAAGAGGAGCTCCTGCTGGAAAAGGAGCACCTGAATTCCGCGCTCGCATATTTCGGCATGAAGCCCGATGAGATTTCGGATTATTTCGAATCCATGGGCTTGGGCTATATAGAAAAAACAAATAGGAAAAGTTCTCTGCTCAAGTTTTCGAAATTCCTGAAAGGGTGGTTCGAGGACACGCAAGGCAGCATAAGGATGCTGCGAGGAAAGGGCAATTTCTACTCAATATCCAAGCGCTTCCTCGACCCTGCAGTTATAACGTCCGAGCTGAACAAGGCGCACTCAGTAGTACTGATGAGCGCGACGCTCCATCCCATGCACATGTACAGGGACGTTTTGGGGCTGGAAGAGAAGCGCACGATGATGAAATCCTACTCCTCCCCATTCCCGAAATCCAACAAGCTCAACCTGATCGTGGAAGGCACCACTACACGCTATTCCAGCCGCACTTCTGAGGAATTCGCCAAGATCGCAGACCTGATAGACAAGGCCCATAGGATAAAAAAGAAGACCGCGGTGTTCTTCCCGTCCTACAATGTCCTGAATTCCGTGTTTCCGCTGATAAAATCAACCAAGAAATTCATCCAGCAGGAGAAGATGACCGCGCGCGACCTCCACGCGCTCGTGAAGGATTTCTCCTCAAATGGAGGCATGCTCATAGCCGTGCAGGGCGGCTCGCTTTCAGAAGGGTTCGACTTCGCGAACGGGGAGATAAAGACCGCGGTAGTGGTTGGAATCGCATTGGAGGAGATGAACCTGGAAGTGAAATCCCTGATAGACTACTACCAGCAAAAATTCGGGAAGGGCTGGGAGTACGCGTACATCTACCCTGCGATCACGAGGGCGCTCCAGTCTGCCGGGCGCGCGATAAGAAAAGAAGAGGACAAGGCAGCGATAATCTACCTTGATGAAAGATTCGGCTGGCAAAATTACCGCAAGCTCTTTCCTGCGGACGAGCGATTCGTGGTCGTGAAGCCGGAAGGGCTCGAAAAATACCTGGACTCGTTCTGGAACGGAAACCAATTATAACTTGCCTTGCAATTGATTCGCATGCTACTTGCGCAGAAATATATGCCCTCTAAAATAGACGATCTCGCAGGCAACGACGAGGCGAAGACGAGGATAAAGCAGTGGATGCTGAACTGGCTGCGCGGGGTGAGGCAGAAGCCCATCCTCATCCACGGTCCCACGGGCACGGGCAAGACCACGGTCGCGTACGCGCTCAAGAGCGAATTCAACCTCGAACTCATAGAAATGAATGCGAGCGACATCCGCAACGCGGAGCAGGTCCAGAAGGTGCTCGCAGGCGCAGGCAGCGCGCTCTCCCTCTCCGGAAAGAGCAAGCTCCTCCTGATAGACGACGTGGACGCGCTCCAGCGCGACGACCGCGGAGGCGCATCCTCGATAGTTTCAGTGCTGAAAACCTCCGCTGTCCCGATAATACTCACAGCTGAAAGCATCTGGGACAAGAAGCTCGCAGGAGTGCGCGCGGAGTCCCAGCTGCTCGATTTCCGCAGGATTTCGAAATCATCCGTAGCGAAGGCGCTCACGAAGATAGCTGCGCAGGAGAAGCTGGAAATCCAGGAAGCTGCGATCCTCTCGATAGCGGAGAACTGCAACGGCGACCTGCGCTCCGCGATCAACGACCTCCAGGCAGGAAGCGCGGGAATGCGCGACCGCGAGAAGGACATATTCGAGCGCGTCAGGACCATATTCAAGTCCTCCACCTACAAGGACGCGAGGGAAGCGAGCTGGGGCGATGTTGAGCACGATTTCCTCAAGCTCTGGGTGGACGAGAACATACCTTTGGAATACGAGCGGCCGGCAGACGCGGCAGCCGCATACCGCATGCTCTCCCGCGCGGACATATTCGACGGAAGGATAATGAACAGGCAGTACTGGGGCTTCCTGAGGTATTCCAATGACCTCCTGACAGCAGGAGTATCGCTTTCCAAGAAGGAGAAATACTTCAGGTTCGTGCGCTACCAGTTCCCCAACTATCTGAGGCAGAT
>JBBITJ010000002.1:23015-54478 GCA_037440825.1 Microcaldota archaeon | reverse complement strand
CGACTTTTTCTAGCCCGCTTCGAATAGAATAGGTAATTAGGTTGTTTTCGACCCAATCACCATAGGATATATAAACACCACGTCGGTATCGAGAATAACTTTATAAATCTACCCTCAATAATAACCACCACTCCGACGTGAAAACCGGAGATAGAAAATTTTGGGAGGTGTGAACATGGGATCGAAAGTTGGATCTGAGAAAATAAGCAGGGAAGACGGATATCTCTATTTTGTCGGAAAGGACGGATACGTCTGGGCAGTGCCGATGAAGCACAACAAGAACGGCAGGAAGAAGAGGGTAGGCTCTGAGAAGATAACCAAGGAAGACGGCTACATGTACTACGTCGGGAAGGACGGCGCAGTGTACAAGGCGAAGCTCAAGAACTACAAGAAGTAAATCCTCGGCTTTTCCTTTCTTTATTCTTTTATTTTTCCTTTATACACCATTTTTAAACGTTTTCAGGATTATATTATCCTCAAATCTTTACATTAATCCATTTAGCTGGAAAAAGGTGAAAATATGAAAGCAGTGATTTCCGATCCAAAGACGGGAAAATCGTACCAGGTGGAGCTGGACAAGTCCAAGGACAGCCTTCTCATAGGCAAGAAGATAGGCGAGAAGGTTGACGGCGGCGCCCTGGGGCTCGCGGGCTACTCCCTTGAGATAAGGGGCGGCAGCGACAACAGCGGTTTCCCGCTCAGGAAGGACATAAGCGGCTCGAGGAAGATCGCGCCCATACTCTCCGGCGGAACGGGGTACAGGGTTAAGATGAAGGGCACGAGGAAGAAGAAGACCGTGCGCGGCAACACGATCGCTGCCGACACAGTTCAGGTGAACTTCAAGGTGCTCGAGCACGGCAGAGTCAAGCTCGACGAGCTCTTCCCGGCCAAGGAGAAGAAGGAAGAGAAGAAGTAGTGTGACCGAAAACTCAGGACCGGAAACCGGAGGATGAAGTGATTCATTGCAAGCTGAAGTCAACATAGGTACCCTAGGCCACGTGGACCACGGCAAGACCACGCTCACCAAGGCGATTACCGGCAAGTGGACGGACACCCACAGCGAGGAGCTGAAGCGGGGCATCTCCATAAGGCTGGGCTACGCCGACGCGACCATCTACCGCTGCAAGAAGTGCGGCGAATACTCGCCTTCCGATAAATGCAAATGCGGCCAGAAAGGCGAGCTGAGCAGGCGCGTGTCCTTCGTGGACTCTCCAGGGCACGAAACCCTCATGACGACTGCGATAGCCGCGTCCAGCATAATAGACGGCGCGATATTCCTGATTGCAGCGAACGAGCCATGCCCGCAGCCGCAGACCGCGGAGCACCTTATGATACTCAACGCCACCGGGATAAAGAACGTGATCGTGGTGCAGACCAAAATAGATCTGGTAAGCAAGCAGCGCGCGCTCGAGCACAGGCAGGAGATAGAGAAGTTCCTCAAGGGCTCGGTCGCCGAGGGCGCACCGATAATCCCGGTAATCGCGACCCATGGCGTGAACGTGGGCGCGCTCCTGGAAGCGATAGAGGAGAAGATTCCCACTCCCAAGAGGGACAAGGAAGCCCCTCCTCGTTTGTACATTTCGCGCTCGTTCGACGTGAACAAGCCTGGCACTGAAATTTCAAAACTCCATGGCGGAGTTATAGGCGGATCGCTCCTCCAGGGCGTCCTCAAGGTAGGAGACGAGGTGGAGCTCAGACCAGGAATACAGAAGAAGGAGGACGCTCCGTATGAGCCCATAAAATTCAAGATCGCATCCTTGCGCTCCGAAACGTCAAAGCTCGAAGAAGCAGGGCCAGGAGGGCTGATCGCGGTTGGAACGCCGCTCGACCCTTCGCTCACCAAGTCGGACATGCTCGTAGGTTCCGTCTTGGGCATGGCAGGCAAGCTTCCTGAAGTCGTGGACTCCATCAACCTGAAATACCACATGCTGGAAAGGAGCGACATCGACAACCCTCCTTTCAAGCAGGCCGAGCCCGTGGTGCTGAACGTGCAGACCGCCACAGCAGTGGGCGTGATAGCCTCGATCGCAAAGGGCATCGCCACGATAAAGCTCAAGCGCCCGATATGCGTGGACAAGGGCAGCAAGGCGGCCCTATCCAGGAGGATCGGACAGAGATGGAGGCTGTGCGCGTGGGCGCAGGTCGTGTGAGTTTTAAATTTTAGCCTCTTATTCTTTCCGGTAATCCAGCATGCCAGAACCAGAAACAGGCAGCAGCTTCGAAGGCTACACGATAATAATCCCGGTGCTCAACGAATCCGGCAATGCGGTTCCCTTGGCAAAGGAGCTCCAGTCCCTCTACCCCGGCATAAGCATAATATTTTCCGACGACGGCTCCACGGACGGCACGCGCGAGCTCGTGCGTGGGCTGGAAAAATCCGCCTCCGGCCGCATCTCCCTCTTGGACAGAAGCGGGGAAAAAGTGAAGGGGAACGTCGCAAGCGTGGTCCACGCGATAGAGGAATGCAAAACCGCCCGCTTCATAGTTATGGACGGCGATTTCCAGCACCCTCCTGCGAAAGTAGGGGAGATTATCCGCGAGTTCGACCGTTCGGCTGCCGACATAGTGATCGCTTCGCGCGCATCTACGAAGGACTGGTCAGCTATTCGTTGGCTCATAAGCGCAGGCGCCAACGCTCTTGGCTCAATTTCCCTCGCCATCAGAGGCAAGCCTTGGAGGTACGATATAATGTCCGGCTTCTTCGGGATGAAAAAAACCCTGTTCTCCAAAGTGGACAAGAGCCGCATAAACATGAGGGGCTACAAGCTCCTTTTCGACGTGCTCAAGCAGCTGCCGGCAGGCACCAAGATTTCTGAAATAAGATACGATTTCGGCCTGAGGAAATCCGGCTCGTCCAAGATAAGCGCCTTCCACGTGCTTTCATACTGCAGATCCCTGCTCACCTAGGCGTCCAAATGCGTCCACCCATAAAGCCCGAATCAAGCGGCGTTGCGCAATTCGTGCGGCAGCATTGGTCGTTCCTCGCAATCCTCGCAGCCCTGTCGTTCCTTCCGCTCTCTTTCCCGATGTTCTCCTGCGGGCTCATAGAGCATGATGAGGGCATGTACGTCCTCGTGGCTGAAATCATGCATCAGGGCGGAGTCCTGTACAGGGACGTTTACGACAACAAGCTTCCCCTTCTCCACGCTCTTGATTATCTGGTCGTAGGCGCATGCGGCACGTCCATGGGCTGCATAAGGGGCATCTCGCTCGCGTTGAATTTCCTAATCGCCGCTATAATATTCGCCACTTCCGCACAGAGAATGGGCGGCATTTACAAGTATCTGCCTCCGCTGATTTACATATTCTTCGCATTATTCCTCGGGCTCAACGCGTTCCTGCGCGCCGAGCTCTTCACAATTCTCTTCTGGGCAGCATCATTCCATTTCCTTATATCATCCATGGACGAAAGGAGGCCGCGCCCAATATTCCTCGCCTGCTTCTTCGCTGCGCTCCCCCTTTTCATAAAGCCGCTCTCCGCAGCGGCCCTCGCCCTGCCTATTCTTTACGCGATCGCGAAATCCGGAAACCCGCGCGAATCCGCGCTCTGGGCGTCAGCAGGCTTCCTCTCGGCAGCCATTCCCCTCCTCGCAATCTCCTTCCTGTTCCTGAACCTCTCCGGGTTCCCGGCGCAGGCGAACGGCTGGAGCGTTGCGGAATTCATCGAGTATTTCAGCTCCTTCTCGTGGATGCTCTCCGCCCCGATTTATGGGGTTCTGTCATTCCTCTTCCTCGCGCCAGCCCTTCCTTTCATGATGAAAAAGGAAAAGGGGCATTTCGAAGGCGCAGTGCTGCTGCTTTTCCTCAGCACCATAGTCCTCTTCCTGTCAAGGGCATTCTCCTTCCATTTCTACGTGCTCGTGCTCTCCTATTACCTGCTTCCAGCATCTTTCGCATGGACACTTTCAATTTCCGAGCTCGCGCCTGCGGCGCGCAAATGCTCCCAGAAGGCCGGAATCCGCGAGCTCCTAGGCTCTGTGGCGCTGCCCGCGTCAGCGATCTTTTTCCCTCTCCTGGCAATGATGCTGCTGCTTCCCTCCTTTGCCGCATCCCACTTCTCCACGAACAACCATGTCTCGTTCTGCGGCAGCAACGGCGAAATGATCCAATACCTTAAGGAACATTCCGAAGGCTCATTTTTCGTCTTCCCCAGCCGCGGAGCATACTACACAATATTAGGCAAAGAGCCGTTCATGCCCCTGATATTCCAGCATTCCGATTCCGGATTCCCGAAGAGCCGGGAATGGTTCGAAGAGAAAGTGATGCGGCCGGTTGAAGATGGCATGCCGGACCACGTCCTTTTCTTCCAGTCAGATTTCGACCTCTCCTCCTTTTCCCCCGCCAGCCTCTCGGAGTTCAAGTCGTTCCTGGATTCGAACTACTCGCCGGTTTATTTCAACGTGAGCAATTCCACGGTCGTCTACTACAGCAGGGGCTAGCCGTCCTTAGGTATGGAATACGCAGCGATGGCTCCGCCGTAAGAAGTTCCGAACTCCTTTTTCACCAACCCGCACTCCTTCGCCCAGCCATCCAGCTTCCAGTTCAGTTTAGGGCTGTTCGTGATGTATATGAGCATGTCCGCATCACCCATGCCCGCGACCAGCCCATCGCAATCGGAAACATTCCCGTTCGCAAGCTCCATCGCCGCGCTGAATTCCGGACCCTTGTCCAGCTGTGGCGGAATCAAATTGCCCACGAAGGAGATGTTCCTGCCTGTAGCGACGGCGAGCCCGCTTATCATGAAGTCCCCGTGTATCATCCAAACTTTCCCGCCGCTTTCAACCGCCGGCACGACGAGCAGTTTAGAAGCCGCCTCGTCTATTCCTTCGATGAGCTGCATCTTGTCTTGGAAGTCCGCCGCGCCGTGAAGCACGTATCCGTAGGTCCCTGCCACGCCTATTCCAGCGATGGCGAAAAGCAGCCCTGCTGCAATCTTGCTTCTGCTCAGCCTCGAGCCGTAAAAAGAGAGCAGGAACGCCGCGGACGGCGCGAAGAACGCCGCATATACGAGGTCCGAGCCGAACAGCACGTTCGCAAACAACGTCTGGTCCAGCCTTCCGGTAATCATATAGCTTGCCGTGTTCGCGAGCGGCAGCAGCAGGAATGCGAGCGCAGGAAGCGCCTCATTCTTCTCTTTTCCTCGGAGGGCGGATGAGAAAGCGAGGAACGCGGTTCCATACACCGGGATGAGAGTGTCGTTGCGCACGTCGTAAGCCGAGCTGCCCAGACTCCTCGGCTCAGCACCTGCGCCCACCATGAGCTTATAATAGAAAGGTATCGAAATAGCCAGCGCGAGCGCCATCGCAGCGAGCTTCCATCTGTCGCCCCCTCTAGCGAAAATCCTCCAGGAAAGGAGCGCGGCGCCCAGCCCGGCCACAAGCGGCTGGCTCAGGAAAGCCGCAAGGAAGCACAGGAAATACGCCCCTCTTCCGGCAGTTCCCTTCTTCTCCAGGTGGATTGCGAGCAGGAAGAAGAGCATTGCGAGCAGCGACCTCGCCCTGACCACGAACGGGAACATCGCGCCTGTGAACACGTTCACCAGCAGGAGCAGCACAGCAAGTGCCTTCATCTCCATCCCGCCGTCAACAACCTGGAATATGAGCGCCGCAGCAGCAACAGACACGATCGCGTTCAGCAGGAACGCGCTGAGCGCCGCGTCGCCCAGAACTGAGTAAATAACCTGCGCCATCGCAGGGAATAGCGGCGGCATGCTTCCGAAGAACGAATAGCCGCCGTTTCCGAGCTGAGGCACCGTGCCGAAGAATCCGTAATCGTGCACTATCCTTACCGATGAAACCGTCTCCCCGACGTCCGGGAAGAACATGTATATGCCCATGATGTCTGCGGCGCTGAAGAGGAGCAGCCCGAAATAGAGCGCGGCTGAGGATAAAGCGAGCGCAATCCCTCCGTTCCTTATCGCTTCGGCAACCCGTTTCATCCAGCCACCGGCTTCAAGTCGTATATTCCGTAAGTTCCGCTGCTCGCAACAGCCGCTATCCCGCATCCCTCCAAATACGATGCGTCGAAAAGCACGCCCTTCGGATCCTCTTCGCCTGTCGCCTGCACGATCTGCAGGAGCAAATACCTCGTCTTGGCGGAAACGTTCCGTGCGAGCTCTTCGCATTCTCCGCCCCTTTCCGCTATGTCCCTGATGAGCCGCGCCCCTTCCTCGTAAATTCCTCCTCTGTCCATCTGCCCCATGAGCGGCCTGTTGATGAAGGTGAAATTCTTGCCCATCACGTACGCGGCAGAGCCAACAGTGTATTCGCTATGGATGAAATATACATCATCGCCATGCATGAGCGCTATTATCCCAAGCATATGCGTGATGCCCGCGTCCTCCATCGCATCCACCGCGTTCTTGGCTTCGGAAAACCTGTCCATCTCGGCAGCGGCCTTGGCCCCGAAATCCATTGCGGAAAACACGATTATCGCCATCCAGAAGAAGGCGAGCATATTCTTCTTCATCTTCCCCTCGCGCGCCGATTCCGCAACGAGGATAAAGGAAAGGGGGAGCAGCGCCACAGGATAGACGAGACCCTGCTTGAACGGTACGAGAGCAAGCACTATCTCATTCACCCCGAACAGAATGCTCGTGGTTATTATCGCAAGAGCGCCGAGCACGAGCGCAGCAGCTTTCGCGGAATTCCTGGAAAGGTCTGCGACAAGCAGCACTGCAATCAGGCACACCGGTCCCAGGAACGCGTTCTGCGTGTGCGAAGCAGAGAACAGGATCGAACCCAGGAATTCGCTTTCCACTCCAACCTGGGCAAAAAGGTCGAGATAGAACAGCGAAGAGAATATGGGTGCAGCAACGAACCATCCAGCAGTCTTCCAGTCTTTCTCCTCCGCTGCCCTGGCTGTGTAGAAAAACCACGTGAACATGCCCATGAGCGGCTGGGAAAGGAACGCAGCTGCGGAAAGCACGGCCGCCATGGGACCGTAATTCCTTCCCTTCCTGTCCAGCGTGAAAAGCAGCACGATGAATATGAGCGATATGAGCGAGCGCAGCCTGAACGCGAAGAACATGGGGAATCCGAACACTGTCGCAAACGGGAAGAACACGGATAGCAGCAGCCTCCATTCCAAGTCCACCTTGCTGAACACGCGGTAATAGAGCAGATAGAATATCGCAGCCTGGAGCGCAACGCTCATCGCAGCGGTCACCACATTGTAATCGAAAACGAGCGAGAACAGCCCCCCGATTATCAGCGGAATCGGCGGATAGTTCCCAAAAAGCCTGTACCCATTTTCCCCGAACATGGGATTCAATCCGAAGAATCCGTATTCGTTGAATTGCTTTATTGCAGCAGTCGTTTCTATCAGGTCCCCGCTCAGCTTCGCCTCAGGGTTGGTGATGAAATAGAAGAAGTTTATTGCCATGGACACTGCGAGCAGCGCGAGCGTGATCCGTTGCAGTGCCTTCTCGTCCACTAGCATTCCCTCTGGTAAATGGCCAGGTCGTCTCCCATGAACACCTGGGAATAGCAGCTTATCTCCGGCTTCGAAGGTCCGCTGACCACGAGCCAGTCGAACCTCTCCACGCCGGTTTTCTTCCTGAATATCTCGCCGCTCCAGAACAGCCGCTCGAAATCCTCCTCGTTCGCCTCGTATTTCGAAGTGCGGTAGTCCAGCGCGAAGTCCCTTATCATGGTGTCGTTTATGCTGTTCATCGGGACAATCACCCACCCGAAGTCCTCAGCGCTCCCGTTTTCAGCTCTTTCGCCCAGCGCCTTGTAAACCACTGCGCTCGCCGCCGCCCCGTAGCTGCCCACGAACGCGACATTCTTTTTTCCTTCGAGGAATTCCCCTACCATCTTCAGCTCGCCTATGTCCATGAGCCGCTCGAACCAGAGGAGCGAAACTAGGATGTTAATTCCTATCACGAGCGCGAACACGAACTTGAAGAATCCGTCTATGTTGGTTTTTCCGGTCTTCGGGTCGTGCGCCATCAGCAGCGTGGCGAAGAACGCCATCGGAGGAAGCACCGCGTAGAAATACCAGGCCATGAAAGCGCCTCCCAGCAGAGGAAAGACTGCGAGCGCGTACCACGCCGCCATAGCGTAGTTCTCCCTCCACCTGAGCAGCAGCCCTGCTGCGGAAAGCACGAGCAGCGCGTTGAGGAAGCTGAGCCCGCTCATGAACGAGCTGCCTACCCTCTCCACCAGCTCCGCGCCGTCTCCTACGACTTTTCCTCCCATGTCCCTGAAGAATATTCCCTGCGCCGCTTCAGGGCTTAGGCTGAAATAGTGCACCCCCAGCGCGAGCGGTATCGCGGCTAGCGAAAGGATAAACACGGGATTGAGCAGCTCCCTGCGTTCGTGCTGGATGAAATAAGCCACCGCCACTGCGGGCACGATGAACCCCACTACTGACTTGGTGAGCACGGCAAAGAACAGGAGCGCGCCTCCCAGCGCGAACCTGCGGGCGCCCCGCAACTCGACGTAAGCGCATATCGAGCCAAGTATGAAAGTGACTGCCAGCGTGTCTATGAGCAGCCTTTCGTTCGTGTACAGGAAAAGCGCGGAGAACGCGTAGAATGCTGTTGCATACGGCGCCGTCTCCTTTCCGAGCCATTTCCTCGCGAGGAGGTGGAACAGCACCACGTTCGCCATCGCGAACAGCACGTTGGGAAGCCTGTATGCGAACTCAGGATTGCTGAATATCTGCTGCGTAAGCGCTGTGGCTGCCGCGAACGTCCAGAAGAACATGGGCGGCTTCCACCCCGCCTCGTAGCCGAAAAACATCGGGACAAGCGTCGGATGATCCTCCATCTCCCATATCATTTCCGCGTAGAGCGCTTCGTCCAGGTAGAATGGGTGCGAAGTTATGAACGCGAGGTGGAGGAGGAAGCTGCACGCCACTATTATTGATAGTTTCCCAAACTCGTTCTTGTCCATCCGCCCACCGCAAAGAAATAATTTTACGACGTAGTTAGTCCTCTAAAAAGTCTCGCAATGTTTAAAAATCTTTATTACTAATAAAAACCAATAAAAAAGCCATGGTGATCAGTAATGAGGAAGAAATCCATTATGTACGCAGTCCTTATGTTTGCAGTCGCGACCTCGCTCGTAGCCGCGACCACGGGAGGCGTGAGCGCACTGAGCAATGCGCTTACCAGCCTGTGCAGCGACATCAAAGGCCTCATCCCGATAGTCTCGTTCCTGATGATTGTTTCCGCCGGTGTCATCTACGCCGCAGGCCAGCTCCTCGGTGCAGAGACCAGGGCAAGGGCGTCCGTGTGGGCAACCGCGATGCTCGTGGGTGCCGTAATCGGCCTCCTGATCGTGGTCATAACCCCGAACATCCTCGGAGCGCTTTACCCGAGCGGCGGTTTCTCCTGCTGAACGCAGGATTTTCATCTTTATTTTCCTTTTCCTTTCTAATCTCTTTATAACTTCTTTTCCTGTATCATCATTATGAAAGGATATGCCGCATTCCTGCTTGTGCTTGCAGCACTCGCAGCCCTCGCAGCGCTTGCCGGCGCATACGGGGAATCCAAATCCCTCAACTTCCAGAAGGCGATAGCCCTGGAAAGGGCGGAGCAGCTTTCGCTCGATGCGAAGCGCAGTATGCTTCTCGCAGCAAAATACGGTGCAGCGGCAGGCTTCCTGGAATACCTTGCCGAAATCGCGGCTTCAGGAGGAGCGATGGCCTTCGATATGCAGGAAGCAAGGGAGCGCATCCGCCTCGGCGCCATCACTTCACTCTCGCTCGTGCATGCCGGAGATATGGATTTCGAGGCATCGCTCTGGTGCGGCGAAATATCCGGGAACAGCGAACTGAACCGCATTGCGGAATCCAGCCTCGCGCAAGGGAAACCCCTTTCCTGCCCGACTTGCCGCCCCCTTCCCTTGTGCAAGGATTTCATAGAAGTGGATGTCCTCTCCAATTCCTCCTTCGCGAACCTCGCCCTGGGCTCGGCAAACCTCGGTTCCACTCCGCGAATCTTCGGCATCACGCTCTATTCGCAAAAATTCAACCTCTCCAAGGTCGCGTACATCCCCACCAGCGAAAAGATATTCGAGGCGCCTTATACGGTGCCAGGCGCGGCAGAATGAAAGCCCAAGCTTCCTCTGAATTCCTGCTCAATTTCCTGCTCATGCTCTCGCTAATCTCCATCCTGCTCGCTTCCTTCCAGCCCCTCATTTCAGCGTCAAAATCCTTCAGCTCCGCGGTTTCCGAAAAGGCGGAGAACGAGCAATTCGCGCGCACATTGGACGCCGCGGAATCAATCCTGCACGAAAGGTTCGTCTACTCTACGAATTCATCGCTCAAGTCCGAGACCGGAAGCTCGTACGTGCAGGAAGCCGGAACAGATGCCCGTGGCTATACGATATATGGAATAGGGGGAGACTATGGCGAACCGGTATAAATGTCCCAGGTTTTCGGCCTCCAATTCCGCACGTGCGAGCCGCGGCTTCGTCTCCCCGGACTTCCTCTTCTCCGTAATACCCATCATCCTCATCGTTTCCTATGCCCTCATTTTCTCCGCCCAGCTGGAAAATCGCACCTCCGACCTTTTGGAACGCCAGATACTTTTCGACAAGCTGGTTTCAGCGAGCAATTACGCAGTGAAAATAGGGGCCGCGCAAACGGAGGGGAGCGGCTTCCCGGAAAAGGCTATCCATCCCAACCTGGTATCCGCAGCCTCCTTTCCCGAATTGGAAAAATCCCTGCGCGAGCGCCTTAACCTCAAATCATTTTCCATAAGTTTCGAAGAGGGGGAAGGGACGTGCATCTACCGCCTAGTGGTGTACGAACCCACTGGAGAAGTAAGAAAGCTCTATTTCTGCGGTGAATGAAATGCAAATGCTCGAATCCCTACTTTCCTTCGCAGCGCTTCTCTCCCTCGCGATGTTCCTTTCCATCCATGCTGATGCGCAGATAGACAATTCATTATACATATACGAATTGCAGGGAGACGCCAAAAATGTAATTTACCTGAAAGGGGGATTCGAGAACCTCACGATCGGGAACGAAATCGCGATGGAAATCCTGGAAAAGACCGGCATGTGCATTGAAATGGGCCAGACCGACCTGACATCCAAGCTCGTTTCCGATTCCGCATCCTCCTCGCGCGCGAGCGTTCCGCGCATAAGGGAAGGCAACCTCTCCGGCTTCGTTCAGGATGAATTCCGTTTCGGGCCCTGCGATAACGATTAAAAAACCTCATACGGTAATCCCAATCGTATGCCATACGAGCAAAAATCCATCTCCTCCCAGAAAGTGCAGGCCTACGCGAAGATATTGCAGGCCGACGAGAACTTCTGGCACGCGCTTCTCGTCTTCATAGGCTCGCTCTCCATCCTTTTCGCGATGCCATTCTATCCCTCTTACATCGTCCCGATTCTCGCGCTGCTCTGCGGCGGAATCGCCTACCGGTATGCGCCCATGGGCACCATACTGAGCGTGCTGCTCGCCCTGCCCACGTTCGCATACCAGTCATATTCCCTTGGCTTCCTCTTCATCCTTATAGTCGCGATAGTGCTCTTCGAGTCGTTCGAGCACTGGGCGATAATCTCCGCGCTGGAAGTCCTCATTTTCCTTCCCTTTGCCCCTTTCCCGGTCTCCTTGCTGGGAGGATTTGTGATGTTGGGCATGACCCTGAGCGCGTTGAATTTCGGCTCCTCCAAGAGCATGTTGGTCTCCGTCCCGTCCATCCTCATAATCCTCTTCCTCTCTTCGATATGGATGCAGGACAATTCCGCCTACCTTCCAATCAACCTCAGCCTCTACGATCCTACTCCGGTCCTCCAAAAGGGCAAGCCCGAAGTCCAGCTCCTTTCCCTGCCCGTGGAATTCGTGAAGGCTGTCGAGTCGCTGTTCGACTTCTCCAAGGCGAATGAGTTCAGCGTAGCGCTGGAGAAGACCGGCCAGAACCTCATAACGATAATTTTCTCGGACAGTGGGGTTGCGCAGCTCATCGTATGGTCCTTCGTCCTTTTCATGATAAGCTTCGTCTCAGGAAGGCTGAAGAAAGGCAAGCACACCCAGCTCTATTCAAGCCTTTTCCTTGTGCTCATCCCCATCACCAATTACTTCCTTTCGCAGGTCTACGGCTACACGTTCAAGGAGGAAATCGTCTTCTACACCGCGGCCTCGATAGCTGTAATCGCCCTCCTGGAAGCGAACGGGATAAACTTCAGCCAGGAGAGCGCGATACTCAAGAAGGAGAGGCTCAAGTCCTTCGGCAAGTTCGGGGTGCGCGACCTAAGCCTGGAAGGGAGCGAGAAGTTCGCGGACGTGGGCGGATACGAAGACGTGAAGGAGGAGATAAAGGACGCGGTAATGCTGCCTATAGAGCAGAAGGAGCTAGCGTACGCCTACGGCCTCGTTCCACCCAAAGGAATACTCCTGTTCGGCCCGCCCGGTACCGGTAAAACCATGATAGTGCGCGCGCTCGCGAACGAGATTAGCTACCGCCTCTACTACGTGAACACGTCCGAGCTCCTGAGCAAGTGGTACGGCGAATCGGAGAAGAACGTCGCGGAATTGTTCGCTGACGCGCGCAAGAACGCGCCCTGCATAATAATGTTCGACGAAATAGACATCATAGGCAAATCCCGCTCCTCGAGCAGCGACGACGTTACCCCAAGGGTGCTCAGCGTCCTCCTCCAAGAGATAGACGGCGCTGCGAACAGCAAGAAGCCCATCATGATAATAGGAACTACGAACATCCCGCACGCGCTGGATCCAGCGCTCCTGCGGCCCGGAAGGTTCGACAAGATAATCTACATACCCCTTCCGGACTACAACAGCAGGAAATCCATCTTCCGGGTGCACATAAAGAAATACCCTGCAGGGGAAATAGACTTCGACAAACTCGCTAAGAAGACCGACCGCTTCTCCGGCGCTGACATAAAGAACGTAATAGACGAGGCGGTCAAATCCGTAGCGAAAAAGGCGCAGAAAAGCGACACCGTGGTTCCTATAACCACCGAAGACCTCCTCGCTATAATCTCCAGAACCAAGCCCTCGGTGAGCCTGGCGCACCTTGAAGACTATGAAAAGTTCAAGCTCGACTTCCAGCGCCGCTTAGGCGGAAAAGAGCCCGAGAAGGCAGGGGTGGAGAAGGAGAGCGAGGTGAAATGGGACGACGTCGCAGGGCTTGCAGACGTGCGCCAGGCACTTCTGGAAACCATACAGCTTCCGCTCCTGCACGAGGACCTGATGAAGGAATACAAGGTCAAGCCCAGCAAGGGCATCCTGCTGTTCGGCCCGCCAGGATGCGGTAAAACTCTTATTGTGCGCGCCGCGTCCAATGAATTGAAAGCAGCGTTCATCACCCTGAGCGGCGCTGACTTGGTGAAGAAAGGCCCAATGCAAGCGGTTTCAGTGCTGAAGGAGATGTTCATCCGCGCGAAGGAGAACACGCCTGCAATCCTCTTCATAGATGAAATAGAATCCATGATACCCTCGCGCAGGCTCGCGTCCAGCGACATAATAGGGCAATTGCTTACGGAAATGGACGGCATGAAGGAATTGAAGGGGGTAGTTGTGATAGGCGCGACGAACAAGCCGGACATGCTTGATCCAGCTATTCTCCGTCCGGGAAGGTTCGACAAGATATTCTACATCCCACCTCCTGATGCAGAAGGAAGGAAGCAGATATTCCAGATAAACCTCGGGGATTTCGCGAAAGGAATTGATTTGGACCTGCTCGCGCAGGACAGCGAGGGCTTCTCAGGAGCGGACATTTCCTCAATAGTCCAGTCTGCGAAAATGGACGCGCTTAGGCAGAAGATAAGAGGAGGCACGCCGAAGCTCACCACTGAAGGGCTCCTCAAGATAATCTCCAGCCGCAGACCCTCCATCACCAAGGACATGCTGGAGGAATACGAAGAGTTCCTTAGAGAATACGGGGAAAGGCGCTAGCAATTCTATTTTTTGATTGTCGGCATTGCTTCACATCCAGTCCAACTATAAATATTATAAACTTCGATTCCAAGAAAACTATTCTCCATTCCGCGAGGAGATATAATGAAAATGGTGATTGGGTAGTTTTCTCGCTATAAACTCGGCCGGAAATGCCCGTTCTGCGACCATGGTTTCGTTTTCCAGGCGTTCAACCTCATACCCAACCTGGCTCACCAGCATCATAGACATGGTCTCTTACATACCGTTCGAGGACGCGGTCGAAGCGCTGAGGTTCGAATAACGCCTGCAGCGGAACATATTTATTCTTCTCTTTATCTGTAAAAACATAAGAAAGATCAGTCTGATTGATGGGCGATTTCAACATGGGCAGAATAGCGGTCCTTGACAGGGACTTGTGCATCCGCGAGAAATGCGGTTACGTGTGCGAGAAGGCGTGCCCAGTGAACAGGATGGGCAAGGAGTGCATAGTCACCGAGGAGGCGACGCGCTACCCTGTGATAAGCGAGCAGCTCTGCATAGGGTGCGGCATATGCGTGAAGAAGTGCCCGGTGAGCTGCATAAGCATAATCAACCTCAAGGAGGAGATAGGCGCGCCGCTCTTCCAGTACGGGATAAACGCGTTCAGGGTGCACGGCATGCCCCTTCCCAAAGACGGAGTTACGGGACTCGTGGGCAAGAACGGCATAGGAAAGACCACTTCCCTGCGCATACTCACCAAGCAGCTTGTGCCTAATTTCGGGGATTACGAAAGGAAGTACTCCGAACAGGAGCTCATGGAGAAATTCACCATAGAGCAGAGGCGGTACTGGGAAGCGCTCGGAAAGACCGCGAAGGCCAGCTACAAGCCGCAGAACATAGAGCAGATAAGAGACCTTTTCGACGGCACCGCAGGGGAATTGCTGAAGAAGTTCGACGAAGGAAGGATGGAGGAGGCGATAGGGAAATTCGGCTTGCAGAAGATACTGGGAAGGAAACTTTCCCAGCTCTCCGGAGGGGAGATGCAGAAGCTTGCAATTGCCACCGCATACATGAAAAACGCGGACATCTACTTCTTTGATGAGCCAACTAACTACCTGGACATAGCCGAGAGGATGAGGATTGCGGTTCTCCTGAAGGAGTTCGGGGAGAAGAACAAGATAATGCTCGCGGAGCACGACCTCGCCATTTTGGATTACGCGAGCGATTACGTCTATCTCTTCTGGGGAGACGAGAACGTCTACGGAGTAGTGTCGAACGTGAAGAACGTGCGCGGAGGGATCAATGAATACCTCTCCGGGTTCCTGAAGGACGAGAACATAAAGTTCAGGGAGCGCGAGATCATATTCAGCAGGTTCAGCGAGGGCGAAAGGAAGACGCCGCCCAAATTCTCCTATTCCAGGATGAAGAAGCATTATTCTGGCTTCGACCTTTCCTGCGATGAAGGAAGCATACGCGAAGGGGAAATAGTGGGAATCGTGGGAAGGAACGCGCTCGGCAAATCCACGTTCGTGAAGATGCTCGCGGGAGTGGAGAAGCCTGACGAGGGCGAAGGCGGGCAGTTCAAGGTCTCCTACAAGCCCCAATACATCAAAGGCGAGGAAGGAGTGACTGTGGAGCAGCTCTTCAGGTCCAAGCAGCTCTCAGGAAGCGTGCTGGAGGAGTGCAAGCGCAGGCTGGACGTGAACAGGCTCATGCTCAAGAACCTCTCGGAGCTTTCCGGAGGGGAATTGCAGAGAGTGGCGATAACGCTCGCGCTCAGCACAGAGGCGGACATTTATCTGCTGGACGAGCCGTCAGCTTTTCTGGACATAGAGCAGAGGCTCAACCTTGGGGACCTGCTGCGCTCGGTGTTCGCGGATGCGAGCAAGAGCGCGTTCATCGTTGACCACGACATAGTGTTCATAGACGCGGTCTCCTCGCGGCTCATAGTCTTCGACGGCGAGCAGAGCGAGAATGGGCATGCTTCCACGCCCATGAACAAGAGGGAGGGGATGAACGCGTTCCTCAAGCTCGTGGACGTCACCATGCGCAGGGACAAGGACACCAACCGTCCCCGCATAAATAAGCCGGAAAGCGTGCTGGACCGCGAGCAAAAAGAGACGGGAGCGTATTATTACCAGACGGAATGAAGCAGCGGGACTGGAAACAGAAAACCTGGAACCCTCCCTTCAGATATTTTGGAATCAGCTTCCTTTCTGGGCTCCGCCCCTCTTCCTCGCCAGGTCTGCCTCTCGCTGTCGTGCACCCCCTAGTCTTTATTATGTGCATCCAGCGCCGGAAGGTCCTGAAGCTAGGGGGATTTGTTTAAAAATCTCTCACTGAACCGAAGAAAAGCGAAAAATATTTAAACCCCAGGCTACCAAATGGTTCTGCAAATCATAGCAATATTTAAAAATCTTATCGTGACTGAAGGGGGATTTGAAATGAGCGAAACCAAATGTTCAGAATGCGGAAGCAAGAAACTCATAAGGGACTACGAGAAGGGGGAGATAATCTGCGCGAGCTGCGGGCTGATCGTAAGCGAGAACATCGTGGACTTCGGGCCCGAGTGGAGGGCGTTCGACGCTGAGCAGAAGGAGAAAAGGGCGCGCGGAGGCGCTCCGGTCAAGTTCATGAGGCCGAACAAGGGCCTCGTCACCGAGATAGACCAGTACAACAGGGACATCAGGGGAGTGAAAATTTCGCCCAAGAAGCAGGCGCAGCTCTACAGGATGAGGAAGTGGCACAAGAGGGTGAGCATAGCCACATCTATGGAGAGGAACCTCGCAATTGCACTGGCTGAGCTGGACAGGATAGCATCCTCGCTCGGGCTCCCTGAGAACATAAAGGAGAGCGCAGCCCTGCTCTACAGGAGGGTGGTTAAGGAGGAGCTCATACGCGGAAGGCTCATAGAGAGCGTCGTATCCGCGGTCATCTACGCCATTTGCAGGATGCACGGGATACCGAGGACGCTGGACGAGATTGCGAAGGCGTCCGGAATTGAGAAGAAGGAGATAGGGAGGGCTTACAGGTTCATAAAGGTGGAGCTGGACGTGGACGTTCCGCTCACTGACCCGAGCCAGTACGTGCCGAAGTTCGCTGCTGCGCTCAAGCTCGGCCCGCAGGTGCAGGAAGAGGCGGTGAAGCTCATCAAGAAATCGGTCAAGAAAGGGCTGATTTCCGGGCGCGGGCCCACAGGGGTTGCGGCTGCTGCCCTTTACATCTCCAGTGCAATGCACGGGGAGAAGAGGACGCAGAAGGAGGTCGCGGACGTAGCAGGAGTTACCGAGGTTACCATCAGGAACAGGTACAGGGAGCTCAAGAAGGAGCTCGGCCTCAAGATAAACCTCTAGTCCATATCCCTTTTCTTTTCCTTTTCATCTGGTTTTTTATTTCCCTGTTTCCTAATCGTATTGCTGATGAACACAAGATTGTCTGAGCTGCGAAAGCGGCTATGATTGGGACCTTGAGTACTGAATTATTTTCGTCTGGGCGCGCGAACCATTAAATAGAGTGTGGGATAAAGTATATTCTTGAGATTATGATTCAGGCAAAAGTTGTTACCATGCTCACAGTGCAGGAAGCGCTGGCGAGGTTCGACAATACGCACATCCCGGCGCGGATGAACGGCGCCCGGGTTCTCATGTTCCGGCTCTTCCGGGCACGAGGTCGGCATACTCGAAGTCAGGGGCGACAAGGAATTCATCTGGATAGGGCGGAAGTAGCCAATCCCTGAAAACCACCCCTGCCATCCTTTTTAAACATATTTACCGAAGAAAAATGCGAGTATTATGGTGAAGCACAAGATACTTCCGATTCCTGATGCGACCGTCGGGCGAGTGCTCGGTCTGGTCGAAGTCCTGTACTCCTACTGCTCGCAGGCGAAAATCTCTTTCCTCAGCGAGGAGCTAAGGATGCCGATAGACGAATTGGGCGCCGCAGTTGACATGGCGGAGCTTTTAGAATTGCTGAAGGTCAAGGAAGGCACTGCCAGCCTCACCCTCTACGGGGAAGCGGTCAGCTTGGGAACGATAGACGACAAGAAGAGGATCCTGAGGAAGAAGATAGAGGGGATAGAGCCGTTCAGGACCGCTGTCGCGCACCTGAAAAATAAGGGCGCATGCAAGGAGGAGGAGCTTTTCCAGAAGATAAGCGAGAAATACCCTATACAGGACCGCGAGAGGTTCCACAAGCTTTTCATAAACTGGGGCACTTACGTGGATATATTCGAATACGACGGCCAGAACCGCATGTTCCGCAGCGTTTCTACGCAGCCTAGGTAATCAGGGACGTTATCTCGTCAACGTAGTCCTGGAACCTGCGGTCGTGCATGTTCTTCGGTTTCTCGAGCTCTATGCGCATGTCGGCTTTCACGTGCCCGGGCCTCTGGCTGAGCACGATTACGCGGTCTGCCATGTACACCGCTTCCTGGATGTTGTGCGTGACCAGCATGATGACGTCGGGCTTGAGGCGCTTGTGGTGGTAGTACCTCAATATCTCGTTCTGCAGGTTGCGCGCGGTCAGCGGGTCGAGCGCTGCGAACGGCTCGTCCAGTATGAGTATTTCCGGCTCCCTGCACAGCGCCCTCGCGATACTCACGCGCTGCTTCATCCCGCTGCTCAGGTCCCTCGGATAGTTCTCCTCGAAGCCGTCCAGCCCCACTATGTTTATGTACCTCTTCGCCAGCTCGCGGCGCTCCTTCTCCTCTTTGTTGAGGAGAGAAAGCTCGACGTTCTCCAGCACAGTCTTCCACGGAAGCAGCGCGGAGCTCTGGAAAACCATCATTATCTTTTCATTCGTGCCTTCGAGAGGCTTGTTGTGGAAGAACACGCTCCCGCCGCTCGGCTTCTCCAGCCCTGCAATCATGCGCACAAGAGTGGTCTTTCCGCAGCCCGAGGGACCCACGATCGCGATGGATTCTCTCTTGGTTATCTTGAGCGATACGTCCTCAATTGCAGGGATCTCCTTGCCCTCCACTTCGTACGTCTTGGACACATTCTTCAGGCGCAGCTCTACCATGGAATCATCAGAACTTGTACCTATCGCTTCCCTTTATCAGCGGTTTCCACAAGAACTTATTGGTCGCCAGTATTATTAGTGTTATGCCGGAAACCCCGAGGATTATGCCGTCCATGTTTCCGGATATCGCCGAAGAGAAGAGGAGAAATCCGAGCCCGGGCATCTCGAACGGCTTCCCTTCTGGCCCGACTATGTACTCGCTTATTATGGAGGCGTTCCACCCACCCCCTATCGCCTCGAGCCCGCCTACGAACACCGCAGGAAGTATGGTGGGTACTGCGACGTGCGCTAGCGCCTGCCAGCGGTCGAGCTTCAGGAGCTTGGAAAGGTCCAGTATGTCTTCAGGGATGTTCTGCACCGCTCTTATGAGGTTGAAGAGGAGGTACCACTGCATGCCAGTGAGCACGAGGAGCACGGACGCGACTTCGAGCCCGAGCCTTCCGCCTATTGTTTGGACAACAAGGATGACTAATATGGGGAAGAGGGAGACCGCGGGTATGGACTGCCCTATGTCGAAAAGCGGCATGAGGATCCTCATCGCATTCTTGTTCTTCGCGAGGAATATCGCCACCGATGCGGTCCAGAAGAGCGCGATTGCAAACGCCACGGAAAGACGCAGGAGGGAACTGAAGGTGTGATTGAGAATCGAGAAGTTTTCAAGAAGGGAAGGCGTGCGGAAAAGAAGCACGTAAAGGAAAATGAAGGACACTGCGATGATGAGGACCGTGGATACCGCCTCCGCGCCCCGCTCCTCCTTCATTCCTGAACTCTCCGGAATCACGGAAAGGGACGAAAGGATTTTTTCGGATTGCTTCTGGAACCTCTCGGCGCCGGCGCACATCGCCGAATAGCCATTTTCAAGGATGTTGATGAGGAACGGGCTGGTTTCAGCGTGCTCGAGCTGGGATTCCGACGAATAGCCCTTGGCTTTCCTGAGCAGAGGCTGCCAGAGGTAGAGGTTCATGCCCACGACTATGAATGCGAGCATCCCCAGCCCCAGCAGAGAATAGAGGATGTTGTAGGAAAAGGCGGACTTGGCTATGAACGCGCCCAGCCCCGGAAGCGCGATCTTGTCGCTGCCTAATGCGAGGTACTCGCTCGCGACTAGGAAGTACCAGCCGCCACCCCATCCGGTTATGGAGCCGGACACGAACTGCGGGAACGAGACCGGAAGGAAGAGGTGGGTGAGATAGCGCGCTCCCTTCAGCCCGGTTATGCGCGCGAGGTCGCGCATTTCGTTCGTTATTGACGCGGCGCTTTCTATCACCGCGAACACGATCGCCCACGTCATCGCGGTGAATATGAGAAATATTGATGACAGTTCCTCGCCGAGTAGCCCTCCGGGGAACGTGTAGACGAAGAAAAGGAGCGCGAACGGGAAGAAGCCCAGGATGGGGATGGCCTGCAGGACGTCCAGCGCGGGAAAGAGAAACTCGTGCGCCCTCTTGTTGTGGATTATGAGTATGCCCACTGTGAACGAGAAGACGATTGAAAGGGCGTACGCGCCGAGCATCCTGACAATGCTCCTGAGCGTGAAATAAGCCAGATAGAATACGTCTCCGCCCATCACGAATGCTGAGAGCGCGAGGAATAATGCGAATAGAAAGAGAAAATGCAGCCCCTTCATGAGAGCGAAAAACTCCGGGAAAGTTTATAAAGATTCCCGGCTCCCACGAACGCGCGCGTTCAAACGCTGAACTTCTCCAGGTTGTCCATCAGGGCTTTGAGCCCGGGCAATTCCTTTCCGCTCAAATATTCCACAAGCGCTTTTCCGGAAAGGGAGATGTAGCCGAGCTTCTCCCTTGGGATGCCGAATTTTTCTATTGCGGTTATCGTGTGCCCTCCGCCGAGTATGGAGAACGCCTTGGAGCGCGAAACCGCTTCGAGCACGTGCTGCGTGCCCCAGCCGAACTCCTTCTTCTCGTACACGCCCATGGGGCCGTTCATGAATATGAAATCGGAATCGAAGATTATCTGCTTGTACCGCAAGAGGGTTTTTTCGCTTATGTCGAATATCTCGCCTTCCACGATCTCGTCCACGTTGCAGTCCACCCTTTTTCCATCTATATTGAGCCCAACGTCTATCGGGATTTCGATCTTGTCCGGGTATTTTTCCACCATGCGCCGCGCCTCGTCCGCGTGGATTATCAACCCGCTCTTCTGGAGGAAATCGAGCGACTTGCCTACTCTGTAACCCTTCGCGTGCAGGAATAGTATCGCCAGCGCGCCGCCCACCAGGATTTTTTTCACCTTGTCCGTGCTCAGCCAGCGCTTCATCACGTGGAACGAGTCCTCTACCTTGGAGCCGCCGAATATGAACGTTATGTTCCTCGCGCTGTCCATCCTTTTCAGCGCCTCAATCTCCTCGTGCAGCACCTTCCCAGCACCGCTTGGAAGGTGGTACGTGAACCCGGTGACGCTCGCGTGCTCCCTGTGCGAGACCGAAAGCGCGTCCAGTATGAAATAGTCGCCGAGCGGCTTTAGGGCCTTCACTATCTCCGCGTCGTGTGTCTTCTTCATCTCGTCGCCGAGCATGCGCACGTTGTTGAGCAGGAGGATTTCGCCTTCCTTCAGCTGCGCGATCGCCTTCTGCGCCTTCTCGCCTATCACGTCGTCTACATAATGCACTGGCGTCCCCAGCTCCTTTTCGAGGAGCTTCGCGTGCTGGTCCAATTGGATGAAATCCTCTTCGCCGGGCCTGCCCTGGTGCGCAAGGAGCACGACTTTGGCTCCGGCGTCCCGCAGCTCGGCTATGCTCTTCGCGTGCGCGCGGATGCGGGGATTCATCTGCACCACCCCGCCTTCCACAGGCGAGTTTATGTCTATGCGCTTGAAGACCACTTTTCCCTTCAAATGATGGTTGCCGAATTTCCTTACCATGAGATGCACCTGACGATTAGTAAGCGTAGATGGAAGCGGAGGAATAAAAAACTACTGCTTGAAAGACCTGCTCTTTTTCCAGAAGTCCTCGAAATACGCCTTGAACGAGTCCGCGATTTCCTTGTTCGTTATCTCTATGGTTATGGGTTTTGCGGAAGGCAGTCCTATCGCAACTACGTTCCAGTACCCCATGAACCACGCCGGAGTCTTTATGTCCACGCCCATGTACCTCGCGTCGCAAAGCGGATAGCTGTTCAGGTTTTTTCAGGATTTGCTGAACCGCTGAGTGAGAGGGGGGATGAGCTTTTACACCGCATTCCTGTTTTCAGCCGCTTTTTTCTCCTGAGGAAGGCGCTCAGGCACATAATTCACG
The DNA here is from genome assembly GCA_037440825.1 of Microcaldota archaeon. Classification (GTDB taxonomy): domain Archaea; phylum Micrarchaeota; class Micrarchaeia; order Anstonellales; family Bilamarchaeaceae; genus JAHJBR01. The sequence goes on along the minus strand of JBBITJ010000002.1, from coordinate 32,367 downwards.
ACTAGCGGGCTACTCGGCTTTCTTTTTCCGCACTCTCTTTGCCTTCGGCTTCTTCTCCTCTTTCGGAGCGGATGGTGAAACAGGCTTCGCAGCTTCCTTCTTTTCCTCTTTCTTGCCCCAATCCGCCTTGCTCGGACAGTCCTTGCCTATGCACATCTCGAATCTCGAGCCCTTTCCGCGCAGTATGAGGACTATCGGCATCCCGTCTATCTTGCACACCTTGCCCGTGGGCTTGGGGAACCCGAAACGCGGAAGGGGGAATGAGTTCCTGCAATTCGGGTAGCTGGAGCAGCCTATGAAATTGCTGTCCTTGAAATTGATTATCTTCAGGTTTCCGGTTCCGCACAGGTTGCACTTGCCCACAACCTTGTCCCGCATCTCCGTCTCCTCGAGCGCTGCCTTGAGCTCCTTCCCAATCTCCGCCTCGTGCAGCTTGAATTCATTGAGGATTTCCACGAGCGCGTCCTTGCCTTCCTGCACCACCTTCTCCTTGGTCATCTCGCCAGTCTGGATTTTCTCCATGTCGTCCTCTATCGCACGGGTGAGATTCTCGTCGAGTATGCGGCTGGCATTGGTTTTCATCGCGTGGTAGACGGCCATTCCGAAATCCGTGACCTCTATGTTCCTTCCCTTTATGTAGTCGCGGCTCACCAGCGTGTCGATCACCACTGCCCGCGTTGCCTTGGTGCCCAGGTGCCGTCTCTCCAATTCGGAGATGAGCGAGGCTGCAGTGTATCGCTTCGGGGGCTTGGTCTCCTTCTTCTCCTTCTTCTTGTCGGAGATGAAGACCACCTCGCCCTTGGTGAATTCCGGTATAAGCACATCTTCTGCAGTGTAGTAATCGCCGTAGAACTTCGTCCAGCCAGGCTCCAAGAGGCGTGCGCCGTTAGCCAGCAGCTTTTCGCCGTTCGAATCGAGCGTGACCTTTGTGAGTTCCTTTTTCCCGAACGGCGCGAACACGGAAAGGAACCTGCGGACTATCAAATCGTAGAGCTTCCTCTCCTTCTCCTCCATCTTCCCGTAAATGCCGGTGGGATGTATTGCTGGATGCGCGGGATCTTCTTTCCTTCCCTGGAAGGGCCTGAACCATTCGTTGGCTATGAGCTCCTGCGCCTTCTCCTTGTAATCCGGGATCTCCGCCACTTTCATGATTATGTTCTGCAGGCCCAGGTTGGGCGGAAGCTTCTGCGAACTGGTTCTTGGGTATGAGATGTAGGAGCTTTCATAGAGGGACTGCGCGAGCTCCAGAGTTTGTGAAGGGGAGAACCCGAACAGCCTGTACGCCTCGATCTGCAAGCTGGTGAGGTCGAACGGAGGGTAGGGGTAAACGGTTTTCTCCTCTTTCTGCACCTCTTCCACGGTTCCTGCTTTGCCGATTTTTTCGTACGCCTGCTGGGCAGAATTCTCTTCGGTGAAGCGGTCCAGCGCGTGCTTGAACTCCGCGTCCTTCGCGTACGCGAAAACCTCCCAATACGGAGTGGGGACGAATTTCCTTATTTCCAGTTCGCGCTCCGCGAGTATCCCCAAGGTGGGGCCCTGCACCCGCCCTATGCTCATTACCTTGAACACGTTGTTCTTTATGAGCGAACTCATGAGCGCGCGTGAAAGGTTTATTCCGTAATACCAGTCCAGTATGTGCCTCGCTTCGCCTGCGTACGCGTTCTGGTAGTCCAGGGGCTCTATTTTCTCGTACGCTTCCTTGATGTCCCTCGGAGTAAGCGCGGAAAAGCGCATCCTCTTCCCGTTCTGCTTGCCGTAGCAGAACCTGAAAACGTTGTAGCCGATCAGGCTTCCTTCTATGTCGAAGTCCGTAGCTACCACAAGCTCGTCAGCCTGTTTGGAAAGCTGGGTGAGGAGGTCCACATACTCTTTCGTGTACGCGGCGTCCTTGCTTCCCTTGTACGCAGGCACCCATTCTATATCAAATGTGGGGTAGGTCTTGGTGCGCTTCTTCTCCACAAGGGTGAAGACGTGCCCCACTACAGGAGCTACCACCACGGTTTTGCCGTTCACCGTGGTCTCGTAATAGCTCACGCTGCCCGCGGATTTCCTTACGACTTTGGAGCCTATGAACATGGCTATTTTACCCGCTACTTTGGGCTTTTCCGCCACTATGAGTTGCATAAGTTAAGGCTTTTGGGCGCTTGGTTTAAATTGGTTTTGGGATGGTTTCCGGATTCCTGAAGCACAGAATATGCGTTCCTGACACGAAAAATTTAAATATAAGGAACTGGAGGAAAGAGCGGCGAACCAGAAGGTTCCGCGTCCCAGCGCGGAATCGGAAGCGATGAAAGCGATGTCCAGGTCCATCCCAAAGGTCCAGCGCCTCCACAGGTTTGCAAGCTTCCTCCAGAGTTCATTCTCATTCCATTCTTTCTATTACCCCTGTTTGCAGCCAAAGCCAATGTTTAAATACATCTTTATCCATAATATAAAACAAGTGATGAAGGCAAGCTGAGAGCAAAAAGAGGTGGTCTGGATGGCAACATCTATGGGCTGGAAACCAGAAGCGGTTGCTAAAACCCCCAGAGCACCTGATAGGAATTCTTTTTCTGCGCGCAAGGTCGACGACCTGCGGATTCTCAAGGTGGCTGAGCACCTCACCGGATACAGGCAGTACAGTGCGCTATTGCTGATAGAGCAGGCGATGGAAGCAGGGGCTACGAAGCGCTCCAGAGAAGAGGTCCTCAAAGAGCTCATATCCTACGCCAAGAAAGGCGGGATGATGGGCGACTGCATATTCGTAGTGCTCGAGAACCTCGCGATGAACGAGGAGCTCAAGAGGCCTGTGCTGAAGCTCATTGACCGCCTGATAGGCAACGGCGCAGATCCCGAGACGAAGGAAAGCGCGCGTATGAGCCGCAAGCACATAGGGGACCTGCGCACTCCTGCGAATGTGCACAAGATGCTTGAAAAGAAGGAAGTGCTCGCGGAAGGTCACCTTTAATTCCTTTTTTGCCCATAATTCAACTATGGGATTAGCCTACTTGTCTTCCCCTTCAAAGCGGATAAGCGGAAGCATAAAGCAAGATGCTTCGGATTTCGCAGTCGAGGAAGTGATGGAGAACGGCATCGTGCTCGAATTGGACACGCCGATTGAGCGCCCGGATAGTGGAAGCGCGTTCGTGCATTTCGTATTGCAGAAGGAGAACTGGAGCACCACTGATGCTGTCCGGGAGATAGCTTCGCGGCTGCACGTGTCCCCCAAGAGAATAAACTACGCAGGCACGAAGGACAAGAGGGCTATAACGACGCAGCTCATGTCCGCGTACGGAGTGAAGAAAGAGGATGTCCTCAGGTTGAAAATAACAGGCATGAAGGTGCTCGGCGCATGGAATGCTGCCGAGAAAGTTGATTTGGGGATGCTGCTTGGCAACAGGTTCAGGGTAAAAGTCATAGGGGAAGTGGATGCAGGCATGGTGCGGGAAATCGCGTCGGAACTGAAAACTGGAAACGGCGAACCTGTAGATGATGCCCTGCGGAACTGCAAATTCCCCAATTACTTCGGGCCGCAGAGGTTCGGGACCGCTCGCGCGAACACCCATCTGATAGGGGAGAAGCTCGTGCGCAGCGATTTGCGCGGGGCTGTTGAATCCTATTTGATGGATAGCGCAGGGGAAACCAACCAATACGCGGTGGAGGCGAGGAAGAAGCTCACCGAAGATAGGGATTACAAAAAAGCGCTGGAATATTTCCCCAAGCACCTGAGATTGGAGAGGCTGATGCTGCTCCATCTTGCGGAGCAGCCTTACGATTATGCGAATGCGCTGAGGAGGTTGCCCAGGCAGGTGCTGCTCATGTTCATACATGCGTTCCAGTCCCATCTTTTCAATCTGATGCTTTCCGAGCGGCTCGCGGAAGGAGAGCTGGAAATTGAGGAAGGAGAATACTATTGCGGGGAAACGCACGGGTTCCCCAATCTGGGCGTGAAACTCGATGGTGAACGCGTTCAACAGACGGTGTCGAAAGCCGGGCTTTCGACAGATCGTCTTCGAAATGTCGAAGACGGGATCGAGCGCACTCGACTGGAAACAGGGAACTGGATCGCAGGCAAGGTAATCGGCTACGAGACCGAATTGAATGAGCGCGAAAGTGAGCTCCTGGAGAGATTCAACATAAGAAAAGAAGATTTCAGGATAAGGGCGATGCCTGAAATCAATTCCAAGGGCACATACCGCACGCTGCTCGCACCGATGAAGGATTTCGAATACAAGGAGAATTGGTTCGCGTTTTCCCTTCCTTCTGGAAGCTATGCGACCTCGGCTTTGCGTGAATTTATTAAGGACTTGTGGTGAGTTCAGGCTATGCAAGAGGAGAATTTCGTTTTTGAGCACGGCAAGCTTTTCTACAACCCCAACATGAGGTTCAGCCGCAGCTTCGGCTCCCTTTCAGTCGGTGCTATTGGGGATAAGATAACTGTGCTTGACGGGTTCGCGGCTTCCGGAATAAGGGGACTCAGGTACGCGAAGGAGAACGCGAACGTGGAGAAGGTCACGCTGCTGGACGTGTGGAAGATAACCCCTCCGCTCATCAGGAAAAACGCGAAGAAGAACGGAATAAGGAATGCTAAGGCGTTCATTGCGGACTTCAACGAATACGCTGTCGCGAACGATTTCGATTTCATAGAGATAGATCCCTTCGGTTCCCCGGTCCACTTCCTGAACAATGCGTTCTATTCGTTCAGGAGGAAGAAGGTCGGGTACATATCCATTACCGCTACCGACGTTGCGGTGCTTTGCGGGGAGAATACGAAGGCGTGCCTCAAGAAGTACGGGGCAAAGAATTTGAGGAACGAATTCACACACGAAATCGGGACGAGGGTGCTTTTGAAGAAGATAGGCGACTTCGCGTCCCAGTTCGATTTCGGGATGGAGCCGCTCTATTCGATTTCAGACAGACATTACATCAAGATTTTATTGAGGATAACGCGGAGCGCCGAGAAAGCTTCGGAGATCCCCCGCGCCTTGGGCTACGTTTCCTACTGCTTCCACTGCGGATACAGGGAAACGGGGAAATTTCCTAATAGAAAATGTGCCAACTGCAAACGCGATATGGATTACGCAGGGCCCCTGTGGCTGGGCGAGCTGCACAACAAGGCGTTTTTGGAGAGGATGGCGAAACTGAACCAGGAAAGGGATTATGCGGACAAGGAGGAAATAGGCAAGACGCTCGATTTGCTCATCGGTGAAATAGGAATGCCCCCGTTCTATTACGAGATACACGACTTGTGCGCGAGGCACAAGGTGGCCAAAATCCCCAAGCTGGAGGGCTTCATGGCCGCGCTGAAGCGGAGTGGATTCAAGGCAGTGCGCACCCATTTCAACGAGAGGGGCGTGAAGACCTATGCAAGCATTGGGGATATTAAGAAAGTGCTCAAAAAACAGGGTATTTTATAGGCGGAAAAACATAGGATGTTGTTGGGAACATGACAAAGGCCGCGGAAGCTGACAAAAAGCACACTGCTTTTCGAATAGACCGCGAGGGGGCTTATGTGGGGCTCGAGCTTCCTGGCCAGGCCTGAATGCGACGATTTGAGCTTTTCGTATTCAGAGACGATCCGCGTGACGTCGCCATGGGTGAACTGGGAACCTAGAATTAGTGATGGGCCCAATGAGATTTGAACTCATGACCTTTCGATGTCTGATGTTTTGGAATATCAGTCGAACGCTCTAGCCTGGCTGAGCTATAGGCCCCAAAGAGTAAGTATTCTCTGGTTGTAAATGTTTTTAAAGTTGGTTTCCTGTCTTGCGTTCCGCGTTCCGGAACAAATAACCGCCTGATTTCTACCTTGTAGCCAAGTATGAAGCCACCAGTATGACCGCCACCACCGCCAAGTAGAACACTATTTCGTCAGGCATAAACTTTTTATGGACTCCAGCATTTAAATTACTTATGAACAGAAAAAGCCGAGGCGCTTCCTTTGGCCTTGTCGAAGGGGCAGCCGCCGAAAGCAGCTGGATTTACGGGTTTTTGCCCGATCCGAAACCCGCAAGGATTTTGGAGACTGTCGTCCGAAGACGACTGGAGGCGTCGGGCAAATGAAGATTGGCATAATCGCGGACACCCATTTCGGATACACGAGGTTCGAGGAGGACGCTTTCGCGCAGGCCGAGCATGCGCTCCTGGACGCGGAGAAGCAAGCGGACATCATACTGGTCGCAGGCGACGTATTCGATGTCAAGATTCCCAAGCTCGAAACGCTCAAGAGAGCAGCAGACATATTCTCCAAAGTGAAGAAGCCGGTTTACGTCATACACGGGAACCACGAAAGGAGGAGCAAGGACATGGTGAACTCCGTCCAGCTCCTTTCTCTCCTTTCCAACATCAGGTACCTTCACGGCAGGACGGAAACTATAGAGACAGAAGGGGAACGCATAACGATCACGTTCTTCGGAAGCGTGCCTGAGGATCTGGCCAAGACCGCGCTCACGAAGGTCGTGGAAGAGGAAAGGGCGAAACTCGAAACCCAAAACGGGAAACAATTCAAGGTGCTGGTCCTGCACCAGTCCATAAAGGAGCTGGTGTACGGAGAGGAAGACGAGCTTTCCTTCGACGACTTGCGCGACCTCCCTTTTGATTTGATAATAAACGGGCACATACACAAGCACCACGTGGAGATGGGCGGAAAGCTGATAATACCCGGAAGCACGGTGATAACCCAGCTCAGGAACGACGAGCAGGGAGAACGAGGGTACGTCCTTTACGACACAGGCACGAAGAAGGCTGAATTCGTCCCTATTCCGAGCAGGCTTTTCTTCTACCGCGAGCTGGAATTCAGGGACGCGCCTCTTACAGAGGTTAAGGAAAAAATAGAAAACACGATAAACGAGATCAGGGCGAAGTACCCGGACGCGGTGCTCAAGATAAAGCTAAACGGCACCCTGAAGGAGGGGCTTACTGCGAGCGACCTCTCACTAGCATACTCGGACGGAATATACGTGCAGAACAGCCTGAACGTGGAGAGCATCGCTGAAAAGATAAGGGCGATGCGGGAGAAGCACGGGGAGAAGCTTTCCGTGCGCGAAGTGGCGCTGAAGCAGCTTTCTGAACGGCTCAGAGGCAGGATCACCCTTTTCGAGCCCTCCGAGCTTTTCGAGGCGCTCGCTGAAAGCGCGGAAGCAGGAATGGAATATTTAAATAGCAGGAAAGCCAAGGGAAAAGCATGAAGAATCCCAAGGTCTCAGTAGTAGTGCCGACCTTCAACGAGGAGAAGTACATAGAGAATGCGCTGGCTTCCATAACAGCGCAGAAGGGCGCGCCCAAATACGAACTCATAATAGCGGACGGGAAGAGCAGTGACAACACCGTAAAAATAGCGCGGAAATACGCTGACATCGTGGTGTGCGAGCCCAAGCGCACGGTCGCTGCAGGAAGGCAGAAAGGCGCGCTCGCGGCGAAAGGGGATGTGCTCGTGTGCGCCAATGCGGACACCTATTACCCTCCGGACTGGCTAGCGAACCTAGTGAAGCCGTTTGAAAGGAAGGGGATTATCGCAAGCCTGGGGCGCGTGGTTCCGAGGGACGGGGACCTCATAGACAACGTGTTCGCGCACGGAATCCTCCATCCCGCGTCCAAGGTGCTCACAAAGATAAACATGCACTACGTGGATTCCACGAACCTCGCATTCACGAGGAACGAATTCATGAAGGCAGGGGGGTTCAACACGGATTTGATAAGCGGGGAGGACACCGAGCTCATAAAGAGGATGAAGAGGTATGGGGATGTCGTTTATACCCCCGAAGCTGTTGCTTACATATCCATGCGCCGCGTGAAGAAATGGGGGAAATTGTACTATACGTATTTCCATGCGACCAATTTCCTGAAAACGCACCTTTTGGGGAAAGGGCACGACCGCTACGAGCCCATAAGGGAATAAGAGAAGAAGGAGCCTGTTTTCTTGCTCATGTTGACCGCGTAGGCTGCGCCGTTTTTCTCGTAGAAGAGCACCTGCCCCTTGGTGCCGAGGATTTCGCCTTCAATGGAATTGCTTTCGGAAAAGGACGCCGGAATTGGATAATCAAGTTTTGTGGTTTTCATTTCCCCGGCCCATTCGGCTATAACGCCGCTCTCCTTCACCTTTTCAAGTATCTCCTCCAATCTGCCGGGAGCTGAAGGTGCGGCCATGAGCTTGAGCTTCTGGGCCGAAGTGATCCCGTTCCTTATCGCGAAGTTGTTGTGCACGAAGGATTCTATCGAATATGCGGTTTCCGCGTCCTCGGTTTTCGCCAGCTCGCAGAAATAGTCCGCGCCCTGCTCGCGCACGCGCTCGTTCAGCCTTGCTGTGCGCGTCACTCCGCACTTCACCAGGTGGCCGAAGGACGCGAGATAGACGCTGAAGCCCTGGTTCTTGAATTTCTCATAGAAGCGCTCGAACCCGGCGTAATCCAGGCGGGTGTACATGCGCGATATATCCCTGGAGGCGCAGGCAGGGCATTGCTTGGAGCCTCTCATGCTTCTGGGGCACCTGTGCAGGGCTTCGCCGTCGTTGTAGCCTATGCAGGACTTCTCAATCCCGAATTCCATGGACACTTCGCCTGCGAGCTGAAGCTCGTCCACTGCGCCGTTTTTCCAGAAGCGGAGCTTCATGCTCGTCGGGATGAATCCCACCATGTGGCCGTCCATGAGCATATTTCTCGATTTCAAATTTAAACAGATGCGGAGAGGGGCTTTCCAGTGGCGAAACGATTTATAATTTTGCAGGGATTATTGGCGCATGGGCGACTTCATGAAGATGCTCGACGCGGGCAAGTTCGCGTTCGGGCAGCAGAATCCGATGCTCGAGCTCCAGATTCCTCCACAGATGATATTCCCCACCGTGCTGGCGGTCAGGATCGAGGACAAGCTGAGCGACGACGTGGTGAAATCCAAACAGTCGTGGGAGCAGAGCAGGTCCTATTTCGGCAAATCCGAGAAAAGCGCCAGCAGCTTCCAGAAGCCGGACAAGCAGGAGGTCGCCAAGAGCGAGAAGGAGACGAGCAGCTATTCACTGGTGTATTTCAACCCCGAATCCAAGAAGGTGGAGGTTGTGGAGGGGAACGTTACGATAAATTACGAGGACGAGACCGAGCAGGTGATAGAGGAGGCGCTGGGACAGAGGTCTGCTTACGGGATGTACTCGTTCGTCGCGTCCCAGATGGTGCGGGAGAAGGTGGATGAGCAGATGCTCAAGGAGATAATGGACAAGATAAAGATAGAGAGCCCTGATCCTTTCGGCGGAGGGGCTGCTGTGAAGGTGAATTACGGCTCCCTGAGCCCCAAGATAGTCGAGGAGTACGGGGAGACGCTCATAGCTTTGCAGATAGCCGAGAAGCGCAAGATTTCGCTTGAAGAGAGGATGGAGGCGCAGATGAAG
>JBBITJ010000002.1:11350-22915 GCA_037440825.1 Microcaldota archaeon | reverse complement strand
GGCTACTTCTTGGCCCTTATGTCCTTCCTCTTCGGCCTGAGGAACGTGGAGCCGCACTTCCTGCATTTGGCGATGCCCTTCTTGTTCCTTGCCTTGCATTTCCTGCAAATCACTATCTTGATTATTTCAGCATCAGCTTCCGCGAATTTGCCCATATGAAATCACCTAACGGTAAGGATTACAAATAGCTTTTATTAAGCAACGTTTAAATAAGTAATGCAGACGTCCAGCTTCCGGGCTCGGAACTGGAAACCTGAGACGCAAAACCCTAAACGGTCAGCGCATCATTACTTGCCTCAGTAGCTCATCGGTAGAGCGCCTGTCTTGTATCTTCAGTCTATTCAGAACCGAAAACCCAGGACTGGAGACAGATAACAGGAGGCACCGAGTTCAATTCTCGGCTGGGGCTTACAATTATAAACCGTGATAAAGAGAATAAGAACATGAGAAGCTGAAGGAAGCCACGATTGCAGTTTATCATCAGGACTGCTACTGCTCCGAGAGCACGGAAAAATTCCCGGGCATAGCCCTTGACAGAAAAGCCCGGTCGTTTACATCTCAGGAAAGAACAAGAAGCTGACTTACCAGATCCTCTGGTCCGCATCATGAGGCTGGTCGGAGCTGGCTTTTGGACCAGGAATGATCATTTCCAGCTGCGACCGCGAGGACGCGCTTCTGCTTCCTCGTAAGAGTATGTATTTTCAAGTATGCGAAATAATCATCCACCTTGACGAGCTGGACGCAATGGAAGGAATAAGCAGGAGGAGCATGCAGGAGCGCCTAAGGCGCGTGACTCGAAAATCTTCTCCAAAGCGATAGAGGAGGCACTGAAGGAGTAGTTTACGAATGTTTTTAAAGTTCCTAATTGTTGGGATTGCGGTGATCCCATGCCGAAGATGCTTATTGTGCTTGTTGCGATCATGGCCGGCGTGTTCGCAGGCCCATATACGGAATATTGCATACAGCAGACCGATCCCTGCTTCCAGTCCAACTGCTACAAGGTCAACGGGAACTGGGCAGTGCAGGACGACGGGACGTACGACTGCATGTACGACACGAGCGCTTACAGCGATTACGAGGTGCAATCTGCATTCGCGGACTGCATAGCGCAGGAGGAGGAATGCGAGCAGGCGATGGCTGCAGCAGGGAATTACAGCCAGCCCGGCATGTCTCCGGCTGCACGCTGCGGCCCTGCGCTCATGTTTGCAGGAATAGCCGGAGCTGCGGTTTTCGCGCGCAGGAAGTGAATCAAAATGGACAGGGATTCCGCGATTCTGGAAATGCAGAAGGGAGAGATTACAGAGCACCGCATCTACCTTGCCTTGGCGAAAAGGACCAAGGATGCCAAGAACAGGAAAATCCTGGAAGAGATAGCAGGCGACGAGCTCAAGCACTACGGGATGCTGAAGAAGATAACCGGAAGGGACGTTTCCCATGATGCACTGGCGGAGGCGTGGTACACGCTGATCTCATCCGTTTTCGGGCTCTCCTTCGGGCTCAAGCTGATGGAGAACGGCGAGCTGAAGGCGCAGCTCAATTACGGAACCCTCATGAAGGAATGGCCGGAACTGGAAGCGATGCTCAAGGACGAGGAGAAGCACGAGGAATATCTTTTGGGCATGCTCTCCGAGGAACGGCTGGAATACGCGAGTTCGATAGTGCTGGGGCTCAACGACGCGATAGTTGAATTCACCGGGACGCTCGCAGGGCTCACGTTCGCGATAGCGGATTCGAAAATAATCGGAATAACAGGGCTGATAATGGGGGTGGCGGCTTCCCTTTCCATGGGCGCGTCCGCATACTTGTCTGCAAAGGAGGACGAGAAGAAGAACCCTGCGAAATCATTCATATACACCGCAGGGGCGTACATGCTCACCGTGCTCATAATCATTTCGCCATATTTCCTGCTCCAGAGCGTGCAAGCGGCTTTGGCTGTCTTGCTCGCGCTCACGCTCGCGATAGTTGCCGGATATTCGTTCTACATAACCACTGCAAAGAGCCAGAATTTCTGGGAAAAATTCGAGGAGATGATCGTGATATCGTTCGGAGTGGCGCTGATAAGCTTTGTCATAGGACTGGCGCTGAAGGAATACGTGGGATCGGTTGAATAAGTGTAGATTTAAATACTAATTACCACAATAAAAATCATGGTCGGATTGCTGAAGATGGAAAAGGAGGACGAGATTGCCTGCTACAGCGGGGTGGACAACCTCACCCAACACCTGGGTTTTCGCCACCATTTCGCCATGATCAGGATCCATGTCCATGATTGGTTTCTCAAAACCCGGAACTCGAAACTGGAAACTGATAGTGGACTCAGGGGGATTCGCACCCCCAGCCTCCCGCACGCCAAGCGGGCGCTCTGCTGTTGAGCTATAAGCCCAGCCCATATCCTATTTCTTTTACAAAAGAAAGGGGCCGAGGGTTTCACCCCCAAAGAAAAATTACAAATCAAAAACTAAGAAGGCGATAGGAATACGATGCTGTCGCCCCTGAGGAGCACGGTTCCCACACCCCTCTTGACTTCGCCGTTCACGATCTGCTCGGCTTTCTCGAGCACGATGTTCATGTGCACGTCGTACGCGACCATGGTTCCGCGGAATTCCATTCCGCCCTTGAGCCCTATGATTACTGTGTTGTTCAACGAAGCATTGAGCACGTCGAAAGGTCTTTTCTCTGGCATATACTTTCACCTCAAAAAATCAATATCAATAGACTGTCAAACTTTTTAAACCTAAATCTCGGCATTCTTCAGGTGGTCCGCTGCACCCATGCCCGGCTGCTTCATCACCACCACCACATCAGCGGTGTTGCGCAGCGCGACCGAAAATGCGGTGTCCGTAGCGACTATCATCGTCTTCTTCCCGTATTTCTTCGCCTTCCTGAGGACAGGGGTGAAATCAGTGTCGCGGGTCATGAGCGCAAGCACGTCGGTCTTTCCGTCAACGACGTATTCCATCGCTTCAATTGCCATCGTCACGTCCACGTCTCCGGTCGTGATTTCCGGCTCGAAGCCCTGGTTCACCATCGCCTCTATCAATTTGTCCGAAGCGTACTGGTCAAGGTAGACTTTGGAGATGCGGATGTCCCCGTATTTCTGGAGCTCCTTGCGCACCTCCTTCAAATCAACCGTGATGCCCTTCCTTATGCTGTTCGGACCGTCTATGAGGAGCACCACCTGCGGCCTCCGTTTCTTCCCCATAAAGTTATCCAGAAATGACATGAAACCACCTACAATTTTATGCCGAAAAAGCCGATCGCGTTCTTTGCGGTCTGCTCCGCAACAAGTCCCTTATCGAGGCCTTTTGTTTCAGCGATGTATTCTATCGCGCGCTCAACCTCGTAAAAAGTTCGTACCACATAAGGCGAATCGGTTTCCACAAGCAGTTTATCTACTCCGAGGGTGTTTATAATATTTTTTCTTTCCTTGGAGCGCAGAGGTGGAATGGAGATGAAGGCGCCCAAGTCAACCGCCTTTTCCGCATCCTCCAGGGTTCCTGAGAAGAAATGCATCATTATCCCCCTGGACCATTTACGCTCGCGGAGGATTTCAATTACCTTGGATTCCGCGTCGCGGGAGTGGATGGTGATTGGAAGCTTCATCTCGTCCGCGAGGTCGAGCATCCTTTCGAACAGGATTTCTTCGTCTTTCAGGTGCTGAGAAGTCTTCACCCAGTGTAAATCCAGCCCTATCTCGCCTATCGCGTTGGGCTTGTGCTTCCTTATTTCATCAACCCACAAATCCAGTTTGGAGATGCCCTCCTTCACTGCGCTCTGCGGAGCGATTCCCAGTGCATAGGGCAAATCGTATTTCTTGGCTATTTCAGCATTCTTGATGTTCGAATTGTGCGAATAGCCTACCGTTACCGGAAGCCAGCCGGGCTTTATTTCTATGGTCTTGTAATCCTGCAGATGGCAATGGGCGTCGATTATCGGCAAAGTCATGGCGAATCAGCTCTTAGGCTCGGTTTCCAGCCGTGCATTTCGGAACTCGGGACCGGAAACTTGAAACGGTTTTGGCGATGGGAATCTATTATTGGAATAATGGGCCCACTTACACGCCTAAAACCGCCCTGCACGCCTGCATGAACTCGTTGTCCAGCACATCGTGGAGGGATTTTGACGACATAAAAACGTTTATAAATACTAACAATATTAATCCTTTTGCACAAAAGCATAGTTCTACGAATTGAATTGGTGAACTTGATGAGTGAGAAAATTTTCGCTTCAGCGAAGGATTTGAAGGAAGGCAAGTACGTCCTCATAGAGGGCATACCCTGCAGGATCGTGGAGATCGATACCTCGAAGCCTGGGAAGCACGGCGCAGCGAAGATGCGCGTGACCGCCATCGGCATATTCGACGGCCAGAAGAAGACGCTCCTCACGCCCAGCGACCAGGACGTAGAAGTCCCGATCATAGAGAGGAAGAACGTGCTGCTCATGAGCGTGAGCGGGAAGACCGCGCAGGTCATGGACCAGGAAAGCTCGGAGATGTACGACATAGAGATTCCCGAGGAGCTCTTGGCGAACGCCGCGAGCGGGAAGGAGGCGGAAGTGCTCCAGGCGATGGGAAGGAGGAAGATGGAGAGGATAAAGTGATCATATGGACGCGAAGATAATCAAGACTATTGAAAATGCGGTGATGGGAAGGAAAGAGGTAACCGCAACCATCTCGTTCGACAAGAGTACTCCCAGCAGGAAGGAGATAAAGGAGCTCGTGTCCTCGAAGCTCGGGGCGAACCCGGATAGCGTTGTGCTGAACGAGGTCCGCTCGAAATTCGGGATCAGGAACGTGGATGCGGTGCTGCACGTTTACGCGACCAAGGAGGCGGCGCTCAAGACCGAGCCGAGGCACATACTCGTGCGCGACGGCATGGCTGAGAAGAAGCCGAAGAAGGAGAAGAAGGCTGCGCCTGCTGCGAAGAAGAAGTAGATAGGTGGCGTTTATGGTTGAAAAGAAGGAAGCGAAGAAGCCCGCAGCTCCGGCTAAGAATGAGAAGAAGGCAGGGCCGTGGAAGCAAGGGAAATACTGCCCGAAGTGCGGACCTGGAGTGAGGCTCGCGGAGCACAAGGACAGGCGCTCCTGCGGGAAGTGCGGATACTTCGAAAAGAAGTGAGTTTTCGCATGAACGTCGCCGAAGAGACCTCGGAGGCGCCGCTCATTCTGCGACGAATCTCCGGATCGAATCGACACAAGCCGGGCACCGGCGCCAATACTGAGATGGACAGGAACCTTTTTCTGGTTGCTTTCCTTTCTTTCTGCATATCAGGCTTCTTCTATTATTTCGGGGCCAATGACGGCGTCTCGATTTTCAAGATACCTCTAATCATAGGGTTCGTGGTGCTGGCAGCGGTCCATTTCGGCAAGCCGCACGCAGCAGCCGCGATAATCATCATAGCCCTATTTTCCGTAGTGCACAGGCTGCTCCCCTACTCGGTGGTCGTGGACGCGCACCTCGCGATGCTCTCGCTCGCGCTCTATTTCATCCACAAGGACGTGGACAAGGTGCTCGCGGACAAGATAACGAAGAGGAAGGAGCTTTACAAGAGCGGGCTTCACGCGCTTGGATTGCTGTTCCTGATGGTCGTGGCAGTGCTCGCGCTCTCGTATTTCATGCTGTTCCTCGGGATAAGATCCGATGCGCTGAAGGTATATTCGAAAGTGGCAGAGCTGCCGCTATACGTAGTGCTCTTTGCCGTGCTCTTCGCTCCGCTGAGCGAGGAGCTGCTTTTCAGGGGGTTCCTGGCTGCTAGGTACGGGATTGCGGCATCAGCAGCGCTGTTCGCGCTCTCCCACCTGTTCTACGGTTCGCTGAGCGAGATCGCGGGCGCATTTGTGATAGGGCTCATACTCGCGTATTATTTCAGGAAGGAGAGGAACCTGCTCACGTGCATAATCGCGCACGCGCTGTTCAATGCGGCTTCGCTCACGCTCATGTTCATCACCCGTCTGGTGGCAGGATGATAACATTAGGAATTGAGAGTACGGCTCATACTCTTGGAATAGGCATAGTCAAAGGCGGGAAGGTTATTTCAAACATTTACGATACGTACAAGCCGCCTGCTGGGGAAGGGATACTGCCAAGGAAGGCGGCTGACCACCATGCAGACGTGTTCACGCGGCTGCTCAGGGAGAACCTGCTCACCGCAGGGCTGCGCATTTCAGATGTGGACCTGATAGCTTTCGCGCAGGGACCTGGAATAGGCGCACCGCTCCGCATGGGAGTGGTGATGGCCAAGTATTTGGCGAAAAAATACGGAAAGCCAGCAATAGGGGTGAACCACTGCTACGCGCACGCGAAGATAAGCGAGCACCTTACCGGGTTGAAGAATCCCCTTTACATTTATCTGAGCGGGGGGAACAGCCAGATTCTCATGGAGGAAAAAACCGGTTTTCACGTGCTCGGGGAAACTTTGGACATAGGGATGGGCAACCTTTTCGACTCTTTCGCCAGGAATATCGGGATGGAGTATGCGCACGGATCCGCTCTTGCGGAGTTTGCGAAAGGAGGGAAATACGTGGAACTGCCCTATTCGGTGAAGGGAATGAACCTCGTGTTTTCCGGGTTGCTCACCAGCGCGTCCAAGCTCGCGCAGACAAAGGCGAAGAAGGATGTCGCATATTCGCTCATGGAGACCGCTTTCGCGATGAGCTGCGAGGCCACTGAGAGAGCGCTATTTCTTACTAAAAAGAAAAAACTGGTCGCATGCGGAGGGGTTGCGCAGAACAGGAGGTTGCAGGAGATGCTGCGGATGATGTGCGCAGAAGACGGGGTGGAATTCGGGGTTGCGCCTGATGAATTCAATAGAGATAATGGGGCGATGATCGCTTATGCAGGGGAATTGCTGTACGCTAAACCGCGAAACCGGAAACCTGTGGAGGAATGGGAAGCGATACAGGATTACAGGATAGACCAGGCCAGATGAACACACCGCTCAGGTTTCAGAATCAGATAAGCTCCTCTTTTTTCCGTCCTACCATCTGCGCCCTTTCCCAGTTGAGAGTGAAGGATTTTTCCTTTTCATCAAAAATAGAGAGAGGAACGAACAGCCATTCCTCCCGGTTTCTCCTCCACCCGACGAGAGTGGTAATGCCGGTGTTCTCTTCCCACTTTTTCAAGCCTAAGAATTGGTCGCGGTCCAGGCTCAGGTTTTCGGTTTCGTGCGCCTTTGCCTCTATCGCATACTGGTTTCCCCTCTTGAATAAGAGCAGGTCGGGTGAAAGCGAGCTCACTCCGCTTCCCGCTGCGCGGATTACAGAATAGCCGTTTTCAGTGAAATAGTGGATCAATTCCCTTTCAGCGCGCGAACCCTTTCCGTATCCATACATGAGCTTCACTCTCCTCTGTGGTTAAAAAACCAGCATTCCGTTCTCTGCGTCCACTTCTACTTCCTGCCCGTCTTTCAGAATGGAGAATGGGTCCTTTGCAAGCTTGTCTATCATAGGAATGCTGGAAATTATCGCGCCTACGGCGATTATGGGCTCGGCTTCTGAATTGATTATCGCAGCAGGCGCTTTTCCGTTCTTTTTGAGCTGGAGCATCACGTAGGAGCCCACTGTGGAGCCCTTTCCGTTGGGAAAGACCAGCACTGTGCCTGCGATTGATTTGCCTTCGAGCGCGTGCCCCTTCTCCATCACTATCCCGGTTTTCGGGTCGACTCCTCCGAGGAACGAAATTGAGTCCTTGCTGAGCAGGATTTTTCCTTTCGCCTTCCCGCGGGAGATCACCCTTGCGCTCACTTGCATATTATGTCACCTGGATTTCCGAATACGACTTTTTGCTTGGACAGTGATGCGAGGTAGTTCGCCGCTTTCCCTGAATTGCAGCCAGTGACCTTGTGGCCCATCTGTTCAAGGGGGCAGACCACCATGCACGTATCCGCAACAATCCTTCCGCCTGCGCCCTCTATTATTGCTGTGTAGCCCATGCTGTCTGCAATGGCTTTAGTCTGCCTTGCTGTGCAAACCCAGAGCTCGCAGTCCAGCCTTTTCCCTTTCACGATGTCCGAGATTTCCTTTATTTCTTCGATTGACGCATGAGGGCAGCCGATCGTGATGAGGTCCGGCTTCTCCTTGGAGTTGAGCTTCTCTTTGGTCTCTTCCAGTTCCTTTTGAGTGAAAGTGATTTTTTCCGGCGCATCTGCGAGCGCGAATTCCGGAGTTATGCCTTCTGCGTGGAACATCGCGACCGAGCCGGAGGATGCGAGCGCGGCTCCGAGCCCCTTCAGTTTGTCGTTGCTCGCGCCTTTTATTCCTCTGAACGCAGGATTCCTGTTCTTCACTATTTTTCCCAGGTAGTAGCCCATAGCGCCGTAATCCGCTGATGTTTTCAGGTCAGCTTCCACTTCCACCAATACGCTGCACACTCTGTTCTTATCCAAATGGAAGCCATATTCAGGGGTTACGCCGCATATCGCAGCTGCGAGCGCGCTCGGGCCGCCTTCCCGGTTTGTGCGTGCACCCAAAACCGAATTTGAGAATGCAACTGCCGAGCTTTCCGACCATGCGATGTGCTCGCCTCTCTTGGGCTTCAGCCCAACCAAATAAGGAGTGCAGGTACAAGTCATGGTTATGCCCATGGATGCGTATGCATCAAGCACTTCAATCTGCTTTTTGGCGAAATTCTCCGGAACCTTCATCTCCTTCCATTGCGCCCTGTCCATTCCGGCAGGGTTCAGGAAGGATGGGATTTTCACTTTCGCACCCTTCGAAGCGAAATCCTTCAGGTAATCGAGCCCAGCGTCGCCTATCGTCTTGTACGAAACTCCGGCGATCTGCGCGGAAGTTATAGGAATCATCCTTTCCGCGCCGTAGATTTTTCCCAAAGCCACGAGGATTTCCATGGACTGGCGAACTGCCTCGCCCATTTCGCCTTCGTACATTTTCTGCTCGATTTTGGAAAGCTGCATCCTTGCACCTATATGTAATCATTCGGGTTTACTTTCATCCATTCGGCTTTTGCGAAGTTCTTGCCGTGCGCCTTGAGCGGCTTCGTGGCATCCAACCCCATCTTGGCTGTTGCGTAAGTGTGCGGGTCTGCTGAAGGGTCCAGGGAAGAGCCCTTTTCATTGGATTTAATTATGGCGCTCTTGTCTGCCTGCACCCTCGTGGCTATCGCCCACTCAACTGAAGCGGAATCATAGATGTCTATGTCTTCATCAACTATTACGACGTGCTTTAGGGACTTGTGGCCCCTGAACGCTGCTTCTATCGCCTTTTTTCCGTCGTCTTCGCTCTTCTTTTTTATTGAAACGACTGCGTGGAGCCAGGAGCAGCCGCCTGGAGTTATGTTGACTCCCTTGCACTCGCACACCTTGCTTACCTCGTTGAATATAGTAGGCTCGCGGGGCATTCCCATCAGTATCTTGTGCTCCAAGGCGCCGGGAAGCAGCGCGTGGAATATCGGGTCCTTCCTGTGGTGGATTTTTGTTATTTTCATTACCCTCTGCTTCCTTACTATGTCGTAGGTTTCCGTGAGGTCTATGAACGGGCCTTCGTCCACCATTTCATTTGTTATCTTTCCTTCGAACACGAATTCAGCATCGGCAGGAACCTCTATTCCATTTCCGAGTCTTACGGTCTTGAAGGGCATCAGGGAGTTCGCGATTTCCAATTCGTCTTTTCCCAATTCTATGGAAGTGGCTGCTGCGAGCATAACGTTTATGGGCGCGCCCACTACGAACGCCACGTCCAGCTCGCCTTCTGCCCTGTTTATGTATTCGTCAAGGTGGCGTTTCAGGATGCGTATCGCCACTCTGTCCTTTCCTATAACCATCATCCTGTGGAAGGAGCAGTTTAGTCCGAGCTCCTTGTCATTCGCAATCACTATTGCGGATGCGAAGTAAGGGCCGCCGTCTTTTTCCGCGTGGAAGGGAATTGGGTATTTGGAGAGGTCCACATCATTTTCCGTGATTTCGAGAACAGGACCGGTTTTCGCCGATTCCGGCTTGCTTGGATTGTTTATCGCCCAGGTTAGCTTCGGGATTAGTTCGTCCCGTTTTATTCCCAGATAATCGCAAATCAGGTCTCTTGTGGAGAAGATATTTCCAGCTACTTTTGCGCCGGGATTTTCCTTTATCTTTTCAGTATATACGGGCTTGCCGTCCAGGGCTTTCAGGACGCCAGCCAGCTCAAGCTTTGTGGAAACAGGCTTCTTTAGCTCCACGAGCTTGCCTTCCTTTTTCAATTTCCCTATGAAATCGCGGAAACTGTTCATTTGCTCCACCTTTTCCCTACATTATGCTTCAAACCCAATTGGTCCAGCACCCTTGCGACTATGAAATCTATCAGATCATCAACTTTTTTCGGCTTTCCGTAGAAGCCAGGGGTTGCAGGAAGGATTACGCCGCCTGCAAGAGTGACGGTTTCCATATTTCTTATAGTTATAAGAGAATAAGGGGTTTCCCTCACCACGAGGATGAGCTTTTTCCTCTCTTTAAGAACTACTTCTGCAGCCCTCGTAATCAATGAATTGCTCACTCCGTTGGCTATTTCTCCCAATGATTTGAGGGAGCAGGGAATTACCACTAATGCATCTGGAGGGTTGGAGCCGGATGCGTACGGGCAGGAGAAATAAAATTCTTCATAATCCGCTTTTGGAAGGGTTGCGCCTTCGGCTTTTGCAACTTCTTTTGCGCCGGAGCTGATAACGACCTTGCAATCCACTCCTTTCATGTCTTTCAGCACTGAGACAAGGCGGGAGGCGTAGATGAGGCCGGATGCGCCAGTTATTGCTACTAGAACTCTCATAATTCATGATTTCACCAACGTTTATTAAACCATTTTCGGAAAGCTAAAAACATGAAGATTCTGAAGATAGGAGGCAGCTTCATAACCCGGAAAAGCGGGTACAGGGAACTGGAAACCGGAAACCTCGACTTCATGGCACGGACCATCGCTTCAGTCTGGAAAAAAGGGGTGCAGGATTTCGTCCTTGTGCATGGAGCCGGCTCTTTCGGGCATGCGCCTGTGCTGAAATACGGGATAAAGGACGGAGTGAAGAACGAGGCGCAGAAGCTAGGCTATGCGGATACGCACTGGGCTTGCAATGAGCTTTCCCAGGTATTTGTGAATGCGCTCATAAAAGCAAGGGTGCCTGCAATTTCCCTTCCTCCTGCTGCACTTATTGAGCAGAAGGAGAAGAGGATTTCGAAATTCGACACCGGAATAGTGCAGAAATATTTGAAAAAAGGGTTTTTGCCTGTGCTTTACGGGGACGTGGTGCTGGATTCCTCGCTTGTTGGATCTGTTTGTTCAGGAGACCAGATTGTTTCATATTTGGGAAAGGATGCGGAATTCGTCGTGCTTGCAACTGATGTGGATGGGGTGCTGGACGATGCCGGAAAGGTGATTCCGCTCATCACGAAGGAGAACTTTTCCGAGATAAAGAAGCATTTGAAGACGAAAGAAGGGGATGTTACCGGTGCGATGGAGGGCAAGCTCAGGGAATTGCTTTCCCTTGACGCGCCTTCGTACATAGTGAATGCAGGGCATCCGGAGAGGATAGAGGCGCTCATGCTTGGGAAGAAGGCGGTTTGCACGGAGGTTAGGAGATAGACGGTTTC
>JBBITJ010000002.1:7928-11250 GCA_037440825.1 Microcaldota archaeon | reverse complement strand
CGCTCATGCTTGGGAAGAAGGCGGTTTGCACGGAGGTTAGGAGATAGACGGTTTCTTCTACTCAAAAAGAATTTACGACGCTGAGAATTCCCAATATTCTGATTAGAGATAATACGACTAGGATTGAAACCGCAAAATTTATCACTAAGTTCTTAGATGAATACGACCCTGAGAATTATGAAGATGATGAATACTGAGAAAGCTCGTTAGAATCGAACTAATATCTAACGCCTTCCCCAACCTTCGATTCGATGATCTTCATAACCCCGCTCATCTCCGCAAGGGCTTTTTTTATCTCAGATGCATGTTTCGAGGTAGTATATACGTGCGCGTTTGGACCTGCATCAAAAGTGTAGGCCGCCACGTATCTTCCGTAAGAGTCGTTCAGTTCCTTCACGAAACGCATGACCCGGAACGATACCTCGTTCAGGTAAACGATCGAAGGCCAGCTGTCCAGCATAGTCGCGTGCATGCTGTCGCTTTCCTGCATTATCACAGGCGCCATGGATTCAAAATCCTGCTCTTTCACCGCTTTGCGCACAGTAGAAATTCGTTTCTCCACCGCCTTAAGCCGGGCAGGGAACAAAGAGGATGTTTTAGCGGTGATTCTCATTGCTGCTGTGGAGCCTATGTGCTTCTCTTTCATGCTGGAAATCACTATCACGTTCCTCAAATCAGCCCATTTCTCCGGAGGGGAAAGCTGCTCAGCATAAGAATCCGAGCCGTCCTTCCTCTTCCCTGCGTTCCACTGCACGCATCCTCCAAAAATGGAGCGGGAAGCTGAGCCTGAGCCCTGCCTCGCAAGGATGGAAAGCTCTTTTTCATCCAATTCCAGCCCTGCTGCCTTGGAGCCTGCTGCTGCAAGCGCTGCGAATGCGGATGCCGAGGAAGCCATGCCTGCGGATTTGGGGAAAGTGTTGCTGGAAACTATCCTCGCCTTTGTCTTGATCTTGGCTTTCGCCCTTATCAAATCCAGGAATTTGGATGCGCGCAGAAGCTCCTTTTCCGTGCCTGGAGCATTATTAAGCACCAATTCGTCTTTCTCCAGCCTGGAATCGAATTCCACGCTGGTTTTGGTGCTGAGCTGCTCGTCCATGGTGAAGGAGATAGAGCTATTGGTGGGAAGGACGAGCTTTTCGTCCCTCTGTCCCCAATACTTTATTATTGCAATATTAGAGTTGGCTGTCGCGCTGGCTTTCATATGCAGACTTCGGAAAAGGCATATAAATAGGTTTCACTATCTCTATATGTTGATGACACAAGGTATTTCTGATCTGTCCAAAGCTGAGTTGATGAGCCCTTCTGTCTGAACGAATGATTACATGAAAGCGGCAAGGTGGCTTACGCGCCGGATTCTGGAGAAAGTGATGCGCGAGGCGAAAAGGCGCGGGGCGGCTGTTTTCAAAATTGACGGATTCACAAAAGGGGACAAGTTCAAGTCGCTTATTTTCACCGCCCTTTCTGCAAGGACGAAGGACGAAACCACGCTGGAGGCGTGCAAAAGGCTCTTTTCAAGATACAGAGGTGTACGGGAGCTGGCTGGGGCAGATGAAAAAGAGGTTGCAAAGCTCATATACGGAGTGGGATTCTACCGCACCAAATCAAGGCACATTATCCAGTTGTCGAAAAAGCTTATTTCGGATTTCGGGGGAAAGGTGCCTGCGGATTTCGAAAAGCTGATGGAGCTGCCCGGAGTGGGAAGGAAGACTGCTAATGTAGTGCTTGCCCATGCGTTCGGGAAGCCTGCGATAGGCGTGGATGTGCATGTGCACAGGATTTCCAACAGGCTGGGAATAGTTAATACGCGGAAGCCTGAGGAAACTGAGAAAAAGTTGGTGCGGATTGTGCCCAAACAGCTGCACAGTATATTCAACATCGCATTAGTGTCCCACGGGCAGACGACGTGCCTCCCCAGAGTTCCGTTCTGCTCAAGGTGCGCATTGTCCGCGTATTGCAGACGGATTGGAGTAAAGAAGTATAGCTAGACGCCCGAGAATTGGGACTGGTCCTTCACCACGTTCAGGATTATGCTCGTATTTGTCTTTTCAACGTGCTGGGTCGCAAGTATCTTCTTTATCAGGGAGGAGAGGTCTGCGCGGTTCTTGCACATCACTATCGCTACTGAGTCATGCCCGCCGGTCACGTCGTAAACTGAGACCACGCCTGGAAGGCGGCTTATCTTCTCCTGCACGTCGAGCAGCTTGCCGTGCGATATGCTTATCTGCACGAGCGCCATGAACTCGTAGCCCAGCTTTATGTAATCCAAATTGGCGGAGTAGCCGGTTACCACGCCTCCGCTCTCGAGCTTCTTCATCCGCTCTATAAGTGAAGAGGGGCTCAATCCCAATTCCGATGCGAGCTCGCGCGCGGAGCGCCTGCAGTTGAGCTTGAGCTCGTGGATTATCCTTCTGTCCGTGTCGTCAATCTTCATTTGTCCGTTTTCCATCATTCCACCATTGATATTCCAAACATTTGCATGAAAATATTATAAACGCTTCGGTCTTTTGTTTGGAAATTTCGCTGAAAAATTTAAATAGCGTCCTAGATTATCAAATGTTAGAAAACAAATGTTTAGGTGGAAACTTGACCAGCATGCTCAAAATCAACGCAGGACTCGTAGGCAGGGAATTCAGCGGAAGCGAAAAGGCGTTCATCGCCACTACGCTCAGGAGGGCCACTGATGTAGCAATGCGATTCGGGAAGTTCAAGGATGACGGGTCGGTCAAGCTCGCTGCGGACATCGCTGACGCGGCCAGGGGGGCGATCGAGAAAGCAGGGAAAAACGGGGATGCGCCTGCGATCCTTGTTGTCGACAGGACGATAAACAAATTGGGCTCCGACGGAAACATGTCGAAAGAGGTGGAATCCCTGGATTTGGAAAAGGCCCTGCTCCTCGTGCTGGATGCGCCTGACGCGCAGGAGAGGATAAGGGAAGCGATAAGGCAGGGGGAGCTGGACCTTACCCCGCTGGTTTCAGTGCATGTTGTGAACGGGATAGGGAAAGGCGTGGACAACAAGGCGCCGTTCGTGAGCCAGTTCGCGTACCATTCGCTGCCCAAGGACGAAAGCTATTAAAATGTTGTAAATTGTATAATATTGGATGGTTAGATAGCAGGAACGGCAAATGTCAAGAGGCAGAACTACGCGCCGAATTGCGATCCTTCATTCAGCAGCTGCACGGCGGTCAGGGGGCAAACGCATATACAGGGAAGCGGAAACACTTGCGCCTGCGATTGCCGACAAAGTCGTCAAGGTGAGGATTCTGCTATGGTTTTGCCTGACTACTGGACTATAGAGGTTATCGCGAGATAGCCCATCTTCT
>JBBITJ010000002.1:0-7828 GCA_037440825.1 Microcaldota archaeon | reverse complement strand
ATGGTTTTGCCTGACTACTGGACTATAGAGGTTATCGCGAGATAGCCCATCTTCTTTATTTCATTTGCAATCTCTTCGGACTGCTTCTCGTTCTTCGCGAGGATTATGCAGCTTCCGCCCATCCCCGCGCCGGTTATCTTCGCCCCTAGGGCGCCGAACGCCCTAGCCGCATAAATTATGTCCCCGTTTTCCTTGGTGGATACACCCATGGCTGAAAGAAGGCCGTGGTTTATGTTCATGAGCTCGCCAAGCTCTTCGAGCTTCCCGTGCTCTATCGCATTTATGGCTGAATCTATGATTTTCTGCTCGGCATTGAACAGGTCTTCGTATATCCCCGGGTTCTTCTCTTTCCTTGCTTTCACTGCAGAGAGTATCTCTGCGGTGCTGCCCCTCTTCTTCCCCGTGTTGCCTATAACGAAATGGAGGGGTTTTCCTACTTTGAGCTTGGTGAGGATAGATTTTCCGCCCTCCTTCTTGAAAAGGATCGCGCCTCCGAACGTGGAAAGGGTGTTGTCTATGCCGGAAGGGGTTCCGTGGTAGACCTTCTCGGCCTCGTAAGCATAAGATGATACCTGCTCGTCGCTGAGATTGAGCTTGTATTCGTCGGAAAGGGCGCGCGCGAACGCGACGCTCAGCGCTGCGCTCGAGCCGAGGCCGCTCCCCATCGGAATCTCGCTTTTTATCTTCACTATGAAATTGTCCTTTATGCCCATCACGGACTTCACGGCCTCGAGCCCGTTGAGCAGGCTCGCGTCCGCGTGCGAGGATTCTATGCACATGTGGCTGGATTTCGAAATCTCGACCTCGGTCTTCTTGGAGAGCGCTACGCCTATAGCCGGAAGCCCGTAGACCACGAAGTGCTCGCCGAGAAGAATCGATTTAGCGTATCCGAAGCCCTTGCCCATCAGATCACTCCACGTGGATCTTGATTACGCCCTTGATGGCCTCCAGCTTCTCCGTCATCTCCTCCATCTTCGCATGCTCCGGGATGTGGAAGCGGTATTCGACTTTTTTGCTGCTCATGTCTATGTCCAGGC
The DNA here is from genome assembly GCA_037440825.1 of Microcaldota archaeon. Lineage (GTDB taxonomy): Archaea > Micrarchaeota > Micrarchaeia > Anstonellales > Bilamarchaeaceae > JAHJBR01. The sequence goes on along the minus strand of JBBITJ010000002.1, from coordinate 6,791 downwards.
TTTCCTCGCGCACCTGCGCGTACTTGAAGATTATGCCTTTTATGTCGGAATGGCTGCCTATGCCCTTCGCCTCTATCAGCACGGTCTTCATGTGCCTGCCGAAGCCGCTCAACTCCACGAGTTTGTCTATCACTATCACGGCCCAGAGGAAGCCGTAGATGACTGCGATGGTGATTATATCCGAAACCGCGACGATTATGCCGAAGCCGGCAACCGCCCATATCGCTGCAGCAGTCGTGAAGCCGAAGAACTTGTCGCTGTACTTTATCACTGCGGCTGCGCCGAGGAAGCCTATCCCGCTTATCAGGCCGCTCACGATTATCGCGGGGTTCTGCGGGAAAAATGTTATGGAAATGAGCGTCACTGCAGTGGAAATGGTGGTGACGAGCACGTAGGGCGCGAAGCCCACGGTCTTCTTGCTGAGCTGCCGCTCCATCCCTATCAGGGAGGAAAGCACGAACGAAAGCGCCAACGTGGATATCGTGTTCATATGCTCACCCGCTACTTCTTGGAGAACCTCCCCCTCGGCTTGGGCACCTTGAGGTCAGGATAAGCCGCCGTGAGGACCTCTACGTTCGCGTACGGCGCGAAGCCCAGTTTCTCGAAAACGCATTTGAGGAGGTAGGAGGCGCGGATTCGATCCCCTGCGAGAGAGGGTTCGACCTGCCTGAGCGCCTGCGAGAGGTTTATGAACGATTTCCTCTTGCCCCTGGTCGCGGCTTCGGCTATCGATTCCACGCTCCGATCAGGATGGAGGAAATCGAACGACTTGCCAACCAAAGTGGTGTTTATCGCGGAGAGGATGCCTGAAATCTCGTAATCCCTGGTTGTTTCATCAACCCCGAGCTTCTTTATCGCCATCCAGTCCTTGTACCTGCCTATGAACGCGACCTGCCCCTCGAAAAGCTCCTGCTTCTGGGGCTTCAGCAGGGATTTTATCATGCTGGATTCGATCTTTGCTGAGATGCCGTTCTTTTTGAGGAGCGCGCATACGAGCTTCGCCTCTGCTACAGGAAGCAGTTCCTCCTTTCCGGCGAATTTCAGCAGGAACTCCTTCCATTCCCAGGGCTTCCTGGATTCCAGCACCTTGATCAGGTCATGCATGCCATTGCCTTCAGGGATTGCGGCTTCTATTCCTTCACAGTCCACGCCTGAGCGGCAGAACGCCTCGTTCTCTATGTGCTCGCGGATGTGCGCCAATGCATAAGCGACGTCCTGCTCGGATGCATTGGAAAGGTCGAAGCGCTCGGAGAACACCCAGTTCTTGTACGAAGCGGAAAAGATTATCTCGTCCATTCTATACCTCGGATTTCTTGCCTTCGCGGAGGAGGATTTCCCGCGCCGCTATCAGCCCGGTCACTCCTGCGGTCACGATTCCTCCGCTCACGCCCGCGCCGTCGCCCACGGTGAAGAGGTTCGCGACGTTCGCGGCCTCCATTTTCTTGCTCACTTCCAGGCGCACGGACTTGAATTTCACTTCAGGGCCGTAGAGGAGCGTAGTTTCCTCGTTCACTCCGGGAATGACTTTTGCGAGCATGTCCAGCCCTTCCACGATGTCATCAACTATTCTGGCCGGAAGCGCCATGCTCAGGTCTCCCGGAGTTACGTCCTTGTTCGTGGGTTCCACATAGCTCTTGTTTATCCTCTCCCAGCTGCTCCTCCTGCCCTTCTTAAGGTCTCCGAGGCGCTGGAGTATCGCCTTGCCTCCACCTATCGTGGTGGCGAGCTTGCATATGCTCTCGCCATAGAGGGTGGTGTTCTCCACAGGCTCGGTGAGGTGTATGCGCACCAGGAACGCGAAATTGGTGTTGTGCGACTGCTTACTCTTCATGCTGTGCCCGTTCACCGATACGAACTTGCCGTAATTCTCGGTTATCACGAACCCGCTCGGGTTGGTGCAGAACGTGCGCACGAAATCATCGTATTTCTTGGTGCGGATGTGGAACTTGGGGTCCCAGCTTATTTCCGTTATCTCTTCCATCACTTCATCCGGGACCTCCACTCTCACGCCGATGTCCAGGGGACCGTAGTGGTAGGGAAGCCCGTATTTCGCCGCGATGTCCAGGAGCCAGTGCGAGCCAGCGCGGCCTGGAGCCAGAACCACGTAATCCGCTTCGATCTTGTCCTGCTTGCCGTCAGATTCGACTACTACGCCCTGGGCTTTCCCGTTGCGCATTATGAGATCGATTGCCTTGGTCTTTACCAGCACCTTCACTCCGTAGCCCTCCATCTCCTTCCGTATCCCGGTTACGATCTTTGGAAGGAAGTCTGAACCGATGTGCTTCTGCTTTATCGGGATGTATTTTATCCCGACGCGCATCGCTTTTCTCATCAATTCGCTGGCTTTCGGGTGGATCTCCGCCTTCTTTTCCATCCCGTACTTCACGAAAAGCTTGTCAACGTAATCAATGAGGTTTTCCGCGTCGCTCTTGGACACGAATTCGAGCATGTTGCCCCCTATCTCGGGGTTGAGGTTTATCTTGCCGTCCGAGAACGTGCCGCTCCCGCCCATGCCTTGGATGTAGTTGGGGCCTGCAGCAGCTCCGCCGCCGTTTATCTTCTTCATCCGCTCCTCTACGTCCTCGCCCATCTCCACGAGGGTGACGCCAATGCCTGATTTGGCGAGGAGGTAGGCTGCGAACATCCCTCCCGGACCGGCTCCCACAACAATAGCTCTGACCATGCATTCAACCTCAATTATAGAATCCGTATAACGGCTTGGGCGGGATTGTTTATATACCTTATCGTTGCCTATAATCTTATGAAGAGCAGGACGGAGTATCTGGAATTCGACACGAAGGAAAAGGTGGAGTTCGTGCGCATCACGGACAGGATCGCGGATGCGATAAAGGCGAGTGGGGTGAAGGAGGGGTTAGTGCTCGTGAATCCCATGCACATAACCGCCGCGGTCATAGTGAATGACAATGAATCCGGTTTGATTTCGGATTTCCAGCGCACGCTTGAGAGGCTGGTCCCTTACGGAGCGAAGTACGAGCACAACGTAGGGGAAGATAACGGGGCTGCGCACATCTGGAGGCAGCTCATTGGCCACCAGGTCGTGATGGCCATTACGGATGGAAAACTTGATTTGGGGCCGTGGGAGCAGATTTTCTATTGTGAATTTGACGGGCAGAGGAGGAAGCGGGTGCTGGTCAAGATAATAGGGGAATAAGGAGGATAAAAACATTGCCTTCCGAAGCAGATGCAACGGTTGTGCCCATATGAAAACCTAGTTAGAAGGGATGTAGGGGGCAAGATTTGAACTTGCGCAGCCGCTAGGGCACAAGGTGTCATAACGCCATTCGAGCACGTACCGAAAAACACTCGAATGGCGTTCCTAAGCCTTGCACGATTGACCAGGCTCCGTCACCCCTACATGGGTGTTGCGTGTTTTGCGTTCCGAGTACTGGGCACGTACGCATTCTCTTAGTATCAATACTAATTTAAACGCTACAAAAGCTTTATTAATTAGGCGCACCTAATTAGATTGTGAAGCATCCAAAACAAATTAGCGAAAATATTGACGAATACATGGAGGAGATGTACCGCTGCGAATTGGAAAAAAGGGAAATTTCCACGAAGGGGCTGGCTGAAAAACTCAAAATCTCCATGCCCTCGGTGAGCGAGATGCTCGCCAAATTGAAGACAAAGGGGCTGGTGGAATACGAACCGAGGCTGGAAATAAGGCTCACTTCGAAGGGGCGAAAGGAGGGCAGAACCGTATACGCGAAACACAAAACCATACTTAGGTTCCTCGTATCCCTGGGAATGGGTGAAAAGGAAGCGGAGGATGAGGCTTGCAGGCTGGAGCACGCGGTTTCGGACAAGGTCGAAATGCTCATAAGGAAAAAACTGGACGGATGATCGGATGATAAAAAAACTCGTGTGCAAGCTGCTGGATTTTGAGGACGAGCCGCCGCAGGCGCAGAAGATGCCGAAGAAAATGGGCGGGATGAAGCCGCTTTACTTGTGCAAGGAAGGGGATTGCGCGAAGGTCGCGCTCGTGCTCGCTGGAAAGAAAGCGTCCAAAAGGCTGGGGGAGCTCGGCCTTGTGCCCGGGGCAAAAATCATAGTAGCGTCCAAGCCGAAGCTCGGGCCGATGAAGATAGCGGTGAAAGGGACGTGCCTCGCCCTTGGCGAGAACGTGGCTTCGAATATTTTTGTGAGGAAATAATATGGAGTGTCATGAAAAAAAGGCAAAGGAATTGGGAAAAGGTGCGCCGAAAATTGCGCTAGTGGGCAATGCGAACGTAGGAAAATCTACGCTGTTCAACCATCTCACAGGGCTTTCGCAGCACGTGGCGAACTGGCCGGGCAAGACCGTGGAGGTTGCAGAAGGCGTGCTCCTCCACAACGGGAAGGAGATAAGGATAGTGGATTTGCCCGGAGTGTATTCGCTTTCCCCGCACACTCCTGAGGAAAGCGTGGCGCGGGATTACCTCGTACAGGAGAAGCCGTTCATTATAAACGTCATAGATTCCACTGCGTTGGAAAGGAATTTGTATCTCACGCTACAGCTTTGCGAGATGGGGCTTCCGTTCGCGATTGCGCTGAACCAATGGGATGCGGCTGAGAGGAAGGAGGTGGAGATAGACGAGAGGAAGCTTTCCGCAATTCTCGGCGTGCCTGTAGTCAAGGTCGTGGCGACGCAGGGAAAGGGGGTGCGCGAAATCGTGGAAAAGGCGCTCGGGAACAGGAATCCGCCTAAAGCGCCATCCTACGGAAAGGAAGTCGAGAAGAGCGTGGGAAAGATCATGAAGGAACTGCGCGCGGCCAGATGGGAGGCGCTCCGGCTCCTCCAAGGAGAAGCGAGAGCGAAGGGCTCTGCTGCAGGCAGGATAGCCGCGGAAAGAAAAGCGCTTGAGAAGATGCACGGCCACGGGATAGAGACGCTCTTTTCTGCAGAACGATATGCGGCCATAAGCGAAATAATCAGAAAAGTGGTGAGGGCTAAGCGCCACAAAGGAATTTCATTTGCCGAAAGGCTGGACGAGCTGGCGACGCACGGGATTTTCGGATACCTGATGCTTTTCGCAGCCCTTGCAGTCGTCTTCCAGATTGTTTTCGCAGGGGGAGGCTGGATAAGCGAGGCCATGGGATTGGGATTCGAGGCTTATGTGCATCCGGTTTTCGATGCGATTTCTTCAGTGGTGGTGTTTCCTTATTCTGAAACTGTTTTCACGAGCGCATACACCGCGCTCATGGTGAGCGCCCAGATAGTGCTCGCGTACATACTGATATTCTACATAATGCTCGCGCTGCTGGAGGACAGCGGATACATAACGAGAGTCTCCTACCTGACGGACCTGTTCATGCAGAGGATAGGGCTGAACGGAAGGGCGTTCATCCCCATGCTGCTGGGCTACGGATGCACGGTCCCGGCGGTGCTGAGCACTAGGCTGCTCGAAACGGAGAAGGAGAGGTTCATGGCATCTCTGCTTTCCACTTTCCTGCCCTGCGCAGCGCGCACCGCGGTGATTTTCGGGCTCGTAGGCGCGTTCTTCGGGCCGCAGGTGGCGCTTGCAGTGTACGCGTTCGACCTGGTGCTGGTGTTCTTTGTTGGTAGAGTGATGAATTCCATACTCCAGATGCCGAGCATAGGCATGATAATGGAGATGCCTTCTTTGAAGCTGCCTTCGCTAAGGGGCATGGCGGTCAAGACATATGCAAGGGTGATCGGCTTCGTTGCGTTTGCCCTCCCCATAATAGTTGTGGGAAGCGTCATCGTGGACCTGATGAACGAGGCAGGGATGCTAAACTGGGCGAAGGAGATTTTCACGCCTTTGGTTGCGCTTTTCGGCCTTCCTTCGATCGTGATAATACCGCTCATACTGGGCATACTCAGGAAGGAATTGGCGCTCATAATGCTTGCGCAGTTCGCAGGAACCACTGATTTTGCGGTTGTATTCACGCCGAAGCAGATGATCGTATATTCCATAATAACCATAGTGTACATTCCGTGCATTTCAACGATAGCTGCGCTCGTGAAGGAGATAGGGTGGAAGCGCACTGCTGCGATTACAGGAATTAATCTGCTCACTGCGCTTGTAATAGGGATTGCGGCGAATTACGTGTTCTCGTTCTTTTTGGTTTAAGAATTAGGGAATGGAAGAAGAAAAAGGAAAAGAAGGCCCGGGCATCCGAACCCGGAACCTAGAACTCGGAACTAGCTTGCTCCGCATCCGCCCGAAGGTGTGCTCGAAGCAGAGCCCGCGAGGGTGGTGTTGCACTCCGCAGGAGGCGTGTTGAACGCTGCGCAGATCATCTGCTTGGCGCCTTCAGGCGTCCTGGGCATGTTCACAATCTTGCCGTTGAGTACAACTGTCGGAGAGCCCTGCACTCCGTAGAGCGCGTTCTCGGCCGCGAAAATCGGGTACTTCGGATACCTTTCCGAGGTAGTCTCGTTTATGCCGTACTTCGCATTCGTGTCAGCGATGCACGCAGAGACGTTTGCCGCGTCTATGCCGGTGCTGTTCATGCACGCGTTCGCGTCCTTGCTTCCCACGAAGCAGGAGAGGTAGGACCAGAACTTGTCGGGTTGGTTCTGCATTATGCAGTACTGCCTGGTGTTTTCGTTTATCTCCGACTCGCCGTGCATGGTGTAGCCCACGAACTTTATCTGTATGTCTGCCTTGTCGCCAAGGAGCTGCTTCACTGGAATGATTGCCTGCTCCATTTGTATCCCGTACGGGCAATAGCTCATCACGAACACTTCCACTACGGGCTTGTCCGACTTCACCAGAGCAGAGAACTGCTGCTTGAACTGGGACTGAAGCTGCTGCGCCCTTGTG
>JBBITJ010000001.1:82502-87306 GCA_037440825.1 Microcaldota archaeon | reverse complement strand
GAAATCAGGGTATAGCTTTCCTCGAACTTCCCGCTTTTTGGGACGAACTCCGCGCGGCTGCTCGCTCCGCCGAAGGAAGAGGCGAAGCAGTAGCCTCACCTCTTTTTTAAACTTATTTCCCGAATTCCCTGCTATGGGCATGCTGGAGGATTTCGAGCTTCTGAAAAAGAACGGCTTCAGGCTGCTTCCTTACGGATGGGCCAGGACGAAAGTGGAGGCGCACATGATCGCCAAGCACCTCGGCTACCCTGTGGCGCTGAAAATCATCTCCGACGAGATCTCGCACAAGACGGACGTGGGCGGAGTGAAGATTGGGATAAAGAACGACCAATCCCTTTCCCTCGCATATGATGAGATAATGGAGAATGTGTCGAAACCGGAAACCGGGAACCGGAAATCCCCTTCCGCGAGCATCAAGGGCATATTAGTGCAGAAAATGGCCCGCAAGGGAGTTGAGCTCATAATCGGAGGGAAGAAGGACGCGCAGTTCGGCCATGTTATAGTGCTCGGGCTCGGCGGTGTCTATGTCGAAATATTCAGGGACATCTCCGCGCGCCTCTGCCCGATTTCAGAAAAGGACGTGGAGGAGATGATAGAGGAATTGAAATCCCACCCGATAATAACCGGCGCAAGGGGGCAGAAGGGAATAAGCGTCTCCGGGCTCAAGGAGCTTATGCTCGCAACTTGCAGGCTATTGCAGAAGGAAGACCTAAAGGAGCTGGACCTCAACCCGGTCATCTTCGACCAGAACGGCTATGATATCGTGGACGCAAGGATGTCCAAATGAAAAGAATGAAAATGAATAGACTGATATTCATGAAATACGAGGAGATGATAACGAAACTCAAAACCCTGCGGAACCCCCAAAACATAGAGAGAATGGCGCGCTTCGGCATAAACACGAAGAACGCGCTCGGAATCCAGATTCCCGTCTTGCGCGGCCTCGCAAAGAAGGCAGGGAAGGACCACAAGCTCGCTCTCCAGCTCTGGGGTTCCAGGCTGCACGAGGCGCGCCTCCTCGCAGCGTTCGTGGACGATCCTGCAAAAGTGACCGAATCCCAGATGGAGAAATGGGCGTCGGATTTCGATTCCTGGGACCTGTGCGACGAAGTGTGCACAGACCTTTTCGAAAGGACGAAATTTGCATATCAGAAGGCGTACGAATGGGCAGGAAGGGACGAGGAATTCGTGAAAAGGGCAGGATTCATGCTCATGGCAGGACTCGCGGTGCACGACAAATCCGCCAGCGACGCGAAATTCGAGATATTCCTGGACGTGATAAGGCGCGAGGCGCGCGACGAAAGGAATTTCGTGAAGAAAGCCGTGAGCTGGGCTCTGCGCAACATAGGCAAGCGCAACCAAACCCTGAGAATAGAAGCGCTCAAAACAGCGGAGGAGATATCCAAAATAGATTCCCCAGCAGCCAGATGGGTCGCCAGCGATGCGCTGCGCGAACTTGGAGGAAAGAGAATTGCGGCAAAAGCAATGGAGGCAAAACCCGCTAGGATTGCAAAGAGATCCTCTCAAGCACAGCCGAGGCAGCGAGCAGCCCAGGTTCCGCTGTCCAAGCCTTCAAGGGCTGCGAAGAACCTGGATTCCATCTTCAACGCGAAGAGCGTCGCTGTGATAGGCGCGAGCGACAACCCGGACAAGCTCGGCAACGTCATCCTGAAGAATTTCACGGACGGCGGGTTCGGAGGCAGGATCTACCCAATAAACCCGAACCACAAATCCCTTCTCGGGCTCGATTGCTATCCCAACGTCCTTGCGGTGAAGGAGAAAATTGATTGCGCGATAATCGCCACTCCCGCGCAATTCGCCCCGCAGATACTCCAGCAGTGCTCGAAGAAAGGGATAAAAGGGGTCATCCTGCTTTCCGGCGGATTCGGGGAAGTCGGGAACTTGAAACTAGAAACCGAAGTCAAAACCATATGCGAGAAAAATGAAATCGCCCTGATAGGCCCCAATTGCCTCGGAGTCCTGAATCCGCACACGCGCATAGACAGCATATTCATGCCTTTCTACAAGTTCCAGCGTCCTTCCCCCGGCACCATCTCTTTCATCACCCAGAGCGGGGGCGTGGGAAGCACGATTGTCGATTTGGCCGCGAGCTACGGAGTCGGAATATCGAAATTCATCTCTTATGGGAATGGCGCCGTCCTTTCCGAGGCGGACTTCCTGGAATACCTGGAAAACGATCCCAAGACCAAGGCGATAATCCTGTACATAGAAGGCGCGAAGGACGGCAGGCGGCTCTTCGAGACGATGAGGAAGGTGAACAGGAAGAAGCCCATAATAGTGCTCAAGGCAGGAAGGGGCGGGAAGGCTGGCGAAGCTGCGAAATCGCACACAGGGAACCTCGCTGGCAACTATCTCGCTTACAAGGCAGCGTTCAGGCAGGCGAAAGCAATAGAAGCCGAGAGCCTTGAGGAATTGTTCGATTTCGTGAAGATTTTCGAGCAGCCGCTTCCATCCGGGAAAAGGGTGGGCGTGATAACCAACGGAGGTGGAATAGGGGTGCTCACTGCGGATGCTATAGAGAGCGAGGGGCTGGAGCTCGCGCAGCTTTCCTCCCAGACTGCTAAATCCGTGAAGAGGATACTTCCGGAATACGGGAACGTGGGCAATCCGTTGGACTTGATAGCAGATGCAGGCGTGGACAAGTACGCCGCGGCGATAGAGGCGTTCATGGAGGACCCGGGCATAGACGCGGTAATAATAGACGTGCTGTTCCAGGTGCCTCCAATAGATGAAAGATTGCTGAAGGTGCTCATCCGCGCCTCAGGGGACCGGAGGAAGCCTATTGCAGTCGTGGCGATGGGCGGCTCCTACACGGAAAGGCAGAGAAGGATGCTGGAGAGCAACTGCGTTCCCACATACAACAACCCTCTTGCCGCGGTGAAGGCGATTGGGAAGCTGGCGGAGTACGGGGCTTACAGGAAACGCCTCGAGTGAACCTATGCTTTGATTAAGTGCCCTATTTCTCTCTTTCGCGCCGCTTTCGTCCACATGTTCCGAAGCTCTATGAAATGGCCGTTCTCCGCAAGCACCTGCGCTTTCGTGGCGAACTCCCTCATGCCATCACTTCCTCCTCAGAACGAGGAAGAGGTGGTCCTTGTCGTAAGGTTCCAATTCCACCTCCTGGATTATCTCGAAATGTGGTTCGAGTTTTTTCTTGACCTGCTCGAACACCTTCCTGGGCTCCTCGAGCACGTCTATGCTCTGGCTCTTTATGCAGAGCATCGCTATTCCATTCTTCTTAAGGAACTTCTGCGAATTCGAAATCAGTATGTCGTCCTGGTCAGGCTGAGCGACGTCCTGGTAAATAACATCCACTTTGCCCACGTCCTTATAGTCGTCCGGCTTCCTCGCGTCCCCCAATATGGGAACGAGGTTTTCCCTCTTGTCGGAAAGCGGGATTAGCTGCTTCATGCTCTGAGGGGAAATCTCTACGCAGAACACGGTGCCTTCCGGCCCTATTATGTCGGAGACGTGCGAAGGGGTCGTTCCGGTGCTCGCGCCCAGATATAGGACTTCGGAGCCTGCCTTGATGGGTAGCTCCTTGAGCCCCTTTCTTATGGCGCCTGCGAGCTTGCTCCTGAACGGATCCCACTCGCGGTATTCCTTCCCGTCTATTTTGTGGAGCTTCTCCCCGTATACCCGCACTCCCGGCGCGAGGTTCTCGGTTGCGAGCTTGCCGTCTATGCTGTATACATTCTCGAATAATTTTACTATTCCCATCACTATCCCTGTTCCTTATTGGCTGATAAACGGGCTCGAAGGGATTTGAACCCTTGACCTACGGATTTCTTCCAGAATGAGATAAAAGTCCGCCGCTCTGGCCAAGCTGAGCTACGAGCCCGCATTATCTCTGCATGCAGAGATGATATTAGGGCTGGAAATGTTTTTAAAATGGCGATAACACAATTGTTTTGCTAGTTTTCGCAGGGTTGACAGATCGGCTATGTGGCCGCCTGCAGAAGGGCTCAGCGGCTCATGCAGTCAGCGGCACAGAGGGGTTCGACTCCCTTACCCTGCTTGTAAAAGGGGCATACAACAGCGAAAGTCTCTTGCCCCTTTTAGGAACCTCCTGTGCATTGCCGCACTCTCCGATACGCTGTGGCTCTCTCATCCGTTCGTCCGAAACCGGAAACGGAAAACCGCATTATAAAACCTACACAGCATAAAATTACTGTATTGGGCCCGTGGCGCAGCCTGGATAGCGCGGCAGCCTTCTAATGTTTCCGGTGCCGGGTTTCCAGTTCCCAAACCGGCTGAAGTTAGCTGAAGGTCGTGAGTTCAAATCTCACCGGGCCCGTACTCTGTCTTCCGTCTCCCGAAGACGTTGTTTTTTATACCTTGCCTGCAAATTAGCAGTATTACGTTCTACATTCTCGCAGAGGTGGTGCTGATGGAGCAAAAAGTCAAGGCAATAATAGAGATGATCGACTCGGTCCTTGAAGACACTTCGGTGCCCAAGAACATAAGGAAGGCGCTTAGCGACGCCAAAGGACGCCTGAACGGAAGCGAGGAATTAATCGTGAAAGTAAGCGCCGCCATTTACCTCATAGAGCCCGTGAGCGAGGACGTGAACATGCCCGCGCACGCAAGGGCTCAGATCTGGGCGATAATAAGCGCGCTGGAATCTATCAAGCACTAAAGCAGGTGGTTGCCTGTTCCGCGTTTTGAGTTTTGTACGAAACGCAAAACCCGCAACCCAAAACCGTGGTAAGCATGCTGGGAAAGCTCCGGGAAAAGGGAATGCGTATCGCCCTTGACGCAGAGCCCCTGCTCAACGAAGCAA
>JBBITJ010000001.1:63776-82402 GCA_037440825.1 Microcaldota archaeon | reverse complement strand
CGGGAAAAGGGAATGCGTATCGCCCTTGACGCAGAGCCCCTGCTCAACGAAGCAAGCGAGAACCTCATTAATGAGATCGTTTCACTTCAGAAGCCGTTCATCTCCAAGAAAGACGTGGAGGATGCCATTTCCAGACTGGCTCCTCAGAAAGTCGAAGTGATAAGAAGCAAGGAGAAGCCCCTCGCCGCCGAATATTCGTCGAACATAAAGCTCGTCCATTCGCTAGATGTTACGGGAAAATCCCGCACAACCGGGAGCGTGGACGATTTCGTCGCCTATTTCAAGAACCGCTTCCATAGAATGAGCAAGCTCTTCTCCGCGTCTTCCAAGTACACTACTACTTATCTGGGAGACATAAAGCGCGACCTGAACAAGAACGTGCGCGTGATAGCTATCGTTTACGAGAAAAGGGATACGAAACAAGGCAGCATACTCCTGGAAATAGAGGACCTGACCGGCGCGTTCAAGGTAGTGGTATCGCGCAAGAACGAGAAAACTTACGAGAAGGCGAGGCAGCTGCTCAAGGACGATATCGTTTCCATAACCGGAAAAGTGCTCGAGCCCTTCATAATCGCCGAGGATATAGAGTGGCCAGACCTTCCCATCACGCGGAGCAAAAAGACGAGCGAGACGGACCTCGCGTGCGCGTACATTTCCGACACGCACTTCGGTTCCCGCCATTTCCTGAACAAGCAGTTCGGGAAATTCATAGACTGGCTTAATGGAAAAGGGCAGGAAAATGAGATAGCAGGGAAAGTGAAATACCTGGTGATTGCAGGGGACATAGTGGATGGAGTAGGGGTATACCCGAACCAGGAGAAGGATTTGACGATAAAGGACGTTTACAAGCAATACGAGGTTTTTGACAATTACGTGGAGATGCTCCCTGACCATATAGACGTAATCGTGGCTCCGGGAAACCATGATGCAGTGAGGAGGGCTGAGCCCATGCCTGCGCTTGATGATACATTGGTAAAGACGGATGTGATAAAGGTCGGTAATCCCTCCACTGTGATAATAGAGGGGATAAGGAACGTGATATACCACGGCACTTCCATGGACTCGATGATTTCCAGGATTCCCGGGCTTTCCTACAATTCCCCTGAGAAGGTCTCGTGCGAATATCTCAAGAGAAGGCATCTTTCACCCATATATGGAGGGAATCTCATAGTTCCGGAAAGGGTTGATTACCTTGTCCTTGAAGACGAGCCGGACATTCTGCACGTTGGGCATGTGCACAAGCACGGATACATGCAATACCGCGGAACCCATCTAATAAATTCAGGGACTTTCCAGGACAGGACCGATTTCCAAGTAGAGCAGGGGCACGTTCCCACCCCGGGAGTGGTGGGAATATTGGAAATGAAGACGAGCACTTACAGGACGATTGATTTCAGCAAAGGGGAAACATGACTCTCGCAACAAGTGAGGAATACCAGCAATACCTGGATTCGTTGCGCAACGAACTGAACAGATTATACTCTATCGCGAGCGAGGCTAGGAAGCAGGGATTCGACCCTGCGGACGAAGTGGAGATCAAGATTGCGAAGGACGTCGCAGCCCGCGTGGAAGCATTGGTGGGCCCTCCAGGAATAGCCAAGATAATCCGCGACATGGAGGAGTCCGGCCAGTCCAGGGAAGACATAGCGTTCAACCTCGCGGCGAAAATAGCCGCAGGCGAGATAATCAAAGCGCCAACTGAAAAGAGGATAGAGCAGGCAGTCAGGACATCCGTGGGGATACTCACCGAAGGCATGCTCGTAGCCCCTACGGAAGGAATCTCCAAAGTCAAGATCAGGACGAACCCAGACGGCACCAATTACGTAGGCATATACTTCACCGGCCCGATACGGAGCGCAGGAGGAACGGTCGCGGCGCTCGCGGTCGCGTTGGCGGACCATGCGAGAAGGATCGCGAAAATAGGCGACTACCGCCCCACGGACACGGAAATAGAACGATACGTGGAGGAAGTGAACGTGTACGAAGTGCGCGCAGCGCACCTCCAGTACAAGCCCTCTGATGACGATGTGAGGTGGATTGTTAAGAACTGCCCGGTATGCATAGACGGGGACCCCGGAAACCCAGGGAACGAAGAGGTGGAGGTATCTGTGCACAGGAACCTTCCGCGCGTAGAGACGAACAGGCTGCGCGGAGGCATCCCTCTGGTCATATGCGAAGGAATAGCCCAGAAATCTTCCAAGGTCTACAAATACGCGAAGAAATTCGGGCTGGGCTGGGATTGGCTGGAAAAGCTCATCAAGGTGAAGAGGAAGGAATCCACAGTGGAGATAAAGCCGGACTACACTTACTTGGAAGGGCTTGTTGCAGGAAGGCCGGTGTTCGCGTACCCGATGGCGAAAGGCGGATTCAGGCTGAGGTACGGTAGGAGCAGGACCAATTCCCTGATGGCGAAGAACATCCATCCCGCGACCATGATACTATTGGACGATTTCACCGCAGTGGGCACGCACGTGAAGATCGAGCGTCCGGGGAAAGGTGCGGTGCTTTCCGGTTGCGACACGATCGAGCCTCCGATCGTGAAGATGAAGAACGGAAGCGTGCTGAAGGTGAGAAGCTCCGCGAAAGCCAAGGAGCTGCGCCCCAATGTGGAAAAGATCATATTCCTGGGAGACATGCTCGTGGCCTACGGCGATTTCCTCAAATCAGGGCATCCGCTCATGCCTTCCGGATGGTGCGAGGAATGGTGGGCAGAGGAGTGCAAAGCCAAGGGCGTGCAGCCCAAGAAGCCGGAGAGCGCGAAAGAGGCGTTCGAATTCTCCAGGAACTATTCAGTTCCGTTATACCCCGAGTACGTGTATTTCTGGCACGACATAAGCGCGGAGCAGATGCGCTCGCTCGCGCTATGGCTTGCGCAGGGTCAGCCGAGCTTCAACGCAGGCGAGATGAATATGCTCGTGCTCCAACCCGCGCCCGAGAAATCGATATTGGAGGATTTGGGAGTGGAGCACACAGTCGCTGATGGAAAAATATTCTTGGGGAAGGACGACGCGTATTCGCTCTTTTCCACGCTCGGGTTGGAGATCTCCGCAGACGGAAAGATTTCAACAGCGAAATTCAACTCTGCGTATTCGGCATCCAAGACAGCGCTCGCGCTCGCGAACGAAATTTCTGGATTAGAGATAAAGGCGAAGGCGCCCATCTACATAGGAGGGAGGATGGGTAGGCCGGAAAAAGCCAAGGAAAGGGCGATGGAAGGCGACGTCAATGTCCTTTTCCCCACAGGCTCACCGAAGAACCGGAGTCTGATGAAGCTGTACAAGACGATAAGGGGCAAAGAGGGCGAACGCACCACAAGCCTCGAATTGGCGCGCTACGTGTGTCCGAACTGCAGGAACATCACCGCTTACAGGAAGTGCGAATTGTGCAGCACGAAAACAGTCGCGCAGAACGTGTGCCCCAAATGCGGAAAACCAACGAACCAGGAGGAGCACTGCAGCCCCACGCTTCCGTACGAGCGTAGGCCCGTTAATCTCGTTAATCTAATCGAGATGCTCAGGAAGCAGTACAATTTCCTTCCAGAGGACATAAGGGGCGTGAAAGGGCTCTCCAGCACAAAGAAAGTGCCGGAGAGGCTGGAAAAAGGGCTGTTCCGCGCCAAGCACGACATCTATGTGTTCCGCGACGGCACGTGCAGGTTCGACGCTACGAATATTCCATTAACCCATTTCAAGCCAAGGGAAATCGGAACAAGCGTGGAGAAACTGCGCTCGCTCGGCTACACAAAAGACTATTTGGGCAACGAGCTCCTGAACGAGGAACAGATAGTCCCGCTGCGGCCCCAGGACATCATCATCTCAGAATACGGGGCGGATTACTTCCTGCGAGTTGCAAAATTCATAGACGACATCATGGTCGGGCTCTACAACATGCAGCCAGTGTACAACGCATCCACCCGGGATGACTTGGTGGGCCAGCTGTTCGTAGGGCTTTCGCCGCACACCAGCAGCGGGGTGCTCGTAAGGCTGATCGGTTTCACGAAAGCGAACGCGGGATTCGGACACCCGTTCTTCCACGCCGCAAAGAGAAGGAATGCGGACGGAGACGAGGATGCGGTGATGCTCCTCATGGATTCGCTGCTCAACTTCTCCCGTCACTACCTCTCGGATACGAGAGGCGGGACGATGGACGCGCCCATCACCATTTCCACCGTAATAGATCCCAAGGAAGTGGACGACGAGGCGCACAACGTGGAGATGGTGTTCGGCTATCCGCTGGAATTCTACCGCGCAGCGGAGAAATTCGCTTCTGCAGGCGACGTGAAGATAAAGACCGTGAAGGACGTGCTCGGCAAGCCGGAGCAGTACGACCAGTTAGGGTTGACGCACGACACTACATACATAGACGAAGGACCGCTCAAGACCGCGTACGTGTCCCTGGAATCAATTCCGGATAAGATAAACCTGCAGTTCAACCTCCAGAAGCGCCTGCGGCCAGTGGACGTGAGGGACGCTGCGGAGCGGCTTATACTGAGCCATTTCATCCCGGACCTTTACGGGAATTTGCGCTCGTTCTCCAGGCAGACGTTCAGGTGCGGGAACTGCAACGAGATTTACCGCAGGACGCCACTTGCAGGCAAATGCACCAAATGCGGCGGCAACCTTTTGCTCACGATAAACAAAGGGGGAATAGAGAAATACCTGGAAATATCGAGGAAGATGTGCGACGAATATGATCTTCCTGCATACATGAGGCAACGGCTCGACCTGATAAAGAAGGAGATCGAGAACATATTCGAGGACGAGAAGGTAAAACAAATGGGGATATCCGACTTCATGTAGCCCCCAGCAATCCGTATCACTTCGCCTCCGCGCTTTGTCATAATCCACACATTCGGTCAACCGTTTATCTGCGGCGCAGCAGGACCAGAAGCCGAAGTTCCGGGAGCTGATGGAGGAATCCGCCATTGCGCGGGGATTCCTGGGCTAGCTCTTTTAACTCATTTTTGTTAATTCTATAACAATCTGTCCGCAGTTCAACACTATTTTATTATATAATAAAATACAACAACCAATCCGCGAGCAACCGCATCGCTAGAATGCATCTCGATTTCTGTTCGAATGGTGGAAAGATGAATGCAACGCACGGACCCATGTACGCAAAATCCGTAAAGGACGGGAAATTCGAGCCGGACACGCCGGCGAGAAGGAGGGTTGGCGACATCCTGGACAGCATCCCTGCCCAGAACAGGAACGTGGAAGAATCCAGGCTCAGGGAATTCATGCGCGAGGCCTCAAAGACGTCCAGGACAATCCATTACCTGGATGACGGCGAGCGCGCGAGTGTGATCACCAACGTCACGAAGAGGTTCGCGCCGCACTACCGCGACTCCATCAGCGCGAAGAAGCTCGGCCAGGTGGAGGAGCAGATAAGGGAAATCGGCGTGGAGAATATGATCACCGGCTGCATCCGCGTCGGCAACAACAGCGACGGCTACGAGATGAATTTCGAGATTGCGGTGCCCAAGGATAGGGCGGACCTCCTCCTTACGAGCGGCATTTCGTTCTTCCCGATGAAGGAAGGGCAAAAGCCGGACGGTTTCATGATCATACTTCCGGATTCGAAGGAGCAGACAGTCAACATATCCAAATCAGACTGCGTGGCGGTGGTGGAAGGCACTGACTATCCTGGCAACGCAGGCAAGAAAACGATAATGACCATTGCCGGATGGGTTGCGAGCCAAGTAGGGCTCATCATGGAGCACTTCGGCTTAGGCAGGGTGACCATAAGGGGCGAGGACGGGAGGTTCAGGAACATCAACGTGAAGATCGGCGGAGCCAGCTTCACGGGAAAGACCACCACGCTGACCGGATTCGTTGACGAGCGCGTGTTCCTCCCGGGCGAGTCGAGGGTGTGCTACAACGACGACATGATATTCACTGATCCGAGGACCGGCAAGTCCTATTCCATGGAATCCGGGAACTTCTTCACATGCATAGGGCTCACGCCCGAAAGCGACAAGTACCTCTGGCAGGCGCAGAAGAACCCCAAGACCATCGGCTACAACTTGGTGGTGAGGGATGGCGAGTTCGATTACCAAGACAAGAAGAGCGATCCGAATGCGAGGATCGCGGTGCCGAGGGGCGCCCATCGCGCGATAGACATAGACAGGTACAACACGACCGACACCGCAGAGAGCAGCGGCAGGATTGACTTTTCGATGCAGCTATTCAGGGGTCCGCATTTCCCGCCGGGGTTCGTCATAAAGGACCCGGAGATAGCAGCGATACTGCTGGCAGCAGGACCCACGCAGCAGACAGCTGCGGTCAAAGGCGGAGGAGGAACCATAAAGGTGAAGGGCTACTACGAATTCAGACCCATAGTCGACGAGGGCAAGTTCGAGGCGCGCCTCGCGGACAAGGAGAATCCCATGCCTCATATAGAGCAGATGTTTGACCCTGCCGCGGTCCGGGAACTGCTCAAGTCGGGCAGCAACTCCCCTGTGGCGGTCTCCAAGCTGATAAACGAACTCTACGTGAGCGGTTTCATAATGGAGGACGCGGCGAGCTACATGAGCAAGCTGCTCGCGCTTTACTCGGAATTCCCCATAGTGAACCTGGGTCTGAACACAGGATATGTGGGCCCGATAATCGCCAACGCGGTCGTCCACCCGTTCGACGGCCCAACCGTGCGCGTGCACGACTTTTCCGTCGCGCTTACGCCGGTTATCTCGCAGTACCTCTGGGTGCACACCATGAGGGGCGAGATAAAGACGGCCTATGACCCGCTGCTCGGAGTGGATGTTATAACCCAGGCTGGCGGAGTGGACCTTACGCCGATACTTCCCAGGACGCTGTACAAGAAGGCAGGCCTCGACTACGAGGACACCGTGAGGAAAGCGTACAGCAGGTATGCGGATTTCCTGGAGGCGAACGGCCTTTCAAGGGAAGCGGGCAAGCTCAGGGGCCTGAGCCAGGGCAACGGGAAGACCTAGCGCCGGTTATTTAAGCGCTGAGCTGAAACACTTCCATGGCAAACTGCATGCGCTGCGGCCGCGAGATTCTCTCAGGCCAGTACTGCGAGAGCTGCTTGTTCTACGCGACCAACGACCAGTGCTGGCGCTGCAGGATGTACCTTCCCAGGATCGAGCTCCAGCAGTGGAAGGGGCAGACCTATTGCCCCTACTGCATAATGGAGATACGGGACGAGGAAAGGAGGGCGTTGGAAAGGCGGGAAGGCGCGCCGGGAAAAGAGGGGCATGTCGCACCTGACGAGGGCGGTCCGTCAGTGTTCCAGAAAAGCGACTACGAGTGCGACAAGTGCAAAGGCGACATGGACATCGCATACGTGGTTGCGGACCACAAGTTCTGCGAGCTGTGCTTCGAGCAGCAGCGCGTGGAATGGAAGAAGGACGGCATCAAGGCGCAGCCGTTCCTCAAATACAGGCTGAAGGAGGATCCCGGGCTGTTCGCGAAGTTCCTGAAATTCCTGAAGATGAGGATAAGGAGCGAGTGGGAGAATCGGATGAGGAAAAAGGGCGGCGAAAAGGAATGATCAACCGAGCATCCCTTTCAGAGTGCCTGCTGCATTGAGCCCGCTTACAGTGCGGTTCCCGCCAATCACTACGGACGGATAGCTGGCGACTCCGTACTCCTTCATGAGCGCGGCGACCAGCGAGCTTCCGAGCTCGCCGTCGAAAGAGTAAATCCTCACGTTCTCGCCGAGCTCCTGCTTGAGCTTTATGAGCTCGTAGCCCTGCTCCGTGCATCCGCTGCACTCCTTGTTCGAATAGAAATAGAGGATGGTGGTGTAGTTGCCGCCGCACTTCGCCTTCACCTTCTCCGAAAGGAGGAACGCGTTGGTCTCCAGCACGAAATACTGCTTCTTGAGCTCAGGGTCGCTCACGCCCTTTATGTCCTCAAGATAGGTGAGTTTGAGCCCGACCTTCTCTGTCTCAGCGTCGAGCTTGTCCAGCTCCTCCTTGTAGAACGGGCAGAACGAGTCAGAATCGCCCATCAGGAACATGAGCTGGTAGGAGAGCGACTGGTAGCTTATCTTCGCTATCTCGCTTTCCAAGTTGTCCAGGTTTCCACTGTCCAGGTAGCCGCCAACGTAGACGCCTATCGCGAATATCAAGGTCGTGATTACGAACGCCGCCGCGTATATGGGGACAGAGATGTGCCTATGCTGCTTCCCTTCGTTCATGATTCACCAACTCAGCTTCTC
The DNA here is from genome assembly GCA_037440825.1 of Microcaldota archaeon. Classification (GTDB taxonomy): domain Archaea; phylum Micrarchaeota; class Micrarchaeia; order Anstonellales; family Bilamarchaeaceae; genus JAHJBR01. The sequence continues at coordinate 74,218 of JBBITJ010000001.1, read as the reverse complement.
GTTCCTGATCTCCCTGTATATCGCGGAGAGCCAGAAGAGCGTTATGAAATAACCGTAGAGCAATATATATAATACGACCAGCCAGAAATCCGCCTTATCCTTCTTGAAATACCGTATTCCGTAGAACACCCAGCCGACTGTAAGGATGAACAGTATGAGCCCTATTATGTGGAGCGGGCTTATGCTCAATATAAGCCCTTCCCCCCCGAGCATCGATATGTAGTTGGGTTTTGTGAAGAAGTTGAGCACCGCGCTCCCTATTATGAGGAATATCGCTATCACCGCGAGGAAGCCCAGCGGCATCACGAACACTCCGAAATCGCCGTACTTCGGGCCTATGAGGCTGAGGTACTTTATAGCGTTCCTCAGCCCGCCGCGGTGCCAGCGAGTGCGCTGCTTGAAAAGCTCCTTGAAATTGGACGGCACTTCGGTGAACACTTCCGCGTCCAGCGAGCTCCGTATCTTGTAATTGTGCGACTGGATGCGCATCGCTATCTCCTGGTCCTCCAGTATGTTGTCCGCGTCGAACCCGCCGATCTTCCCGAACACCCAGCGCCTGAACATGCTGAACGGACCGGGCGTGACCTGCACAGCGTCGAGGAACACGAGCACCTTCCTGGAAAATATGGTGTAGAGGTATTCGACCGACTGGAGCCGCTCCAGAAGATTGCGGGGCTCGTGCGCCTTCACCGCTGCCGTGACAGCGACGACGTCATCGGAATCGAAGAGGGGCAGCATCTTCCTTATCGCATCCCTGCTCACGAAGGAATCGGCATCAAGAGTCGCGACCACGTCCCCGCTCGCGCGCTCTATCGCGTAGTTGAGGCTGTTTGCCTTTCCGCTGTTCGGCTTCCTGAGAACCTTCACGCCGCGCGCAGCGTACTTTTTCGCAGCCCCGTACGTGTCGTCCTTGGAACCGTCGTCAATCACTATGACCTCGAGCTTCTCCTTTGGATAATCGGAGGCGAGCACGCTTTCTATGCACGCGCCAATTGTTTTCTCTTCGTTGTACGCAGGAATGATGACTGATATTTTGGGCTCCCACTTGCCGCGCGCAGGCGCGTACATTTCCTCCCGGTTCTTGAGATACACCAGCAGGTATGCCACTGTGATGTAGAGCGCGACGAACGATATCGCGTATTCGACGTACACTGATTCGAGGACCATGGCTGCATCTCGTTTTTAAAATTTCACCAATAGTCTAATTCATGATTTGGCTGGTTCTCTTATCAATTTTCATAATTTTAAATGCTTATTATTCCGTGCTCTTCGCCGCCCACCGGCCGCAGCACTGGCAGTTCCTAGTGTTCACGGCGGTCTCGGCATTCTTTATGCTGTTCTCGATTTCCATCTTCCTCGGATTCAGGAAGCTCAAGCCCGCGCCTGCGCCGCTGCCTAGGACGCTTCCGGCCGTGGATATAGTGAAGGTCTGCTACAACGAGGACGCCGCGATGGTGGAGCGTTCGCTACTCTCGTTCAGGAAGCTCGACTATCCGAAGGAATTGCTGCGAATAGTGCTGCTGGACGACTCCACGAACAAGGATATAGCTTCGCGGCTGGAGCGGTTCTGCTCCAAGAACGGATTTGCATATTTCCATAGGGAAACCCGGGAGGGCTTCAAGGCTGGCTCGCTAAACAATTACCTGAACGGGGCTGCGGAGTTCTTCGCCATTTTCGACGCGGACGAAGAGCTCTCGGATCCAGCGTTCCTCACCGACAACCTCGGCTTCTTCTCGGATCCGGAAGTCGCGGTCGTGCAGACCAACAAGGCAGTGCGCGCATCCGGGCTCTTCGAGCGCTCCGCAGCAGCGATAAACGGAATATTCTACAATTTCGTGAACCCGGCGTGTGCAAAAAGCGGTACCGGGGCGTTCCTCGGCTCGGCCGCGATATTGAAAAAGTCCGCTGTCGCAGACGCGGGCGGCTTCCCGTACAGCCTGGTGGAGGACGTCGCCGCCTCCTTCATTCTCTACCTGCACGGGTGGAAAACCGTGCACCAGCCAAAGGCGTATTCGGTCGGAAAGGGCGCTGCGGATTTCTCTTCGTTCCTGGAGCAGCACAACCGCTACATAATAGGGATGACTGCGATGCTTCCTACGTACCTCAAAAGCATTCCGCGCATAAGACCTGCGCACCAGCCGTTCTTCGCGTTCCAGTACCTGGGGCTCTACTTCGTCTCGCTTTTCCAGCTCGCATACCTATTATATCTCTTATATGTCCATCTCGCAGGCGCCTTCACGCAGGAAATAGCGATCGCAGCGCTGGCATATTTCGCGCAGAGCATTCTGGCAGTGTGCATAATATCTTCCATGACCGCAGGTTCCGTGCTCACAGGGATAGTGATGTATTCGCTCAACTTCTCGATATCCATAGCGAGGCTGTTCGCGCTCCTCCTCTCTCCGCTGAAGAAGCAGGAGTTCGTCCCGACTTCGCAGTCCTCAGGCGGAAGCGTGCTCCTTGCATTGATCCCGAACATGCTCTTCGCAGCGCTGTTCGCCTATTTCTCCTACCCTGTTTCCTGGTTCACGCCCGTGGCGCTGTTCACGGCGCTGCTCGCGTTCTCCCAGCTTGCGTTCCTGCCTGCGCAAAAATCCTAGAGCACCATCATCTTGCAGTATCCCGCTTTCCTGCATTTGCCGAGCTTCCTGTAGAGCTCGCCCACGAGCTTCGCGTCGCCGCTAAGGCTGAACGATTCGACGCACATGCCCTCCGCGTGGCTGTGGGTCTGGAAATTTATTATGCTACAGAACTCGTGCTTTATCCTGCCTATCTCGCCCTCCTTGCCGCACGGGTAGCCGAGCACGAGCACCGCATTCACCTTCCCGGAAAGCTTCTCCATCTGCTTCCTTTCCAGGATGAAGCCCCTGAGCGCGGCGCGCACGAGCTCGCTCCTGCTTCCGTATCCCTCCTTTTTCATGAGGCCCTCGACTTCGCGCGAGGTCTCGCTGTCTATCGAAATCGATATTATCTCTGCCATCGGAACACCGTTAATAAGAAAGCAGGCTGGAGATATTAAACTTTCCTTTGGCGGTTTCCAGTTGCGGGTTCGGCGTTTCGCCGCCCAAACCCAAAACCTGGAACGCGACCGCGACCTTTGACCATACCGTGACACCGCCAAACTTCGTTGCATCTGCGACGAATCGCGGAGGTGCGCGGTGTTTGGCGGAGTCAGAAGGGACAGTCGCCTGGAAACAGGAAACGCTTACCTCCACAGCGTCTCCGGAATCTTTTTCCTGTAGTTTATTCTGCGCGCGAGCACGAAAAGGAGGTCGCTCAGCCTGTTCAGGTAAATCGGAATCGCCTCGTTGACCTTCTCGTGCCTGTTGAGCGCTATAACTCTCCGTTCGGCCTTCCTGCATATCGTCCTCGCGAGGTGCATAAGTGAAGCCGTCTTGCTTCCGCCCGGAAGTATGAAGCTCTCTATTTTGGGAAGGTCAGCGTCAACCTTGTCTATGAGCGCCTCTATCTCGCTAACCTTGCTCGGGGAAAGCCGCGGAATCGCTATCTTCTCCCCTGCAGGAGTCGCGAGGTCAGCTCCCACCACGAAAAGGGTGCGCTGTATTTTCGTTAGCATCTCCCGAAGCTCATTGTCGTCAGAGAATGCTATCACTATCCCTATAACCGAGCTCAACTCATCCACCTGCCCTGTCGCTTCTATTCGCGCATCGTCCTTGGCTACGCGCTTGCCTCCTATGAGCCCTGTCTCGCCCTTGTCCCCAGCCCTGGTGTATATCGCCATTTTTCCACCTTATATCTTCAATGAATTCATGAGCAGGTCTCCCAGCGTCACCGCAATCAGCAGCCCGGCGAGCACGAACGGAAGGAACGGCGGCAACTCCTTGTACACATAGAGCCACTTCACATCCAGCTTCCTAAGCCGCGCAAGCTCCTTCTCGTCCAGCAGCCTCTTTATCTTGTATTTCTTCGCGAGCGCAGGCATGAGCTCCAGCACAGCCACGTCTTCCTCCTCGACTTTGGAAAGAGGTACCTTGCGGGCCATCGCCGCTGTTACGCTTTCCCTGTAAACCATGAAGAGTATTGATGAGAATATGAGGAGCGTTATCGCCGCCAGGTAGCCGATGCCGAAAACCCCTGTGGACGAGAGGAAGTAGAGGAGCACGCCGTACGCAGGCGCCAGGAGAAAGTATTCGTATTTCCCCTTCTTCCCATTCAGTACCGCGTGAGATATTATGAGGTATAATGAATAGGCGGCGAACAGCACGCCGGAGTTTATCAATATGGATAGCACGACCGGGAAGTTGAACAGCGCATCCACGTGCGACGGGAAGACCGGCACGAGCAGCGCTATGGACGTGAGCACGTAAACGTCAGCTCCGCCTATGTAACCTACTTTGTAAAGCACGTATCCAGCGGCGAATATGAGCGCTGCGGTTGCGGCTGCGAAAACAACAACATCCTGCTGAAAGAAAACCGCGTTGGCCAATATTGCAACTGCCAGGAATCCATATAGGAAATTGTTTGGCACATTCCGGTTGTTCGCCAGGTCGTACCAGCTCGCGATCGCGGTGCCTGCCACTGCAAGGGCCACCCTCACGAGTTCCCCGTCCATCACCATCCTTTCCAGAATGTATCGTTCAAACATACCTATCCTCTATTACGTCCTCAAGGAAGCCGTCTTTTATTTCCACCACTGAAAGCTTAATACACTTTGCCTTCTTGCCGAGGATTTCAGAGACGCTCGGCTTGGTCCTGCCATCGTCGCCGCTTATGAATTCCTTTATGTAAGTACCAGCTTCTGCAAGCACGTATATTGTGAGCGGCTCCTTCCGCGCGATCCTAATATCCAGTATCTTCCTCTTCCTCACCATGTCGCTGCGTCTGTGCTTCACCCTGTGCGGAGTGCGCTGGTGGAGCACCATACCTCTCAGCTTATCAATTGTGGTTTCGAGTTCAGAGTTTTGCGTTCCGCCCTCTATTTCCACTTCAGCCTCGTACGCCTTGTCGAAGTGCGAATCTGACACGAGCGCGACCTCGGAATTCGAAACGTATTTCAAATCGGAAATCTCTACCCCTTCGCCGGACCCGTTCACCGCCTGCCGCAGTGCTTCCAAATCAACCTTCCCCTTTTCCGGCTTCCTGAGCTCGAGCACGAACGGCCTGCCTGCTAGGTTGAGCGCGTCCACGTCCTCCCTTCCCGAGGCGTGCAGCTCAGCGTCCTTCGCCCCGTAGAGCCCCTTCGCCTTCTCCCCTATTATCGCCTCCACGGATTCGTACTTCACGCCCTCGTAGTCGCACCTTTCGCAGCCTTTGCCGTTGCAGTCCCTGCACGTCCATTCGCTCTGCGCCACGTCGCTGCGGAATTTCCTGTATTTCCCGTATATGAAAATGTCCGCGTTCTCAGCCCGCGTTTCCATCCTTGCAAGGTCGAACGTCACTTTCACGTCAGCGCGCACGAAATCATAAACAAGCCCGGTTTTTTTCTCCAGCCCGGACACTATGCGGCGGTTGAACTCGTTCTTCACGCTCTCCCCTAATCCATAATCCCATGCGTCCTCCTCGCGCGCCATCATTTCTTTTGGGATATTGGTGCTGATCGAAAACTTCTTCCAAATCCCCGGCGCATTCAGCAGCTTCTCAGCCGCCTCATCCACCAGCTTGTCCAGCTTCGCTGAAGCTCCCCTGCAGATATGGCAGTTCGCGTCGGAGGGCGCAGTCCCCTGCCTCTTGCTTCCAGTTCCCCATTCAGGGTTCCGGCTCTCATTCCTTTTCCTGCACAATCCGCAAAGCTGGCCCATGATTTGGTTTCTCGGAATGTCTTTAAATCTCATCATCCAATATCCGCGCATGGGAAAGAAGGCGTTTTTCCTGATTTTGGCCGCGCTGGCGCTGCTGGGCTGCACTTTGCAAAACCCCAATGACAAAACATACCTCTCGCTGGATTCGCCAGTGGAGAAACCGTCTGCGCCGGTGGCGATGGTGATCACGTTCCCCGGTTCCGGGAAGACCTGGACCGCTGAAGACATAAGGAAGACGTACGATACGGCGCGCGACGCAGGTGTTGGAATATCCACTTTGCATTACGACTGGGCAGACCTCCAGCCCGAGAAGAACGAATACAAGTGGGATTCGCTCGACATCTCCTGCAACGAAATACTCTCCAGGAACATGAGCGTATCGCTCGTGATAACCATTGTGGACGCAAACAGGACCGGCGCCACGCCCAAGGGCGTGCCGTTCACCTATTTCGACGATTCTGCGCTGAGGGCGAAGTTCAAGGACTTCGTGCTCGCCGCGCTTGAACGTTGCCAGGGCCGCATAAGCTACCTGTGGATAGGCAGCGAGGTGGATGAGTATTTCGGCAGCAGGGACTGGCAGCTCGATTCTTTCGCGCGCTTCTACAATTACACTTACAAAGCCGTGAAGGCGAAGTATCCAGGAGTGGCGGTCGGCACAATATCCACATTCCACTACGCGAAAACGAAGGGCAACATGGACGTGATAGGCGAGCTCGGCCCCATCGGGGACCTGGTTGGCTTCACCTATTACCCGCAGATGATGGGTGCATCGCCTTCGGAAGTGGACGCGGCGTTCGCGGAAATGTCTCTCATAGCGAAGAAAGCAGGCAAGAAGTTCGCGGTGACCGAGAGCGCGTGGAGCTCGCAGGGATACGGAAGCGGCGAGATGCAGCAGGCGGAGTACATACACGACGCGCTTTCGTCCTACCGGGCGCACCTCGACTCGATGGAATACCTCGGTTTCCTCTACCTCTACGACCTGTCCATGGAGGACAGCATAGCGATGGAGAACGACCTGGGAGTGGAGCTTTACAGCAGGGACTACCTACGCTTCCTCGAAACGCCGGGATTCGCGTACAACAACGGCACAGCCAAGGCGGCGTGGGGCGAGTTCCTCGCAGGTATGCGCAGCCTAGAATAATTGTCGGTTCCGCGTTCAGCGTTTTGCCTGCGCCCAACGTAATTGTAACCTATTTAAAATCCGGGGAAGGAATCCACTATCGGTGAGGGCCATGAATTACACTAAGGTCGCATTGTTCGCAATCGCGGCGCTCCTGCTCGGAGGCGCGCTGCTCTATTCGCTCACGCTCGCGAAAGCCGAGGGCGAGAAGCTAGTGGTTTATGACAATTTCGCGTACTACGAGGCATCGGCGAAAACATCGGGAGGCGAGGCCACATTCGGGCTCCCGTACGGAGTGGAGCTGGATTCCATAACGCTCAGGCTTGCGAAAGGATATGTGGTGAGCCAGCACATAAACGAGGCGAATTCCACCTCGGAATCGGACCTGCTCGATCTCTACGTGGGCAAGGAGGTCTCGATATTCGATTCTGACGGAAAGGAGGTGAAAGGGACCCTGCTGAAATTCGACTACGGAAGGGCTTACGTCAAGACCTCGGAAGGGCTCTACATAATAACACCTAAGAGCTACCTGCTTCCGGGTTTCGAAGGCGAAGTGAAGGACACGAACGCGAGCGTCGTGTTCATGCTGAGTTCGGCACAGGCAACGGACGCGAAGCTCTCCTACCTGATGGATTCGATTTCCTGGAATCCAGACTACACGCTCTACCTGAACGGAGACAGCGGCACGCTCTCGCTCTACGGCGCCGTGAGCAACTATGCGCAGGACTACGAGAACGTCTCGCTTTCGCTGTTCTACGGCCAGGTGAAGAGGAGCTCGGGCAGATACTATTATCCGTATTACGACTACGCGGCAGGCGCGCGCAGCAAGACCGCGGAAGCCAGCTACTCGCCGGATTACGAGCCCAGCGCGGTCTCGGAGTTCTACAAGTTCGACCTGGGCAACGTGGATCTCAAGCAAGGCGAGAGCAAGTTCAACCTGCTCGAGAAGCAGATTTCGCAGATACGGAAGACGTATGAAATGGAGATAACCGGCTACGATTACGAGGCGCCGCGGGCTCTCGCAACCTACCTATCGGTGAACAACACAGCCGCTTCAGGGCTGGGAATCGCGCTTCCAGCAGGGAACGTGCGCGTGATGGACGCTGAAGGGTTCGTGGGCGAAGACTACATTTCGGAAACTCCGAAGGGCGAGGAGCTCAGGATAAGCATCGGCAACGCGTTCGACGTTGTGGGGACGAGCAGGATTGTGAATCAGAGCCAGGAGACGCTCGTGAACTGCGACCCCAGCATAATGGAAGCTATGTATGCGCCGATCTGCGTGAACGAGACGGGCTACATCTACGCGACAACCTACGAGTACGAGGCCACCGTGAAGAACAAGAAGGCCAGCAGCGCTGACGTGGTGCTCGCGTTCAGCCCCTACGGCGAATGGACGATAACCGAAGAGACGCTCGTTCACGAGAAGGTGAGCCAGAACGAGGTGAAGTGGAGGCTCTCCGTTCCGGCAGGCTCTGAAAAGACGCTGAAATTCACCATCGTGGTGAAGACGGACAGCCGCTACTACCATGGATACGCTGACGCGTACTCCGTCTGACTCTTTCCCTTTCTTTTCCTTTTTCACTACTTTTTAAACAATTCCCGCAATCTATAATTTCATGTTTTCTGCAGCCGCCTCCATCGCTGCCAAGAAAGGGGGATCACGTAACAGTTTCGGAATTCTTTCTGTTCGCTTCGCTGGTGGAGATGAAAAAAGGAGGGCTGCTTGCGGAAAACAAGGAAAGAGTTCGGCCAAGGCTGGACGGAATCATTTCCATCGTGCGCCGCCATCTTCCCACTGTCGCGCAGCCGGGCAAATAGTTTTTATTGTTTCCCCGCAATTCTATATCCGTGCTTTTCATGGCTGAATTCACACCGGAAGAAGAGAAGATATTGTCCAATTTCGTGACCAACGTCGACAAGGGGATTTTCGGGCTCATAAACCTTCCGGAAGTGGTGAAAGGCGCACTGTTCTCCCGTTATTCCAGGAGCACCAAGAGCCTCAGGCGAGTCCTCCTTGATGAATTCATACTGGACAAACAGACCGGATTCGAGGAGCTGGTGAAATTCCAGCAGGGCAGCGGCGTCTCCAAGATCGTTGCGACGCAGAAGGCCGAGGAATTCTACGAGCGCGTGCTCGTGGGCTTCGGGGACGACAGCATCGCAGAGCTCGCGGGCGCCCACGTCGCGATAGAGGGCATCTCGAACATAGCGACCAAATTCATAGAGGACGCGCGCATCGGGATTTCGCCGCTTGAAAAGAGCACGCGCTACGTCTATTTCGACCAGAAGCAGGGCGGGAAATACCTTTTCTACCGCGAGCCGGAGCTCATGCGATCGGAGTTCGCGGAGCTTTACGAAAGCACCTGCAACCTCCTTTTCGGCACGTACGCGAACCTCATACCGAGAATGTCTAAATATTTCGAGGAGAAGTTCCCCAAGCAGGAGGATGTTTCGGACCGCGCCTATTCATCCACGATAAGGGCGAAGACCTGCGATTCCCTGCGCGGTCTCCTTCCGGCATCCACGCTCACGAACATGGGGGTGTTCGGCAACGGAAGGAGCTTCGAGTACCTCCTCACCAAGATGTACGCGAGCGATTTGCAGGAAATGCGGGATATTGCCTCTTCGCTGCACGGCGAGCTCAGGAAGGTGATCCCTGCGTTCGTAAAATGCACGGACGACAAATACGGGAAGGCGCACCAGCAATATATCTCCAAGACCGCAGCCTCGGTCGCGAAGCTCGTTTCCGAAGTGGTGAGCAGTCCCAAGACATCGTCTTCGTTCGAGGAGACTGTGACGCTCGTGGATTACGACGCCGACGCGGAAACCAAGGTGCTCTCCTCCATCATCTATTCATATTCAAATATTTCCATGAAGGAAGCGGAAGGGATCGCGAGCGCCCTTCCCAAGGAAAAGGCGAAGGAGCTGCTCACAGCGTACATTGGGGAAAGGGAGAACAGGAGGCACAAGCCCAACCGCGCGTTCGAGAACACGTACTACACGTTCGACGTGTGCGCCAATTTCGGCGCTTACAGGGACATCCAGCGCCACCGCATACTCACCCAGGAGCGCCAGCTCCTGAACACGAGCCTCGGCTACGATTTGCCTCCTGACGTCGCGGACGCGGGCTTCGGCAAGGAATTCAGGGACGCGATGGACGCTGCGAGGAACGCCTACGAACAAATCGCGAAGAAGATGCCGAAGCAGGCGCAATACGCGGTTCCGCTGGCATACCGCCTGAGATGGTACATGAAGATGAATCTGCGCGAGGCATACCATTTCGCCGAACTCCGTTCCGTTCCGCAGGGCCACCAGGATTACAGGAAGGTGGCGCAGGACGTGTACAAGAAGATAAATTCCGTCCATCCTGTCTTAGCCGCAGGGATGAAGTTCGTGGACATGAAGGGTTACGAATTGGAAAGGCTGGAGGCGGAGAAGAAGATAGACAGGAAGATGGACGAAATCAAAAAGAAGTACAGCTGATTCTCCAAGTCGCAAAAATGGTAAATCGTATATTTATAACCTTCCCAGCGCAAATAGATTCGCTGATAGTGCTCGCGGAGCAG
>JBBITJ010000001.1:39827-63676 GCA_037440825.1 Microcaldota archaeon | reverse complement strand
GGTGTTCAGAGCCCGGCTTCCTTCCTGAGCAGCGGAACCATGTCCGTCTTCTCCCAGGTGAAATCAGGATCGTTCCTCCCGAAATGGCCGTAAGCAGCGGTTTTCCTGTATATAGGCCTCTTGAGCTTCAGCGTATCTATTATCCACCTGGGAGTGAGCTTGAAGTGCTTCTTCACTATCTCCGCTATTCTCTCCTCAGGTATCTTGTCCGTCCCGAAAGTTTCCACGTTTATAGAGGTGGGCTCGGCGATGCCTATGCAATAGGAAATCTGGACCTCGCACCTGTCCGCGAGCCCTGCAGCCACGATGTTCTTCGCGACCCAGCGCGCAGCATAAGCGCCGCTCCTGTCCACCTTGCTCGGATCCTTGCCTGAAAAGCATCCTCCTCCGTGCCTTCCTACGCCGCCGTAAGTGTCCACTATTATCTTCCTTCCGGTCACTCCGGTGTCTCCCTGCGGTCCTCCTATCACGAATTTCCCGGTCGCGTTTATGTGCACCGTGGTTCCTGCGTCCATCAATTTGCCGCATACGGGCCTTATCACGTGCTCGAGCACATCCTTCCTCACGACTTCCTCGCTCACGGCTTCGCGGTGCTGCGCTGCGATGACTATCGCGCTCGCCCTCAGGGGCTTGCTGCCCTCGTATTCCACCGAGACCTGGGATTTGCCGTCAGGCCCCAGGTATGCGAGCGTGCCGTTCTTCCTCACCTCCGCCAGTTTTTGGGTGAGCCTGTGCGCAAGCATTATGGGAAGCGGCATGAGCTCCGGAGTCTCGTTGCTGGCATAGCCGTACATCATGCCTTGGTCTCCCGCGCCCTGCTCCTTTCCTGCCTTCTCGTCAACGCCCATGGCGATGTCAGGGCTCTGGTCGTGTATGGATACGAGCACAGCCGCGTCCTGCGAGTCTATCCCGTATTCAGGATCCGTGTACCCTATTTCCTTGAGAGTGTTCCTCACTATCGTCTGCACGTCAGCATAGCCCCTAGTGGTCACTTCGCCGGCGCAGATGACCATCCCGGTGGTGGTGAGCGTCTCCACTGCGACGCGCGAGTTCGGGTCCTGCTTCAGCAATTCATCCAGTATAGCGTCGCTCACCTGGTCGCATATCTTGTCAGGGTGTCCCTCTGTGACGGATTCAGATGTTATGTATTTTTTAGCCATGTCCCCACCGCAAAAAGTTTCCAGTTTCGGGTTCCGCCCCTAAATTTATAATAATTGATGAAAGAAAAATTCCGTTGGGAATCTACTTCATTCCCAGCTGCGCCTTCGCTTTTTTCGACATCCTGTCCGGAGTCCAAGGCGGCTCCCAGATGACGTGCACGTGCACGTCCTTCACGCCCTTTATCGCTTTCATCTTCTCCTCTACCTGCATCGCGAAGAAGCCTGCGAGCGGACAGCCGATGGATGTGAGCGTCATCCTCACTTCCACGTGCGAACCTTCCTTTGGCTTGGGCTCCTCCACTTTCACTTCATAAATGAGCCCCAGGTCCACGAGGTTTATGCCCAGCTCGGGGTCTATGATTTCAGAAAGCGCTTTCAGCACCTCCTTCTTTGAAACCGCCATGCATAAGATGGGAAGCCACGGTTTAAATATCAGGCTATGGGTTCATGCCTGATTTTGCAACCGCATGTGTCATGGATATCGCCTGATTCGTATATAATTAAACACATCTTTAAATCTTCTTCCCATTCGCCAGAAGGAACGCACATTTATATAGATTTTTTACGAACGTAGATGGCTTATTTGTGATATTATGCAACGCCTTAAAACCGGCATCAGCGGCCTTGACGAAATGCTCATGGGCGGCATGCCGAAAAACAAGCATGTCGCAATATCCGGCGGGCCCGGGTGCGGCAAGTCCTCGTTCGGCTTCGAGTTCCTGTACAGGGGCGCGCACCAGGGCGAGAACGGCCTCTTCATCACCCTCGAGGAGTCGGAAAGCGAGATGAAGGAAAACATGGCATCCACGTTCGTCAAGTTCGCTGACATAGACCAGCTCATGAAGGACAAGAAGCTCCAGATAGTGAAGCCGGACAAGCTGGAGCTCGAGGCGACTGCGGAGCTGCTGGAAGAGCAGATTTCAGCCAACAGCGTGAAGCGCGTCGTGATAGATTCCGCGACCACGATAAAGATGTCGTTCAACAACGAGCTGGACTACCGCCAGACTCTTTTAGAGTTCTTCTCCCTGCTGAGGAACCTGGACTGCACGGTGATGATGACCGTGGAGACGAACAAGGTGCGCAAGGAGGAGCTCGTGTTCGACATAGAGCACTTCGTTATGGACGGCATAATCAACCTCTACAACCTGGAGCAAGGGGACAGAAGGGTGCGCGCGCTGGAGATATTCAAGATGCGCGGCACCGACCATTCCCGCGAGCTCGTGCCTTTCAAGGTAACTGCTGAAGGGATAAAGGTCTACGTGGGAGAGAGGGTTTACTGAGGCATCATCATGGAACGGAAAGACCTCATCTACGTGCTCTTCTGGTCGTTCGCGCTCGCATTCGCGCTTGCGTTCCTAGGGCTCGGAGCCAAGTCCGTGTTTCTGTTCTCGCTTTCCCTCGTTTCAATCGCATTCGTGGAGAAGGTAGAGCGCAAGAGGTATGCGGTGGGCGCCGCATTCCTGGCATTCGCCTTCGCCGCGTATTTCGGAGAGGATCCATTGTTCATAAGCCAGCTCTTCGCAGCAGCGTTGCTGTTTATGATACTGCCGTTCGTGCTGCTCGAAGCGAGGAAGCGGATGCGGAAATAATCGATAAAAGGTAAATCGCATGTACGATCACAAGAAAATAGAAAGCGAGATGGCGGAATTCCTGGAGAGGGAGAAGATATACGAGAAGGCGAAGGAGAAGAACGCGAAGTCCGATCCCTACTACTTCTGCGACGGCCCGCCCTACGCGACAGGGCACATACATCCCGGAACCGCGTGGAACAAGACACTCAAGGACGCGATATGCAGGTACTGGAGGATGCGCGGGTACAACGTGCGCGCCCAGCCGGGCTTCGATACGCACGGGCTCCCGATAGAAGTGAAGGTTGAGCAGGAGCTCGGCATAAAGAAGAAAAAGGAGATCGAGGAGCGCGGCATAGGGAAATTCGTGGATAAGTGCAAGGCGTTCGCTGACAAGTACATCGGCGTAATGAGCGGGCAGTTCAAGGAAATGGGCGTGTGGATGGAATGGGATTCCCCATACATCACCTACCACGACGATTACATAGAATCGAGCTGGAAGACCATACAGATGGCCCATGAAAAGGGGCTCATGCACGAAGGAGTGTACGTGCTTCCGTACTGCCACAGGTGCGAGACCACGATGGCCAATTACGAGCTCGAGTACGGCGAGGAGACGGATCCGAGCATATACGTGAAGTTCCCTGTGAAGGACAGGGAGCAGGAATACCTGATAATATGGACCACGACGCCCTGGACGCTCGTCGCGAACATGGGCGTGATGGTGAACCCCAAATTCGCCTACGTGCGCGCGAAGGTGGACGGCGAGACGTGGATAGTCGCGAAGGAGCGGCTCGACCACGTGCTCAGCTACGTTGACAAGAGCGCCGCGATCCTGGAGGAGCTTTCAGGGAAGAAGCTCGAAGGGCTGCAATACCTGCATCCCTTCCAGGACCTGATAAGGAAGGACGCGCAGAGGAAAGTGATACTCAGCGACGAGTACGTTTCACTGGAGGACGGGAGCGGGCTTGTGCACTGCGCGCCGGGCCACGGGCAGGAGGACTTCATAATCGGCAGGAAATTCGGGCTCGAGGTCTTCAGCCCGGTGGACGAAGCCGGCATATACACTTCCGAAGCCGGCAAATATGCAGGAAAGAACGTGCGCGAGGCGAACCGCGAAATCATATCCATGCTGAAAGATAAGGGGGTGCTGGTGCACGAGCAGAGAATAAAGCACCGCTACCCGCACTGCTGGAGGTGCAAGACGCCCCTCATATTCCGCGCCACTAACCAGTGGTTCATAACAATCTCCAAGCTCAAGGACAAGATGCTTTCCGAAATAGAAAGTGTGGAATGGCACCCTGAATTCGCCAAAGACCGGTTCAAGGAATTCGTAACCCAGGCGCCGGACTGGTGCATAAGCAGGCAGCGCTACTGGGGCATCCCGCTTCCAATATGGAAATGCGGTAAGTGCGGGGAAACGAAAGTGGTCGGCTCCAAAGCCGAGCTTCCGGAAAAAGGAAAAGGGGTGAAGGAGCTCCACCGCCCCTACATAGACGAGATCACGTTCGAGTGCAAGTGCGGCTCGCAGATGAAGCGGGTGAAGGACGTGCTGGACGTGTGGTTCGACTCCGGCAACGCGGTCTGGGCGAGCATGGATGCGAAGGAAGCGAAGAAGTTCGGGGAGCGCGCTGATTTCATACTCGAAGGCCAGGACCAGATAAGGGGCTGGTTTTATTCTCTTCTCGGCTCAGGGCTGCTTCGCTACGACAAGATACCGTACAAGCGGCTCATGATGCACGGCTTCTTCGTCGATGAAAAAGGGGAGAAGATGAGCAAGAGCGTCGGGAACTTCGTCCCGATAGAGGAGATACTCGCCAAATATGGGGCTGACAGCTTCAGGCTCTGGGGCATGAGCAACACTATTTGGGAGGAGCTCAAGTTCAACTGGAACGAGCTCAAGGAGGCGCACAGCGACCTTGACATCTTGTTCAACATGCACATATTCCTAGACCGCTTTTACCCAAATGCCAGGATAGACAAGGCGGTCCTTTACGTGGAGGACAAGTGGCTCCTTTCCAGGCTGCACAGCACCCTGAAGGAATTCCACAGGGCGTTCGAGGCGTACGAGCCCAACGTTGGGATAAAGGCGCTGCGAAGGTTCCTGGTGGAGGACCTTAGCAGGTTCTACATGAAAATAGCGAAGGACAGGCTGAGTAAGGGCGAAAATGCAGAAGGGGCGCTGCTCGCCATATATACATCAGTGTTCGCGTGCCTCAGGATGTTCGCGGTAATCTCGCCATTCATAAGCGAGCACATCTACCAGAAGTTCTTCAGGAAGCACGAGCAGGCGGAAAGCGTGTCCCTGCTCGAGATGCCGCCGTTCCTCGAAGGGATGATAAACACGGCGCTCGAGAAGCGGATGGCGCTGGCCTCGGACATCATTTCACATGCATTGGAGGCGAGGCAGCGCACTGGAATAAAGCTGCGCTGGCCTGTGCGCGAAATCTTCGTCAAGGCGCCTTCGGACGAAGTGAAGGACGCGGTGGAAGAGCTTTCCGGCATACTGAAGCGCCTGCTCAACGCCAAGGAAGTGATTGTGGTGGAGCGGGACATGGAAGGCGAATACGAATCCGAGGAGTTCGAGGGCGGCAAGGTGTTCGTTTCCAAGAAGCTGGACGAGGAGCTCTACGAGGAAGGCGTGTACAACGAAGTGAAGAGGAGGGTGCAGCAGGCGAGGAAGGAGCTCGCGCTCGTGGAGAAGGACAAAATCACCCTGATTGTGGATGCGGAGAAGGAGATTGAGGCGATTGTGAAGAAATACGAGGAGGCGCTTTCAAGGGAGACCAACGCCAAATCGATATCGTACGGCGCGCTGAAAGACGAGGATTCAAAACTGTTCGAAGTGGATGGAAGGCAGGTAAGAGTGAAGGCGAGCAAGGATTAGGTGGTTCTATGGAAATCATGTCTGTTCTGGCAAGGATAAAGGAGAACGCGCTGCTCGTTCCTGCGGAAAGGCTCGAGAAGCTGATGAAGGGCAAAACCCATGCTGACGCATTCATATACTTCCTTATTTCCATCGTTATCGGGATGGCAATATCGCTTCCGCTCAAGATCGCGTTCAACACGCAGGACGTCCAGCAGGCAGGCGGACTTGCAGGAACCGCCATAGGCGCTCTGATCGCATTGCCGTTCCTCGTACCAATCCTCTACCTTTTCTTCGCGTTCCAGCACCTCGTCCTGAAATTCCTCGGCGGCAAGGCTGATTTCCTGGCTTCTGTGCAGATGCTTATATACGGCGCAACTCCGAACATGCTGTTCGGCTCCGTTCCTTTCGTGGGATGGATTTTCTCCCTCATTTCGCTCTACAACATAGTGCTCGGAGCGAAGAAGGTGCACGGGCTCTCGCTTTTCCGGGCGGCGGTCGCAGTGGTCGTGATTCCATTCCTGGCTGTATTCGCATTGGCGTTCGTGGTTGCAGCTGTGCTGGTTGCGCTCGTTGGACCCGAGGCATTTACGCCGGGAATAAACGTTCCGGCGGGATAAGTTAGGATTAAAAACCGTTTCGACCATCCTATATTCCTTAAATCAAACACTTAGAGGTGCTTATAATGCTTCAGACGTGCGAAAGGTGCAAGAAACAGGTTGCGAAGGCGGATAGGTGCAACTACTGCGAGCGGCTCATCTGCGAGTCGTGCAAGAAGAGCTCGAAAAGGGCGAGCAAGACCGTGAAGCTCTTCATCTGCAAGGACTGCTGGTCCGACATGAAGAAGAGAAAGAAATTCAAATCAGCCTGATTTTTTCATCTCCTGTCAGAATTTTGTTTTATTTCCATAAGCATGCTGGACACATCGTTCCTGATAGCCTTGGCTCGCAAAAAGGATGGCGCCATTCCAGCGCAGTAGAATTGCAAAAACAGCTGGGTTTGAGCGTATTTTCTAGGCTTTGAGCCGCTTTTCATACTCCTTCTGCATAACTAACGCATCCAAATCCAGCTTCGGCGTTTCGCAAATAATTGTGCCGCCAATCCCGTTTTCAGCCAGCACCTTCATGAGCGGTTTGTAGGGCGGCTCGCTGTTGCTTCCGAGCACGAGATGGTTCAGCTCCCCCTTTTCACTATAGTTTATCTCGGAGAAATGGCACTGGATATCCTTCGTATACCCGGGAAGCTCCCTGTCCAGAATTGAAAATATCCTAATGTAATCGTCCTCGCCCTTGATGAGGAAATCCCTTCTCGCGTGTAGGTGCGCGAAATCCAATACCGGCTTGACGAAATCGAGTTCCTGCGCCATCCTTACATTTTCTTCAAACCCTCCGAATGCGCTTTTCTTCCCCACGGTCTCCATTCCGAGGATGCACTTAATTTTCGCTTCGTCTATTTTTTCCTTCAGTTCAATAAGCCGTTTTTTAGCAGCCTGGAACGCCTCTTCTTTCGCCAATTTCTGATAAAACCCAGGATGGAGAACCGTGATTTTGCCGTTGGCGAGAAACGTGGCTTTCGCGGCGAGGAAAATGTGCCTTTTGCTGTTTTCCGCCTTTACTCTATCTCCGGTGCACAAATTCACGTAATACGGCGCATGCGAGGAAATCGAAATGCCCAGCTCCTTCGCCTTCTTGCCCGCTTCCTTCGCGGAGTCGTCCTTCATATTCACTCCGCGCACGAACTCCATTTCCATCGCGCCCAGACCGAGCCTTTTGCAGCACTCTAGTCCCTCAACAGTGCTGCTTCCTTCGCATTGGATGGGAATGCCTGCAGGCCCGAAACGGATCATAGGTGGGCTTCTCCATTTGCATTAAAAATGTTATTTCCCATAGCTAACCCATGGATCCCAGCGTCGTAATAGTCGCAACCGGAGGCACTACGACCACCACCTGCTAGTTCTACTTTCGGCCGCGGCTTGGCGGGTCGCGCCCGATCCGGAAAAAAAGAATATCTGTTCTTTTCAAAAAATCCGCAAAAAACATCCAGGGTGAAAACATGCGAATAATGACGATACACGCAGACTACATAGAAGTGGAGCCGAAGCAGAAGGCGATCAAGTCCGCGGAAGAGGTCAAGCCGGAGAAGAAGCGCTACGAGGAAGTGCTCGTAGTCTTCACATCCGTGGAGCAGGGCGACGAAGACGTCAACGCGATCGCGAAAAAGGCCGCGGAGGAGATAGACAAGGTCGCGAAGCAGGTCAAGCCGCAGAACGTCCTGGTTTATCCTCTGGTGCACCTCACATCCAAGCCATCTTCCCCTGCAGTGGCGCTCGAAGTGGTGCGCGAAACCGAGGCGAAGCTCAAATCCATGGGCTACAACGTCGACCATTCGCCCTTCGGCTGGTACAAGGGCTATACGCTCAAGTGCAAGGGCCACCCCCTGAGCGAGCTTTCCAGGGAGCTGAAAACGGCGCTGGAATCAGAAGCGAAAGGGGCGCCCATCTCCCCGCAGCCGGCGAAAGTGGAGGAAGTGGTCTCGGCTTCGCTTAAGAGCGAGGAAAAAATGAAGAGCAGGTTCCAGATACTGGACCTGGACGGAAACCTGCACGACGTCGAGAAATTCGACTACTCGAAATACCCGTGGCTCAAGAAGATGGTCATCTACGAGACGAAGAAGGTGCGCTCGTACGAGGTCGAGCCTCCGCACATAAAGCTCATGATGGAGCACGGGCTCGTGGGCTACGAGCCAGGAAGCGATTCAGGGAACTTCAGGTGGCACCCCAAGGGACGGCTGATGAAGAAGATACTGGAGCGCGCAGTCTCGGATTTCTGCATCAATTACGGGGCACACGAGGTCGAGACTCCGATAATGTACGATTTAGAGCATCCCACGCTCAAGAAGTACCTGAACAGGTTCCCTGCGAGGCAGTACGTAGTGATCTCGGACGAGAAGAAGTTCTTCCTGAGGTTCGCCGCGTGCTTCGGCCAGTTCCTCATCTCCCACGATTCCACGTTGAGCTACAAGCAGCTTCCGATGAAGATATACGAGCTCACGCGCTATTCTTTCAGGAGGGAGCAGGGCGGAGAGCTCGCAGGGTTGAAGCGCCTCAGGGCATTCACAATGCCGGACATGCACACAATGGTGGCAAGCATGGAGCAGGCGCGCACGGAATTCGCCAGCCAGCTCGGCAAGGGGCTGGAATGGAACAAAGACCTGGGCTTCGACCAGATAGAAGTGGCGTTCAGGGCGCAGGCGGACTTCTTCAACGAGAACAAGGACTGGTACGTCTCGCTCGTGAAGAAAATCGGCAAGCCGATCTTCATAGAATTGTTCCAGGAGCGCTACGCCTACTTCATCACGAAATTCGAGTTCAACTTCATAGACGCGATGGACAAGGCGAGCACGCTCGGAACTGTGCAGATAGACGTGGAGAATGCAGATACCTATGACATAAACTACGTTGACGAGAAAGGGCAGAAGCAGCGCCCATACATCCTCCACGCGTCCCTGAGCGGAAGCCTGGAGCGCGTTGTTTACGCCCTTCTGGAAAAGGAGGCGATGAGGATAAAGGAAGGCAAGAAAGGCGCATTCCCGCTCTGGCTCGCGCCCACCCAGCTCCGCCTCATTCCCATAGGCGAGAAGCACCTCGCGTACGCGAAGGAGCTGCAGAAGAAGGCAGAGGGAAGGCGGGTGCGCATAGACGTGGACGACACAGGCGACACGCTGGGAAAGAAGATACGCAGAGGGGAAGTGGAATGGTGCCCCTACGTCGCAGTGATAGGCGACAAGGAAATGGAGAGCGGCAAATTATCCGTCACGGTGCGCGAGACCGGAGAGAAGAAGGAACTTGCTTTCGAGCAGGTGCTTTCAGAGATCGAGGCGAAGTCCGCGGCAAAGCCCTTCGAACCCATTTCATTCGGGAAGCTCGTGAGCGACCGCCTGATCGTCTAGTATCAGCATTTATTTTTTCTTCCTTTTCAATCCCGCTTCCGCGGAGTATCCTTCCATCCACATTCCAGACTCCGGCCAGGGCTTCGAATTCCTCTGCAGAGAACACGTCTAATCCACCCCTGAAATTCTGGCTGTTTCCCGGAAAAGCGCGTCGCAGCCGAGTTTTTGAGCCCCAGGAGATCTCCGAAACTGTGCGGTAGTGAGTTGCGCTCGGCTTCCGGGCCGCGCCTTGTAACGCGCACATCCCATTAGTGGAAAATTCTACTGCTTGCCCATGAGCATTATCTGCGCGAGCAGGGCTTCGACCTGTATCCTTTCGTTCGCGCCTTCCACGAGCCTGAAATTGTATTCGCCTATGCGGTCTATGAGCTCGACCTTCCTCTTCTCCTCCACCTTCAAATTGTCCACTTCCCTGTACATCTGGAGTATTATGTCTTCTCCAGAGAGCCCGTAGTTCACTATGAGCTCGTCCAGCTTTTTCCTCGCGTCCGCGAACTTCCCTGCAAGCGAGAGTTCCATCATCTCCCGCACTTCTTTGGGCTCAGCGCGCGCGGAAATCTTGTACACGAGGTCCTTGGTTATGTGCTTGGAATGTATGGCTGCACCCTGCATCACGTTCACGCATTTCCTCATGTCCCCTTCGGAAACATAGTAAAGGGCGGCGTAAGCCTCTTCGTCCATCTTCAGCCCTTCCGACTTCGCTATGTGCTCCAATGTTCTTTTCACGTCCTTCTCGTTGAGCTTGAGGAACCTGAATATCGCGGTCCTGCTCTGTATGGGTTCTATTATCTTGGATGAATAGTTGCAGCTGAGTATGAACCTGGTGACGCTCGAACACAGCTCCATCGTGCGCCTGAGCGCGTGCTGCGCGTCCGGAGTGAGCGCATCCGCCTCGTCCAGGAATATGAGCTTGAAAGGCACATCCCCTATCGCGATGCTGCGCGCGAAATCCTTTATCTTACCTCTGACGATGTCTATTCCCCTTTCATCAGAAGCGTTCAATTCGAGCAGATTGCCCTTCACGTTCTTGCCGTAGAGCTCGTGCGCCAGCGCTATGGCAGCCGTGGTTTTTCCCACTCCGGGCGGACCAGCAAAGAGCATGTTGGGCATGTTCCTTGCCTTCACGAACGCCACGAGGGTCTTTAGTATCTCTTCCTGGCCCGCGACCTCCTCCAGCTTCCGCGGGCGGTACTTCTCAGTCCATGGAAGCAATTCGCTGTCCTGCATAAGATCAACTAAGTCATTCCGTGACGTTCTCAGTCACTATCATGCTCTCCTCGATAGAAAAAGGAGTGGCTCCTTGCCAGTATGTCTGGCTCTGCTCCACCACGGAGCTCTGGTCGAAAGGCGTGAATCCTCCGAGGAGCGCGATCACTATGACCGCTATCACGAGTACGACAACGAGGACTACGAGGTATTCAGTGGAACCCTGCCCGCGCGAAGTCTCGCGTCCCCTGTTTCCGGTTCTGTTTTCTTTCGCCATACTCCAGCACCATGGATGCTCTCATGGGTGAACTTTAAATACCTGCCGTCACTTCAGCACTACTGCCGCGATGACCAGCACTACCAGGAGCGCAACCATTGCCGCGGCTGCAATGCGTATTATCGTGTGCGTATTGTCCTGGGGGTGCATCATTTTTCATCATCTTCCAAACTATATAAATGTATGAGATGATTAATAACCCATGATCGTGAAGGTGGACGGCGTCAGGAAGAAGTGCGCATTCAGCCGTGGGACGGTTTCAGAGCTCCTCAGGAAGCTCGGCGTGCAGCGCGAGGAAGCGCTCGTGAAGGTCAACGGAGCGCTGGTTCCGGAAGATTCGGAAGTTGGCGGCAAAGACCAGGTTGAAGTGATAAAAGTAGTCTTTGGCGGCTAAAAGGGGTATCTGGTCCGAATTGCCTTGCCCCATCATCTCCATCCAGAACCATGTCTCCTGCCTTGGCATCGAATGCTTCATGCATGTGCCAGTCCTCTGTCCCTTTGCCCAGCGACGCATGCCCAGTGTAGACAACCAGGGCTCCGGTTTCCCTGCACCGCTCCACGAAATCCGCGAAGCCTCCGAGTCCCTTTTGCATGGGCAGTTGTTCGCGTGTCCATAATGATTTAAGCGCTATTCGGCATTAAATCCGTATGCATGGTTTCCAGTCTTCGGTTTCCAGTTCCGGAATTCCTGGCACGAAACACAAAACCCGGAACAGAAAACCGCCATGTTCCTCATGCGGAAAGCCGGCCGCGGTCCATCTGGCTTACGCTGCACGCCACCTCTGCGCGGGCTGCTTCATTGCCTATTTCGAGAAGAGGTTCATGCGCACGGTCCGCGAATTCTCTATGATAAAGCCGGGAGACCGGGTGGCGGTCGGGCTCTCCGGGGGGAAGGACAGCGTGGTGATGCTCCATCTTCTCTCCAAGATGAGGAAGAGGCTGCCCTTCGAGCTCGTGGCGATAACGATAGACGAGGGGGTGAAGGGCTACCGCCCGGCCACGCTAAAGGTCGCGAAGGCGGCATGCAGGCAGCTCAAGGTCCCGCTCAAGGTCATGACGTTCAAGGCCGACTCAGGGCTCACGCTGGACGAAATGATGAAAAGGACAGGAACTTCGGCGTGCAGCTGGTGCGGCGTCTTCCGCCGCTATCTCCTGAACAAGGGCGCGCGCGAAGCGAAGGCGCACAAGATTGCCATAGGGCACAACCTTGACGACGTGGCGCAAACCGTGCTCATGAACATGATGAGGAACGAGCCCGCGCGGCTCGCGCGCTTCCTGGAACCGCTTTCCGAGGATGCGCACCTAATTCCCCGCATCCGCCCCTTGATGCGCACCTATGAGAAGGAAGTCGCGATATACGCGCTGCTGCGCGGCATTGGCATCCACTATTCCGAGTGCCCGTACGCGCACTTCTCGTTCAGGCAGCATGTGAAGACGCAATTGAACGACACCGAGGAGAAATATCCGGGCACGAAAATGCGCATCCTCGCCTCGTTCATCGAGATGGAGAAGCTCATGCGCAAGGGGCTGCCGGAGAAGCTGGAAATCTCGCATTGCACTTTGTGCGGAGAGCCAGCCTCCGCTCCCCGCGAAGGGCTGGAGGATGCGCGAGCGCGCATATGCATGCATTGCAGGATGATTGAGGAGCTGAGGAGCAAGGGATGATGGTATGGCCACTCTTGAAGAGCGCGCGGAAAATAGAGGACAGAAACACGAAGGTCGAATCCGACAGGTTGGATTGATAAATTCTACAGGCGAAACAGGGAACGCTGAACCGGAAAGCCGGTGGTGCTGGCAAGCATGGAAATCGTTTTCTTGGGTACTGGCGGCGGCCGCGTGAACCTCGTACAGCAGAGGCGCTGGACCGGAGGGTTCAGGATAAACGGCTCCCTCAGCATACACGTTGATCCTGGGCCCGGAGCGCTCATCCACGGGCTGCAGATGAAGCAGAGCCCGATGCACCTGGACGCGATAATAGTGACGCACCTGCACATAGACCACTGCACCGACGCGAACGTGCTCGTGGAGGCCATGACCTCGTACACACTGAAGAAAAAAGGCATCGTAATCGGCAGCAAAAATGCGGTGGAAGGCGACGAAAAAGGCGACATGGGCTTCACCCATTACCACCTTTCGAAAGTGAAAGAGGTTTATGCTGCGAAGTGGGGGGAGAAGAGGAAATTCTCCAATGAAAAAGGCTCGTTTGAAATCGAGATCCTGAAGGCTGAGCACGAGGAAGAGACCACATTCGGGTTCAAGCTCTCAATGGACGGGCTCACAGTAGGGTACACGAGCGACACGGAATATTTCGACGGCCTTTACGAACAGTACAAGGGATGCGACTGGCTGATAGTGAACACGATGAAGCCCGAGAAGGACGAGTACCTCGGGCATTTCACCTCCGCCGAGACGATCGAGCTGCTCAGGGTCGCAAAGCCGAAGCTCGCGATACTCACCCACATGGGCATGAAGATGTTGCGCGAAGGCCCGGAGAAGGAGGCCGCGAGGATAGAGAAGGAGAGCGGGGTGCGCACCATCGCCGCGAAGGACGGCATGGCAGTCAAGCCGGGACTGGAGAAATTCCTCTGATTTTTAAACCCAGTCCGAGATATTTTATTGCCCGATTTTTTCATGGGCGCTGTACCCAAAATAACAAGGTGAAGCAATGGGAATTACACTCTATCTGGAAAGGAAATCAGGGGAAATATGCGTGAAGGAGCCAGCGGACGTGAGCTCTTTGCAGAACGGATTCTACGGCGAGATGCGGAAAGGCATAATTTACCTCGAGCCAGAGGAAGCGCTCTACATGATGGACATAAGGAACGCCACGTGCGTGGATGAATCCGGCAACCCGTACACGTTCAACGACCTCGCATCCCTTTTCCTGAAAAGGAAGAAGCTGCTCGCGCGCTACCTCACGTTCAAGGACTGGCGCGACCGCGGGCTGGTGTCCAGGCCGAGCACCGAGGTGAAGGGGAATTACGGCCACGCGGCAGCAAAGCGCTATAGCGGAGGAAAATTCAAGATAGACGCCTACGCGCTCCAAGGAGTGTTCTTCATGGACGACCTCATCACCATTATAGACGACGAGGCGAGCGGAAAGGAGCTGTACGAGAAATACTGGCTCGGCCAGTTCGGCACCTACAAGGCGGCGCATCGCGGCAAGATCGCGAAGCTGGACATCTATGAGACCATCTACCTGCTCAAGCACGGCAACCTCAAATTGAAGAACGCGGAGCTCGGGGAAATCTGGAAGGAGGCCGAAGACCGCATAAAGTACTTCGAGGACATGTACTCGGTCTACGATGACTGGAGGGACAAGGGCTACGTATTGAAAACAGGTTTCAAGTTCGGGACGCATTTCAGGATATATTTCCCCGGCGCCTCGCCGGTGAAGGAGAACAACGAATGGGTGCATTCCAAGCACGTGGTGCACATCTTCCCGCGCAGGAGCAAGATGCTCATTTCCGAGTGGTCGCGCGCCATCCGCGTCGCGCACTCGGTGAAGAAGACGTTCATACTAGCGATTCCGGGCAAGAAGCTGGACATCAAGGTGAATGCGAAGAAGCCCAGGCTGGATTTCCTGCTCTACCACCGCAAAAAAGGCGGAATAGAGACTCCCAAGGAAGGGCAGCCCCGCTTTTTGATGTATTCGCTTTCAGAAGATGAATACCTGGGGGGAGAGGAGCTCGCGGAAGCGCTTTTCGAGGCGAAGCACTACGGGTTGGAAGTGCTGCTCGCAATCGCGGACAGGGAGAGCAGCGTCACCTACTATGCGGTCAAGCGGATAGAGATTCCGGGGAGCGACTACGAGCATTACGAGATAGAGTGGTTGCAGCCATAGGGCGGGCGCATGGTCGTTTCCAGTTCTGCATACATTCCTACAACGGCGACTACCTAGTGCGATGCATGGAGGCAGAGCTGGCGGGCGAATTGGAGAAAACCGGAGGCATAGAATTGAACGTTTTCAGCCTTCTGGAATAGAAAACAATTAAAAAACATCACAGCATAGTTCCTTTCACTAATCCTAGCTACTGCCACGGTAGCTCAGTTGGGAGAGCATCCGGCTGAAGACCGGAGGGTCGCAGGTTCAAATCCCGCCCGTGGCAATATCAGTTTCCAGTTTTCTGTTTCGCGTTCAGAGTTTGCAATGCATCTTCTTTCTCAGTCATCCTGCATAAATTTTTTAAATCTCTTATCGGAGTATGGGGCAGGTGAAATCATGCGGATGCAGATAATTCTCGGCTTCATGGCTCTCATATTGTTCTCCGGCTGCGTAATAGTTCCAGGCGGAACGGAGGAAAACGTCACGCCCGGCGGAAACATAGCAAACCAGACCAACGGAGCAAACCAGACCAACGGGACCGGCGTGAACGTTACGAACCAGACGAATCAGACAGGTGCCAACGTCACGAACTGGCCTGTGAACGTGACTCCGGCAGAGCCTCCTACCGTAATAGAGAACGGCAGGCTGGGGCAGGCGGAATCAGTGACCTACGGAACTGAATCCTACGGCATCTCGCTCGCGAACGTGGATTTCAGCGCAGGAGCAAGCTCCAACTACCTCCTCCTTTACTTCCAGGTAACCAACAGCGGAACCGAGGCTAAGATCTTGACGCCGCAGATCTACGCGATGGGCAAGGGTCTGAAATTCCAGACCAGCTCCGCGATGGCCGTGAATGCAAAATTCTCTCCTGAGCTGGATTTCAGCCAGCCCATAGAGCCAGGAGCCACGGTGAGCGGCTGGGTCGCAGTCCAGCTTCCCAAGGACCAGAACCAGTTCGACATTTACTTCGAGTATGTAGGCGCTCCGAAGAGCGAGACGCCCGGATATGTGAAGTGGGTACTGGCTATCTGATTTTCTCCTTATTTCCATTTTTGAAGCACTTTGCGGTTTTCCGTTTCCAGTCTTCAGTTTGGTTTCTTTTCCTAAACTCACATTTAAAAACTCTTTAGCACATAATTAGAACCATGCAAGGCACGATAGTACGCTCTTATTCTATTTCAGCCAGCTTGCCTTGTTGCCGCTGCCTTTGTTGAAAACTTTTAGTTTTAGCGGTAATTTCAAGTCGTAAAAATCAAAAGGTGGCATTCATGGTTCAAAAAAATATGGAAACTAGGCGCGTTTCAGGTTCTGAAGGAAATGGGCAGAGGCTGGGCTTCTTCAGGAGGATGAAGGAGGATATAGAAGCAATAAGGGAGAAAGATCCTGCTGCGAACAACCTGAACGCATTCACAATCCTGCTCACTTACCCGGGATTGCAGGCGCTCACGCTCCACAGGCTCATCCACAGGCTCTATGAAAAGAAATGGTATAACACCGCGAGGATAATGTCCCATCTTGTGAAGATGCTCACCCACATAGAGATACACCCGGGCGCGAAGATCGGCCGTCGGGTGGTGATAGACCACGGCATAGGGGTGGTGATTGGAGAAACCTCGGAAGTGGGGAACGACGTGCTCATCTACCAAGGCGTAACGCTCGGCGGAACAGGAAAAGAGACCGGCAAGAGGCACCCCACGATAGGCAACGGAGTGGTTATCGGCGCAGGCGCCAAGGTGCTTGGCTCCAAGACTATCGGAGACAATTGCCGCATAGGCGCAGAAGCCCTTGTCGTTTCCGACATGCCGCCCAACAGCACCACCGTGAATCTCAAATCAAGGATTGTGCCCATAGGCGCGGAGAAGATAGACCTTCTAGCCCACGACGTGCTGGAAGAACGCTTCGGAAGCGTGGACAGCGAGGTTGTCCAGCTCAGGCAGAAGGTCGAGCAGCTCGCCAAGGAGGTGGAACGCCTCTCAGGAAAATCCCGCGAATAGCAAGGTTTATTTAGCTTGGAGCATTAACGGACTCCGAGGCGCAGCGGCAGCAGCAAGCGCTGGCGCTCTTTGGTGATCGTTATGCCAAGCGTAGAAGAGACTCTTGAATTCATGAAGACCAACGACCTCAGGTGGGTGAGCCTCCAGTTCATCAACATCGACGGCGGTTTGCACCACCGCACCATCGCCGCGAAAGATCTCACCGAAGCGTCTTTCTCGGACGGCATCGAAACCGACCTCACCGAGGTGTTCGGCTTCACCGGAAAAGCGCTCTCCCTCGTGCCTGATCCGGACTCGTTCGCGAAAGTCCCGTGGGAGCCGAATACGATGCGCTTGCTCTGCGACATCTATTCCATACCTGGGAAGGAGAGGTCCATGAAGGACTCGCGCTACTCCGTTGAGCGCATAAACATAAACGCGAAGGCAATGGGAATAACGGACGTGCAGATAGGCGCGGAATCCGAATTCTACCTGTTCGACAACGTCACTGGCGACAAGCTTTCCCCTGAGCGGGGTCCGAACTTCCTCATAGATTCCAGGGAAGCTTATTGGAATCCCACTCCGTTCTGGAACACGAGGAAGGGCGCGTATGCGAGCCAGCCCCAGGACACATTCTATTCGGCGAGGGTCCAGATAGCGGAGATCGTGGAGGACCACTTCCGCTACGGGGTGGCGTCGCACAGCCACGGAAGGTCGGCGAACGGCCAGCAGCGCGTATCACTGCGGGAGACGAACGCGAAGCTCGCTGCGGACGCGCTCGTGTCGCTCAAGCACGTCGCGAGGAACATCGCGTACATATCCAGCAGCATCGCCACGTTCATGCCCCTTCCTGTCGCGAACGAGAAGGGCAGCGCGCTCAACCTCTCGCAGAAGCTGAGGAAGGGGACTGCGAACCTGTTCTACGACGAAAAAGGCGAATACGCCCAGCTCAGCCAGACCGCGCTCTATTACATAGGCGGCATATTGGAGCACGCGGAGGCGCTCTGCGTCTTCACCGCGCCGACGACCAATTCGTACAAGCGGCTCAAGAACGACCCGCGCTACGCTGCGTGGAGCAGGAGCAGCCCGAACGCGCTCGTGTGCGTGAATTCCGCTGTCCCGGATCCCGAGCGGTCCATAATATACACGGGCGCCGATCCTTCCGTGAACCCGTACCTCGCGTACGCGGCAGTGGTCGCTGCAGGGCTGGATGGCATAAAGAACAAGATTGATCCCGGGAAGCCCGTGGACGAGAACCTGCTTGCGATGGACGCGAAGAGGCGGAAGGAGCTCAAGGTCAAGAGCCTGCCTTCAAGCGTGATGGATGCGGTCGCGGCCCTAGAGAACGACAACAAGTTCCTGAAGGGATTCATCTCTACTGAAATACTGGCCGAATACCTTGAGCAGAGGCTCGAGGAGCACAAGGAGAATGAGAAGCGACCCACTGCCTACGAGATAGAGAAATATTTCTGGAAATGAATATTTTCCGTTTTCTTCTTTCCTTTATTCCAATCTTTTCTTCTATTCCTTTATCCAGACTTCCCTGCTTCCGAGGATCGCGTAGGGGTTGTTTTCCCTCTCTTCCTTGTAGATTATCTCCTTCCCTTCCCTCCACGCCTTCCATATAGAGCTGTAGTATTCCCAGTTCGCGAGGAACGGGACTATGCTGAGGAACAGAATGCCTACGATCACTATGGCCGTGGCAGTGTCGAAGACCTCCGCAGGCGCCCTGAGGTAGAACACCAGCCCGAGACCTACTATGAACAGCACCCATATCAGGAATGTGCACAGGATTTCGATCCACATCACTTTCTTGCGGTAAGACTTGTACCTGGAATGCTGCTTTGCCCCGCCTTCCGCCATGGTGGCTTTTCTCTTGGTTGCCATGTGCGCAGTTAATCAGACAAAATTTATAAATCCGATTATTCGTATCTCAGCGCCTCGAGCGGCGACACGCGCGCAGCGTTCCTTGCAGGCACGAACCCGCTGGCTACGCCGACCATGAACGCGAAGACCGAAGCCCCGCCTATTACGTAAGGGTCCAAGTACACAGGGGCGCCGAACCCCTTCACCAGAAGAAGCAGGAGGAGCGCGAAAGCTATTCCCAGCACGCCGCCTATCGCGCCTATCATCCCGCTCTCTATCAGGAATATGGACAGTATCTCCCTCTCGCTCGCCCCGATGGCCTTCAGCGTGCCTATCTCCTTGGTCCTCTCCACCACTGCCATGAACATGGTGTTGGTTATCCCCACTCCGCCCACGAGGAGCGAGATCGCGGCTATGGCGCCGAGGAAAACTGTGAGCATGGACGTTATGGAGCCTATTGTGCCGTTTATGAAGCTCGGCGTAACCAATCCGAAGTCCTCCTCCCCTTCCCGCACGCCGTGGGTGCTGCGCAGCCGCTCCTCCACCTCCTCCGCCACCTCGTCGACATCGAAACCCTCCCTGGCCTTGAGGACTATGGCGTTCACCTCCTTGTCCTGCAGCCTGCTTCCGAAAAGGTCTTTCGCGTCCTGGTAAGTTATGAATATCACGCTGTCCACAGAGGCGAACGAATTGCCTGTCCGGTTCAGGATTCCCACGACGCGGTATTTCTCGCCTGCGATGTCGATGTAGCTGTTCACTCCTACCTTGTCTTTTCCGAAGCTTTTCTCGGCGATGTCGTTTCCGAGCACCGCTGCCCCCCGGTCCGAGTCGCTCAGGTACCTCCCCTCGCTGATTACGACGTCCTTGAACACCTCCTTGTACACGCCGGGCTCTATGCCGCTCACGCTCGCGGTTATGTTCTTGCCCCTGAACCCGACGCCGGCGCGCTGGTTTATGACCTCGGATACCAGTTCGACTCCTGCGACCTTGCGCAGCTCGTCCGCGTCTTTCTCGAACAGCTTGCCGCTCGTCGCCTGCATGTTCGGCCCGCCGAAGCTTGGGTTGGAATTCTGCAGGTTCATCGGCGTGACTACTATGGTCGCGGCCCCGAAGAGCGAGAGCTGCTCGCTCACGTAATGGTTCAGCCCCTCGCCTATTGAGACCAGCACTATGACAGAGGATATACCTATCACTATCCCTATGATGGTGAGCCAGGTCCTGAGCTTGCTGTGAGCCAGGCTCTTGGCAGAGTATTTTAGCATATCCGCTATCTTCATAGGAATCATCTTCCCGCAAACGGGGAGCTACACCTTCTTCCTCTTCCTGAAGAACACCCAGTAAGCGCACGCAGCCGCTGCCACAGCGCCTGCAGCCAGGTAGGTCGCGCCGGAATCCTGCGCCACCGCCTTCTCGCCGACAGGTATGGCAATTACCTTCTTCTGCTCAATCCAGTTCCCGGAAGGCTCGCGGTATTTCACGTAAACCGTGAGGTTGCCTTCGGCCGGCGCGTCGTCGTCTATCCGTATCTTGAACTGGACGCTGCTGAAGTCGTCCTTGCTGAGCAGCCCTATGTACTGCTCGTTCTGCACGCTCACCATGCTGAAGAAGTTCCCTTCGGCGCGCACGCTCGTGGACTCTATCGGGTATTCCCACGTGTTCGCGACCGTGACAGAAAGCGTGTGCTCCTCGCCCCTGCTGAGCGGTATGGGCTTCCCTTCCACGAACACCTGGACGTCGCTGTCAGAGCCTATCGTGAAGGTTATCTCAGTTTCCTTGGTTTTCTCCTTGCCGTCCTCCACATAAGTGATTTCGGCATCCACGTTCTTCGTGCCTGGCGACAGGTCCATGTACGCGGAGAACGAGAATTCCATGCTCTCGCCGCTCCTTAAGTCCCCGAGCTTTATGTCGTTACCGCCGCGCACGGTGATGTTGGCGTCCGTGAACGTTATGCGGACGTCCCTGAGGTCCTTCCCGCTGTTGGACACCCTGAAAGTTGCAGTGCTGTCCCTTTTCGCAAATATTTCCGAAAGCTGGGTGAACGAGAGGTCTATGAGCTCCTTCTTCACGTTGAGCGACACGTTCTTGGTCTCGTTGGCCTCGCTCCCGAGCTCGTCCTCGTATATGAGCAGGAGCTTGAGCGTATTCTGCCCTTCATCCACTCCCGCCACATTCAGGTTGAGGGAAACGTTCATGGAGCCGGAAATGTCGCCGAGGAACAATTCGCTTTCCCCATAGAGCGCGAAAGGCGCAACCACTGCCAGCCTCGCGTTCTTCGCGCTTCCCCCGTAGTTGTTTATAGTGAACCTTAATTCGCTGTTCTCGCTGTAAGTGGGCTCGTAATCCGAAATCGTGATGACCGGCTTCCTGAGCACCGGAATCGCTATGCTGGCGCCTTTGTAGTTCAGGTTGCTCTGCGTCGCGCTCTTTGTGAAGCCCTGCGCCTTTATCGCGAAAGCGTAGATGCCGCTCGCGGCGTCCGCGTTCGCCTTCACCGGAATGGATATAGAAGTCGACGTACTGGGATTGAGGTCGCCCACGGAGATGCTGCTTGTGTACGTGAACGCCGGATTGCCGTCTATGGTTATCGCAACTCCTTCGACCACTTCGGTGTCGTCCGCGTTGGAGATGGTCATGTTTATCACGGCGCTCTCGCCCGGCTTCAGCGCCGCCTTGCTCAGCGCAAGCCCGCTTATGGAAAGCGATGCAAATCCCAGCCCGAAAAGGGCCAGGAGAACGAATGCGAAAACCTTCTTCATCTTACCACCTCCGTCTTGTCTATCTTCCCGTCTTTTATGTATATTATCCTGTCCGCGTGCCTCGCTATGCTGCGGTCATGCGTTATCATCACTACTGTCTTGCCGTTCCTGTTCAGCTCCTTGAAAATGGATATTATCTCGCTGCCGCTCTTGCTGTCCAGGTTCCCGGTGGGCTCGTCCGCGAGTATTATCTCCGGGTTGAGCACGAGCGCCCTCGCTATGGCGACGCGCTGCATCTGCCCGCCGCTTATCTGGTTCGGGTAGTGCGCCAGCCTCTCCTCCATCCCCAGCCGCTCCAGCAGGGGCACCACTATGCGCATGCGCTCCGCCTCGTCCACCTCGTCTAGCATGAGCGGCACCGCGACGTTCTCGTAGACGTTGAGCGTGCTTATGAGGTTGAATTGCTGGAACACGAATCCCACGCGCTTCCTTCTGAACTCCGTGGCGACGTCGTCATCCATCTCCGCGCTGTCCCTGCCGTCTATGAATATCTTCCCTGAAGTCGGCCTGTCAAGCAGCCCTATCATCTGGAGCAGCGTGGACTTGCCGCTGCCGCTTGGTCCGAGTATGCTCACGAATTCCCCCTTCCTTATGGAAAGGTCTATGCCGTCCACCGCACGCACCTCCTCGTCGCCCATCCTGTAAATCTTGTACAGGCTCTGCGCGCAGATCACGCAGTCCCTAGTCCCCAGTCTTCGGTTTTCCGCAGCAGTCATGCGTTCTGCGTTCCGAGTTTCGAGCTTGCCTTTCATGCCAGCATCTCCCTTCACAAACCCAGGGGGAAACCCATCAGCTTAAACATTGTGTTTCCCCCTATGTTCCAGTGTTCCTCCGTAACCCCCTTCCAATCGCGCTCGCATACGCCCGCTTCCCGTCCTTGCATCGTTTGCATCTAACATTTCCCGAAAGAATTGCCCGAGCAGGCTGCCCTTCAGCCATTTCGAGGCATATTCCATCCTCGCTTTCCCTTCCGGCGTTATCCTGTAAACGTAAGACCTCCTCTTACCCTGCATCGCCTCCTTCTTGGACAGGAATCCTGCCTTCTCGAGTATGCCAAGCAGGGGATAGACGCGCGCAGCGCTCGCGGCGTGCCGCAGCCCGGCGTTCTCGAAAATTGCGATTATCTCGTAGCCTGTGCGCTCCTTCTTCTTCACGAGCCAGAGGATCATGAGCGACACTACCTTCTTCACGACGTATCTGCCCACTTCACCCTCCCGCTTCAGGAAATCCTTCATCTGATCACTGCAAAATCGCATATATCCATATTTGGATATATTTATAACCTTTCGTCCAACCGTCCGGTTTTTATTCTATTCCGCGTTTAGAAATTCCGGGTTGCATCATGCTGGTTGTTTTTGAGGGTATTGACCAAAGTCTTCGGCGTATCGAAGACATGTCAATGCCTTCGTTTTGGTGAAGAGGTGCTGCTATGCTGATAGTTTTCGAAGGTATTGATGGATGCGGGAAGGACACGCAGATAGAAATGCTGCGCAAGGAGCTGGACTTCGAGTTCATGCGCTACCCAACCAGGAACTTCGGCATACTCAACGACTACCTGGAGAAGAAGGTGAAGCTCTCTTCGAAGTCGCTCTTCCATCTCTTCCTCGCGGACATAGCCAACGAGCAGGAGAAGCTGAAGGGCAGGGAGAAGCCCGTAGTGCTGAGCCGATATGTCTTCTCAACCATAGCGTACGAGGTGGACGGCATAAGCTACGAGCAGGGCAAGAGGATAGTGGAGGACACAGCGTTCCTGAAGCCGGACCTCGTGATCTACCTGGACATAAGCGCCGAGATTTCGCAGGCCAGGAAGAGCAAGCAGAAGGACCTGGACAGGTACGAGGAGGACAAGAAGTACCTTTCGCAGGTGCGCGCAAACTATTTAAAACTCTACGAAGATAAATTTCTTACGACAAACTGGCGCCTAGTGGATGCCAGCAAAAACATTGACGCGGTGCATGCAGAGATTCTGAATGCTTTGCGTGACAGCGGCGTCAATGTTTAGTTTCGAGTCTTGGGTTTTGTGTTTTGCGAAACAGAAAACCGGAAACTGAAAACAATTGCTTGCTCCCATAGTCTAGCCCGGTCAAGGACGGTGGACTTTCAATCCATTAACTCGGGTTCAAATCCCGATGGGAGCGTGTACCAGGCGTGAGGCGTCCCCCTAATAGTAGAACCAACCCATCATTTTATTTGCATCCTAGAGAAAACCAGCAAGGAAGCATTGTACGGTCCAGGTAGGGCATAGCCGTGGATTTCGTCGCCAGCCTGTTCATACCTCTGGCTATTTCGCTCAGCGGCATCTGTTCAGCAATCAAGACGGGGTTTGATGATGCTGTGGTCAAGCGCGTGCTTGGCCAGCAGGCGAGGAGTACTTCGCTCCGTCGTGCGGATCGGAAGGCAAGC
>JBBITJ010000001.1:24685-39727 GCA_037440825.1 Microcaldota archaeon | reverse complement strand
GAAGGCAAGCCACCGCAGCAATCCTGATTTTCCAAACTCTTATTTAACTTCCCTTCCATTTCCTCTCGGTGATCATTATGGCGAAGAAGGCCGAAGAGGAAGAGATTCCGAAGCTGGAGCACGTGCGCGACCCGGGATACAAGGAGATTTACGCCACAGGCGCATTGGGAGGGTTCGATTCGCAGGGCGGATTCCATATCATATTCTATTCCCCGAACAGGAAGCTCGAGAGCCTCGGCGACGGGAAGGAGCAAATAGTGGAGGTCTCGCACAAGGTCAAAGTAATCGTAACGCCGTCCACGCTCAAGCACATGATAGCCTGGCTGAACAAGAGCCTCGGGGAATACGAGGAGAAGTTCGGCAAGCTCCAGGAGCCCGTGCCTGTCCATCCGAAGATAAGGATAATAGGCACGCGCCCGCCGGAGACCATGTACGGATAGCAGGTTTCCCCTCTTGCGTTCCGCGTTTTGCGGCCGCAAACCCAATCTTTTTAAACCTTATTTCTCTATCTTCTTTCCCGTTTTAAGCCCTCCAGAGAGGTTTTTGGGCTCCGGGTTCAGACTCAACAGACCAATTAGAGAGGTTGATAGGATGGTAGATGCGATTATCTTCGGCATAGGTGCCGGAATGCTCGTTCTCCTCTACGCTGCCTACCTCGCATTCAGCGTGGTAAGGGCGCCTGCAGGGAACGCCAAGATGGAGGACATTTCCAGGGCGATAGAGGAGGGCGCCGGCGCCTTCCTTATGAGGCAGTACAGGACCCTCGCGCCCCTTGCCATGATCCTGGCATTGATAATAGGATATTTCATAGGCTGGCAGACCGGCGTAGCGTTCGTGATTGGGGTTCTGAGCTCCGCGCTCGCCGGTTACGTGGGGATGATGGTTTCCGTGCGCGGAAACGTGCGCGTGGCCGAAGCGGCCAAGAAAGGGCTCGCCGAAGCGCTCAACGTGGCGTTCCAGGGCGGAGCCGTGACCGGAATGGGCCTCGTAGGGCTCGGGCTGGTCGCGATAAGCGCGCTCTACTACGTCTTCGGCGACCTCTCGCCCATGGTGGGCTTCGGTTTCGGAGCCTCGCTCATCTCGCTCTTCGCGAGGGTGGGCGGAGGAATCTACACCAAGGCTGCCGACGTCGGCGCAGACTTGGTGGGAAAAATCGAGAAGGGGATACCTGAAGACGATCCGAGGAACCCTGCTGTCATAGCTGACAACGTGGGAGACAACGTAGGCGACTGCGCAGGAATGGCTGCAGACGTGTACGAGTCCTTCGTCGTCACCGTGATAGCGGCGATGCTGCTCGGCGCTGCGATAGCGCCTGATTACGTGGCGTTCCCCCTCATGCTCGCAGGAATAGGGGGAATAGCCGGAGTATTGGGCTCGCTGTTCGTGCGCCTGGGCAGGAGCAAGAAGATAATGAATGCGTTCTACAAAGGAATCCTGGCTTCGGCCGCGCTCATGGTGATAGGAGCGTATTTCGTGGTGCCGAAGATAGAGCTTTTCCTCAGCGCAGTAATAGGCATAGCAGTGACCGTGCTGATATTCTGGATATCGGAATACTACACGGCAAAGGAGCACAAGCCGGTGAAGAACGTCGCGAACGCGGCGAAGACCGGCGCAGGGACCAACCTGATACAGGGGCTTGCGGTGGGCATGGAGTCCACAGCGCTTCCTACCATCCTGATAGTGGTGGCGATAGCGCTTTCGTTCAAGCTCGCAGGCGTGTACGGAGTCGCTCTTGCGGCAGCTTCCATGATTTCCCTGAGCGGGATAGTGATCGCTGTCGATTCTTACGGCCCGATAACTGACAACGCAGGAGGCATAGCAGAGATGAGCGGGCTTCCCAAGGAAGTGAGGGAAGTCACGGACGAGCTGGACGCGGTCGGGAACACGACCAAGGCGACGACGAAGGGCTTCGCGATAGCAGGGGCGGCACTCAGCGCGCTCGCGCTTTTCGCAGCATTCGCCACCGAGGCGAAGATCACCACGGTGAACCTCATCTCTCCCGCGGTGATAATCGGGCTCTTCATCGGTGCCCTGCTTCCGTTCCTGTTCTCCAGCTTCCTGATGACGGCTGTGGGCAGGGCGGCATTCCTCATAGTAGAGGAGGTCAGGAGGCAGTTCAGGGAGATAAAGGGCCTCATGTCCGGAAAGGGCAGGCCCGACTACGCAAAGGCTGTGGACATAAGCACCGCTGCGGCACTCAACGAACTTCTCGTTCCGGGCGCGCTCGCAGTCTTCACACCCATGGTCGTGGGGCTGCTGTTCGGCGCTGAAGCGCTGGGCGGACTCCTCGGAGGCGCGATCGCCAGCGGGTTCATGCTCGCATTGCTCATGTGCACCTCAGGAGCCACTTGGGACAACGCCAAGAAGTACATAGAGGAAGGCAACTTCGGCGGAAAGGGAAGCGACGCGCACAAGGCCGCTGTCGTGGGAGACACTGTGGGCGATCCGTTCAAGGACACTGCGGGACCGGCGCTCAACGCGCTGATAAAGGTCGTGAACACCGTTTCGCTCGTGTTCGCAGCAGGCATCATAATGAAGTACGGAATTCATTTGATCTGAATTCCGCCTTCTTTTCTTTTTTCTTCCTTATTTTCTAAGCGCTTTCTTCGGCTTAACCTTTTTCCCGCTTGCCTTCTTTTTTCCAACGAATTTTATCTCTATAGGAAGCCCGTAGTATCCGCACTTCGTGCACTCTATGAAATTAGTGATCGCAGCCACTGCCTCGCCAACGAAGCCCGCATCCATATAATAGTCAGCAAGCCGCACTTCCTTCTCGCAGCCCGGGCAGACCAGCCTGGGTTTTCCATTCCCACTCTTGGGTCTTGCACCCATCCTACATCCTCAGCTTTCTCCTGTGCTTGAGGTATATCGCGTATTCTATGTATTTCTTGTTCGCGATGTAGTCCGCGACCTTCCTAATCCTGGCGCGCTTCTTGTCTATCTGGTCCGTCACTTTTATGGAGAACGAGTCGCTTCCCGCCCCGCTTCCGAAAGAAGTCACGAGTATCCGGTCTCCTGCCTTTGCCGTGTCCAGCACGTTCGCCAGGCCGAGCATCGTAGCCCCTGAATAAGTGTTCCCCACTATAGGCGTGAGAAGCCCGGGAAGCACCTTCTCCTTGGGTATGCCCATCTTCTTCGCAACGTTCAGCGGGAACTTCGCGTTCGGCTGGTGGAAAACGATGTAATCGTAATCGTTGTGCGTCCTTCCCATCTTCTCCAGAAGTCCATTCGTGGCATTCGTCACGTGCTTCACGTAAGCCGGAGGGCCCGTGAACCTTCCTCCGTGCGACGGATAATCTGCGTGCTGCCTTCTCCAGAAATCCGGCGTGTCGGTAGTGAATGAATAAGTGTCCTCTATTATCGCTATGCTCTCGCTGTCCTTTCCGATTATGTACCCTGCTCCTCCTGCAGCAGCAGAGTATTCGAGCGCGTCTCCGGGCCTTCCCTGCGCGGTATCCGAGCCTATGCTCATGCCGTACTCTATCATCCCGGACTTCACCATGCCCATAACCATCTGGAGCCCTGCTGTGCCTGCCTTGCACGCGAATTCCAGGTCAGCGGCGGTGAGGTTCTTCGGACCAGCCCCTATGGCTTCCGCGACAATCGTCGCATTCGGCTTGACTGCATATACCTTGCTCTCGCTTCCAACGTAAATTGCCCCTATCTTCTGGGGGTCGATTGCAGCATGCGCGACCGCGTTCCTCGCAATTTCAACTGCGATGGTTGCAGAATCTTCGTCAATGGCAGGGACTGCCTTCTCCTTTATTCCGAGCCCGTCGATTATGCGGTCCGGATCCTCGCCCCACACCCTTGCGATCTCCTCGGTCTTTATCCTGTAAGAGGGCACGTAAGCCCCGTATCCGACTATTCCGACCATGAGTATCACTCTCGTTAACGGTACTGTATGGTTCATTTTGCGCATTTATAACCTTAACCTTGCCTGCTTCGTCTATCGCCGAATATACATAATTTAAGCATAGCCACCCATATCAAAATATGCACATAGCGATTTCGAGCTGGAACTTCCAGTCATTTTCCCTCTCGTTCCCGCAAACCGCGAAGCATTTCAGCGACGACCTTTTCCTCATCTGCTGCAAGAAGGATGAGAAAGGGAAATACTCGGAATTCATCAAAACCCTGAACCCTCAACCCGAAGCCATCCTTTTCCATCCCGAAGAGGCTGACAGGATTTTCGGCATCCCTTCCGGAGAGCGGAGCGGCACGCTGGGGCACGTTGAAGATATTTTCCAGCTCTCCAGCATCGCAATGGGCAAGGACGAGCCCCTCGTATTTTTGGAAGATGACATTTTCCCTAAATCCGAAACCCGCGATACGTATGCCCGCGCATTCAGGAAATACGACCTCGTAGCCGGAAATTTCGAAGGGTGCACGGGTAATTACGTGCACGCGATGGTGTTCTTCTTCGACCTACTGTACAAATCGCAGTCTGATTTCAATTCAAAATCCTTCACCCAAAAAGCTGAACAGTTCCTGCGCGGAGTAGCGGAAAGCCCGGAGAAGAAGAACGCCGTCAGGGGAATCTCCGGAGGCAATTCCGGCATATCCGGGAAATTGAAGGGAAAAGTGGCGCACGCTCCCTTCAGGAAATTCAGGGGCGAGGACCACTTCTTCGAATTTGCGTGCAAGCTCCTCCAGCCGCACATGGGCTACATGATGCTCGGCTCAACCTATGCTGATGAGATCCCGGCGGTTGAGCATCGCTCTTTCCCAGGAGGCAAGGATGCATTAGTCAATAAGTTCATCTCCGACGTGCGCTCCTCTACAGTAGTTAAATACCTCTATTTCCGCACCTTGGGGCACGTGCCGAAAATAGTCGATGGGCAGTTCGCGCTCTCCAAACTTGAAGAATTCGACCCTTCTTTCCAGTGCACAGAGGCGATGAAGGAAAGCGCAATAGCGAAATTCCAGAATGCAGCGAAGCACTACCTGACCAAGCCAATGCCTGAAGACGTGAAGGCGCAGCTCGAGCGCATAATCTCTATAAATTGGGAGCAGGTTTTCGTCCCTATGGAAGAGCTGGAGGCTGAGTGGAGCGCTTACGCGCAGGCAAAAGATGCGCTGCCAGCGCTTGCGAAGGAAGCCCAAGGCAAAAAGCAGGAGATGGAAAAGCTGGCGATCTGATGCTGAACCGGGAGAAAGAGGAGATAAGCGTAATACTTCATCATCCTGACGGAAGCAAGCCAGTGCTCTCGTTCTCAGCCTACCACAAGCCTGAGGACAAGCAGCGGCTGCCGGAAGTTGTGCGCTCGATAAGATCTATAAAGCACCTGCGCACATTTGTCAAATCTTCCGCAGATTTGTCCTTGTGCTCTTGCCCCACTCCACTATGAGCGCGTGGTATCTCTTGTACAATCCCACGTCTTTGGGCAGGTTGCTCTCGAAGAATTTCCTATATTCATCGTAGGCCTTGAATTCCTTCCTCAGGAAATGGCTGCAGAACCTCCTAGTGTACGCATCAACGACGAAAACGGGCTTGTGCAAGGCGTAGAGCAGGATGGAATCCGCGGTCTCGTTTCCTATTCCGTGGGTTTCGAGAAGGCGCTTCCTCATCTCCGCAACATCATCCATCCTCCTGATTTTCAGCCACGTCTCGGTCATCGTCTTGAGCCGTATTGCCTTCTGCCTGTAGAAGCCGGCCGGGCGTATGAGCGTTTCGAGTTTTGGGTTTGGAGCTTTGAGCACCTCTCTCTCGTCCAGCAATCCTGCTGCCTTGAGGTTGGAGATGGCTTTCTCGGCATTCTTCCAATTAGTATTCTGGGCGAGCACCGCTCCAACTGCTATCTCGTAAGGGCTTTCACCTGGCCATTCCTGTTTCCAGTTTCGGGTTTCGAGTTCTGCGTCCAGCCGCGAATAGAGCGCCATCAGCGCCTTTCCAGTCTCCATGCGCGGAAATCGCCGATAAAGTTAATAATTTCGTATAATAGTAGAGTCTCATGCCTTACGGGCTAATATCCATGAAGGACGAACTGCGCCTTTTCTACAGGATAGCAGATTTCTACTCCCGCCTCTACCCGAAAATCAGTTTCTCGAAGAGCGACAAAACGCTGAACCCGAAACAGATTGGAGAGGTGCTTTACACGTACGGCGGGGAAGAAATAGAGTCGTTGGCAGCTGACAAGATGAAGGAGGTCGAGGACTCGCTTCCGGATTACCGCGTGCCCGCGATTGCGCTCAAGAAGGGAAATCAGCTCATACTGCTCGACGGCCACAGGCGATTGAGGCTCGCGTGGAAGAAGAAGCTTCCGTGGAAGGTGCTCCTGCTGGTGCCGGACAAGAAGCAGAAGTTCGGAATAGAGAAAACCGTGCTCGGCAAGCTCAAGTCGCTCTATTGACGCGAATTACGTTATTTGTCTTACATTTTTTAGGACAAATAACGAACCCCTCTCAACTTTTTATAAACAAAAGTTTATAACAAAGGACAAATCTTTTTAAACGTTGTCTTTTGATGTATCTCAACCCTCCCAGTAGGGCATCTACTGC
Source organism: Microcaldota archaeon (assembly GCA_037440825.1). GTDB lineage: Archaea > Micrarchaeota > Micrarchaeia > Anstonellales > Bilamarchaeaceae > JAHJBR01. Next base: position 33,226 of record JBBITJ010000001.1, on the reverse strand, counting down.
GAGGAGCCCAGAGGACTCTCTGGATCTTGGGGCCGAAAAATGCCCGACATCCGGGCATGCAAGCCGTTCGGTAATCGTTTTGCGCAGGCGCATCCCGCGTCCGCGCTGGCCCCCATAAGCACCTCCTCGGCTTCCTGCCGGGGAATGGATGCAAGGACGGCTAAAAAAATGAGGTGAAAACATGAAAGGAGTAAACCTGAAGAAAATTGGCGCGATTGTCGCAGGCGCGACTATCTTGGCCAGCTCAGTAGCCTTTGCCGGACTGATGTTCGACAACACGGCTCTGGTAGACGACAACGGACAGCCTGTGGCCAAGGTCGTGCTCGGAAGCAAAGCTGCGCCTTCGGACGGAGCTGTTGCGGCAGCGATAGCGGCTAAGATCGCTGGAGCGGCCTACAAGAAGGTCACCTACACCGCAGCTGTGCCGAACGACGCTACCGGAACCTGCACTGCTGGAGCATCCAACGGAACCTGCGCGGTCTCCGACGAGAAAGTGACCCTTGAGGTTACTGTACCTGGAGCAACCAACGCAGGAGTGCACGAGTTCGCGACCCTGATCGGAGACTACATAGACAAGAGGCTCCAGAACAGGGTGAACACAAACCCGGAGGACCTCTACAGCCAGGACGTATCCGAGGCCAGCGCGGACGCTAACCCGTTCGACCTCGGAAGCACGGCAATCCTGAGCGATGAGGACCTCTACAAGGTCGACTCGAAGAAGTTCATGCCGTTCAACTCGGCGACCCTCACGGACTCGCAGACTGGCGACTCCTACACTGAGACGCAGAGCGTGTGGGTGAAGGGAACCACCGAGTACGCTGACTCCGACGGCAAGATCGAATTCAAGCCCGATATGATAGTATATCAGGTCAAGTTCGACACCGCGGACCACAGCGGAATACCGGTTTGTACCGATGACGTGAACGGCGACAAGGACTACGCAGCATGCCAGTCCACCGACGCTGAATACATCGGAAAGCACAGGCTTGCGGTGCAGTTCCTCGGCAGCACGTGGATCATAACGGACATGACTCCGGACACTACTTCGCTGACCACGACCACGGACGCTTCTTCGGGCAGCGGCACCGTGACGCTCGCGAAAGAGAGCGTATACGGAATCGTGAACATCGGCGAGACGCTCGACACGAGCGACGGGCAGCTCAAAATTAGGCTGGACGACATTTCGACTCCGGTCGGATCTGACCAGACTGCTCCGGCAATCGTGAGCTTCCTGAGGTCTGACGGCTCTGTGATTTCGCAGGACCAGATCGAGCCGGGAGAGACGCTTGAGAAGATCGTAGGCGGAGTGACCTACAAGATCAAGGTCTACCAGACTGCTCCGGGTTACACCCTGGGCGCCAAGTGGGCTGAAATGGCTCTTCTGGAGAACGAGCTGACCCTCAACGACGGAGACACCGTTGACGATGAGGACAACGAGAACTGGAACGTAGAGCTCATCTGGAAGAACAAGGATGCCGGAACGCCGGGAGACGCGGATGTCGACGACCCCGATACCCTTAGGAGCATACTGCTCTACAGGGACGCATTCACCTTCAGCGGCGAGAACGTCGCGATGGTTGAAGGGGACAGCTTGAACGTGATCGAGGACCCGGTTGCGTACAAACTGACCTACCAGGGACTCAACCTCAAGAGCTCTGACTACGACACCCTCAAGTACACGAAGGGCAACGGCCAGAGCGTGGACGTCGGAGCGTACACTGTTGAGCTCGGCGACTACATAAAGGTAACGAGCCAGGACGAGAGCGCGTTCAGCGGATCCGGAGGCGAAGGCGACACCCTTTACTACGTGGGGCTCGGCCAGTTCGACATAATCGACGGCGAAGTTGACCTCGACGAAGACGGTGCCACGGACGGTGACGACGACGGATACATCGTTACCAAGGACGGAACGGTGTACAAGGTAATCGATGCCACCATTGACGTGGACGGAAACGGAATCATTAACGGCAGCGACGACAAATCCGACGTGATCTTCTACGACGGCGCGGACGAGCAGGTCGACATAATTGACGGGCTTGTGGACGTTGACGAAGACACGGACACGGACAGTAGCGACGACAACGCGGACACGGTGAACGAACTCACCAACTCGAATATCGCTGCGGCGAACGCGGTCTACCTGATAAAGCAGACTGCGACCTCGAACGAGTACTACGTGTCGGACACGTTCACGGGTGAGACGACCGTAGACTACGCGAATGCTGGAGAGCTGGCCTCGACCACGGACGGAGGAGTAATATCCTTCACTCCGGGCACGGATCCGGCTATCTGGCTCTACGAGGACATCGGAACAGTAGACACGGACGAGCACGCACTCGGCAAGATGGGCGTGGAGTACGACTCCAGCAGCACCCAGTTCGAGGCTCAGGGAACTGACGTCGACGACTCTGTGAAATACACGGACGCGCTGACGGTCCTTTCGTACTCCGATGGGACGTACGAGGAGGGCAAGTTCATCAGCCCGAGGGGAACTCAGTTCACGGACATCGGCGACACTTCCGTAACCTTCAAGGTTGCGAAGGAGGTTGCCCAGGCGCAGTACGAGTTCGCGACCGCGGAAGCAGCTGAGACCGGTGCTTCGACCACGCAGGTGACCCTTGCGGAGGGAGAGCAGACCGAGATCGGCGACGTGACCATAAAGGTCAAGAGCATCGACGAGACTGTGGGCGCATGCCAGGCTGCTGGCGGATCGGCAACCTGTACGGTTCCGGCAAGCCAGATCAGCGCGGTGATAATGCCGAACAACGCAGCGAGCGTTGAGGCGGTAGTGCCCTACTCTGGACTCGACCCGAAGCTTGTTGTCCTTGATAAGGACGCGGCTGCGGTAACGAGCACCGTGCTCATCACCGTCGGAGGCGACAAGGTCAACTCGGTCACTGCCGAGACCATTGCGGGATCGGACGTGGACTTCGCTGCTACCCCTGTTGTCGTAAGAGCATTCGACAAGAGGATAGTGGTTGCAGGTCTCACGGCTGACGACACGATGGCTGCAGGAAACGAGTTCCTTGCAAGGCTGAAGTAATTTTCCCGCAAGGGAAAACACTTCTCCTTTCTTTTTCTTTTCTTCATTCTTTTTCCCCAAATCCTCATTCTCAAAACAATTAAAAACAACGGGAGCTAATTTTCACCATGTCAAAAAACAAAGAACTCGCATCTGCGCTCTTCGGCAAGGCAGTGTCCATACTGCGCTCCTACGGGGCAAAAAAAATAGCCGTTTTCGGCTCCTATGCCAGAGGCGAGCAGAGAAAAGGCAGCGACCTTGACCTTCTCGTGGAATTCAAGCAGGACAAGAGCCTGCTGGAATTCGCAAGGATTGAGCGCGAGCTTTCCGAGCAACTGGGCATAAAGGCGAACCTGCTTACTGAGCGCGCCATCAGCCCCTATATCGTCAAGCGCGTGAAGGACGAGGCCAGGGTGCTCTACTGATGGAAAAGGACGATTCCGTCTACCTTCGCCATATCTTCGATGCGCTTTCAAGAATTCAGGAATATACGAAAGGTATGGTTTTTGACAAGTTCTCCTCCGCATCCGTCTATCACGACGCCGTGATCCGCCAGATCCAGATTGTGGGCGAAGCCAGCAAGCGTCTCTCCCCTGAATTCAAATCCGGCCATCCGCAAGTCCCATGGAAGGACATCTCCGGCATGCGGGACAAACTCGTGCACGATTACATGGGCGTGGACCTGAAGGCGGTGTGGAAGACCGTGCAGGAAGATGTGCCTGAGCTCAAAAAAGAGATCTCCAGAATCCTCGAAAAACAAGGCAAAAAATCCCTTTAAAATCGTTTTCAGCCATCTATACTCATCAACATCAGAAGGCTGATTCATCATGGTCGACAAGAACGAATTGCGCGCGCGCTTCCAGAAGGACTGGCAGAAGCACTATGACATAAAATCGCTCAAGGAGAAGGGCTTTTCAAGGCAGAAATGCAGGAACTGCGGAAGGAGCTTCTGGGCGCCTGAGGAAAGGGAGAAATGCGCTGATCCGGCGTGCATAGGGTACGAATTCATAGGAAACGCCCCATCGAACAGGAAGCTGGGCTACGTGGAGACCTGGAACGAGATAAAGAAGTACTTCACCAGCCACGGCCACGGCTATGTCGCCCCCTATCCGACTGTTGCGAGATGGCGCGACGACCTCTACTTTACGATAGCGAGCATAAACGACTTCCAGCCCTATGTGGTGAACGGCGAACTGGATCCGCCGAGCAATCCGCTCATAGTCCCGCAGCCGTGCATAAGGTTCGGGGACATAGGGAACGTGGGCGTGACGGGAAGGCACTACACGAATTTCGTTATGGTGGGCCAGCACGCGTTCAACACCGAAAAGACCGGGCAGTTCTACTGGAAGGACCAGGCACTGGGGCACGACATAGAATACCTCAAGACCCTTGGAATAAAGGAGCAGGACCTCGTGTTCATAGAGGATGTGTGGGCAGGCGGAGGCAACTACGGCCCCAGCATGGAATATTTCTCAAGAGGGCTGGAGCTCGGAAACTGCGTCTTCATGCAGTACGAGATAACCAAGAGCGGCGACCGCGAACTGAAGACCAAAGTTATAGATATGGGCGCTGGGCTTTCCCGCCTCGCGTGGATAACCCACGGCTCGCCCACGAGCTACGAAATCGTTTTCGGAAATGTAGTGAAGGAGATGAAAAAAGATTTTGATGTGCACATAGACGAGCAGCTCTTCACCAAATACGCGAAAATATCGGGCGGGCTGGCGCTCGACGAAGTGCAGGATATAGAGGCAGAGAAAGCAAAAGTGGCGAAGCAGCTCGGAACCACCAAAGAGGAGCTGTTCGACAAGCTGGAGCCGCTGCAGGCAATCTATGCGACCGCGGACCACACGTGCACCACGCTCTTCACAGTCACGGACGGAATGCTTCCCTCGAACAGCGGAGGCGGATACAACCTCCGCCTGATACTGAGGAGGGTGTTCGGGTTCGAACAAAGGAATGGGTGGGAATTCGACTTCCACAAGATAGTGAAAGGCCATGCAGACCATCTCCACGGGATTTTCCCGCATTTGAAGGAAGGCGTGGAGAGCACTGCAGCCGTGATAGAGGAGGAGCGCAGGAAGTTCCTCGCAACGAAGGAGAAATCAAAAGGCAAAGTCACGACGCTGGTGAGAAGCGGGAAGCCCATAGGGTTCGAGGACCTGAAGATGCTCTACACGAGCCACGGCGTGCCTCCGGAATACGTGGTGGAGATAGGCGCGGAGAACAAGGTGCGCGTGGAGATGCCGGGCAACTTCTACGAGCTCGTGCGCGCGTCCGACGAGGCCGAGGAAAAAGCGGGGCCCAAGACCGACGTTGCCGCTTTCCAGAGGACCGAGCAGCTCTTCTATTCCGATTCGGATTCGTTCGAAGCCACCGTGCTCGGAATACTTGAGAACAAGTTCGTGGTGCTGGACCGCACCGCTTTCTACGCCGAGAGCGGCGGGCAGGTGGCTGACAGCGGAACGCTGGACGGGAAGAAAGTGAAGAACGTAGTCAAAGTAGCAGGCGTGATATTGCACGAAGTCGAGCAGCTTTCCTCATTCAAGCCAGGGCAGAAGGTTTCCGGTAAAATAGACATGAAGAGGAGGAAGGCAATCTCGAAGAACCACACCGCAGCGCACATGCTCAACGCAGCCGCAAGGGCGGTGCTCGGGCCGCACGTGTGGCAGGGCGGCTCGCACAAGGACGTGGACAAGGCGCACCTCGACATCACGCACTACCGGCGCATAACCCAGAAGGAGCTGGATGCGATAGAGCGCAAGGTGAACGAGTGGATAATGGAGGACCTTCCCATAGTCGTGGAGGTCCTTCCGCGCAACGTGGCCGAGGAGAAATACGGCTTCCGCCTCTACCAGGGCGGAGCGGTTCCAGGAAAGGAGCTCAGGATAGCCAAGATAGAGGGCGTGGACGTGGAGGCGTGCGGAGGCACCCATCACATGAACAAGACTACGGGTGAAATAGGATTTTTCAAGATAATGAAGAGGGAAGGCATACAGGACGGGCTCGAGAGGATAACCTACGCCACGGGCCTCGGCGCGCTTTCCTATGTCCAGAAGCAGGACGAGATATTGCGCACCGCTGCGGAAAAGGTCAGCGTTTCTCCGCAGGAGCTTCCCAAGACTGTGGAGAGGTTCTTCGAGGAGTGGAAGCAGCGCGGAAAGAGGATAGAGGAGCTCTCCGCAACCCTCGCTGACGCAGAAGCCGAAGAGCTCGCGCTTGAGAGCGAGAAGAAGGGGGCTTACGTGTACAAGGTGCTGGACCTGGAGCCTGGGATACTGATGAAGATCGCGCAGAAAATCACTTCAGGGGACCTGGGCGCAGTGGCCATAGCTAACAAGCAGGGCAACTTGGTGTGCGCGTGCGGGAAGAAATCCAAATTCAAGGCGAATGAAATCCTCGACGAAATAGTGAGGAAGCACGGAGGGAAAGGAGGGGGAAGCGCCCAATTAGCTAGCGGCAGGTTGGACCGCGTATAGCAGTTGGATGCTTCCAGCCTTCTGTTTCCTGTTCTGCATAATCTCATCTGGGCAGGAGGCTCGGCTTCTTCAGGAACTCGAATTTGCGCGGGTTCTCCCAGAACTCCTTCAGCAGGTCGGAGCACTGGAATCCGTACCTTGCGTTCAGCTCAGCAGGCTCGGGGCGCTCGGTGCTCCTTATCAGGTAATTGCTGTTCTGCTCCAGCCCGTACTCCGTGAAGTAATAGGCAGCGCCCTGGTTCACCCTGTAATCGCTGTAATCTGACTCGAAGTTGTCGGAGACCAGGTTGGCCATCACCAGCACGCTCTCTGCGGACGCGTTCACGGTCACGTGACCCCAGTTGGGGGGTATTATCACAAGCTGACCCTTCTCGCCGTAAGTTATCATCACGTCCACGCTCAAGTCGCTTCTCCTGCGCTGGAGCACGAAAATCGCCTTCCCGTCCAGCACCTGGTATACCTCAGGGTAGCTGAGCCCCTTTTCGGCAATCGCGTGGTAGTGGCCGTACGTCTTGGCGTGCTCGCCCCCGATCTTCTTCGGGGGTATTATCGTCATGTCGTACCTGAGCCCGTCCTTCTCGGCTATGGAGCGGAACATGAAATAGACCGGGAAATCGTTGGCTATCTGCTGTTTCCTCATGAGGACCTCGTTCATCTGGGAAAGCGTGCGCACGGTGAAGTCCTTGACCTCGCCGTTCACGAATACGCTCCTGCCCCGGACCTCAAGCTTCACCGGCTGCTCGTAATACAGCGTCATAGCACATCTCCGAAGCCCTTGTGCTTCTGGAACTCCCTTGTCTTTTCCAAGGTCTTGTAAACCACGAGCTTCTCCTGCTTCATCTTGTGCATGAGCGCCCTGAGGAACGTGAGGAACTCGCCTCGCCTCATCTTCTGCTGCGCGACCTTCTTTTCCAGCTTCCTTATCGTTTTGTGCATCTTCACGAGGAACTTCGTGGAGAGGAATTTTTCCCTGCCCTTCTCTGTGGAGAGGTATGCGTGCACTACCTTGCGGACCATCTGGAGCTCGGTCATGAGCCGGCTGTCCTCCTTATCCTCGGTTTCGAACTCGAGCTCGAACGTGTGCGCCATGTGGGCTAGGTAGTCCCAATCCTCCTCCTCCACTCTCTTCTTAAGTCCGGAGTTGAGATCCATCGCAGATAATTTGAGGTCAATATATAAAAAGTTAAGTCGGAGCCACGAGGGCGGAAGCAGCTGAACCTGAAACCAGAGACCGAAAACCCCGGCTTTCGCTAAGCAGAGATTTATCTAGAAGAAGTATAAGTGCCAGCAGCAGCGCGATTTCCCGAGCGTAGCTCAGTACACACAACGCCGTGAAGAGGCTTAACTTCCGTGTTCGGGATGGGAACGGGTGTGACCCTCTTCCTATGGCCGCTGACAACAATTAATGTGCTAAGAAGGCTTTTTAAAGCTATCTTGGCGGTTTCCAGTCTCGTGCTTGGCGTCTTGCCTCGCTACCTCTTCCTTTTCGCCGCATTCTTCGCAGGCTTCTCCGCCTTGCCTCCGGCGGTGTTCATTCCGAGCGTCTGGTACATCGGGCAGTACGCCGATATGCCAGTCACTAGGGCTATGAGCGCGACCACGAGCAGCACCACCCTAAGGATGGGCGTGAGCGCCACCGTGCTGTACCCTGCGTAGATGAGCAGAAGGAGCATCCCTATAACTATCCTTGCGATCCTGTCCCAGTATCCAACGTTTTCCATCAAGACACCTCTAGTACCGTTTGCAGTATTCATCCCACGTTTAAAAACCTTGCGCAGCCTCCATCAGCACCGGTCCTTACAGGAGCCGCACACGAACATCTCGCCCGCGTCGTAGAATGCCCTGGAGAACACGGAGCAGGCGGAGGCGAGCTCGTCGCGCCCCTTCGCTGTCAGCGAATAGTATTTGCGCTTGTCAGCGGAGATGGGCCTCATTTCCTTAGTTCCTTGAGTGCAGGGTAGATTGTGCCTGGGCTGGGCCTGGTGCCCTTCCTGCGTTTTCCTTTTTCTTTTTCCGTACAACAAGCAAAACCAATTAAAATAG
>JBBITJ010000001.1:0-24585 GCA_037440825.1 Microcaldota archaeon | reverse complement strand
TTCCTGCGTTTTCCTTTTTCTTTTTCCGTACAACAAGCAAAACCAATTAAAATAGGGGCGTGCTAACCACTACCAACAGGGATAGCGATGGCTCTAATCTGCATAATAGCGCTCGCGGTCTTCGCTGTTATTGGAATTTTTTCCGCGAAATACCGCACGTACGCGAAGGAGGCGTTCCACTGCTTCATGAACACTGTCACCTTGAGGAAGTGCGACACCAAATTCGACGAGAAGATAAAGGCGGAGATCGTGGGCAGGCTGCTTCCGCTCTCGCCCTGGGCAGCGAAGGCGGTGCACGGGCATTTCGCACTCCTTTCCTCGGCGTTCGCCATAATCGCCATTGCCAGCACCCTCTATTCTTTCGTGGTCGTGTATAATTTCGCAGTATACGGGAACTGCAACGGCCCGGCAGGGGGGTTCTGCGCGCTCAGGGACCTGGCGCAGGGCACCGTGATAAGCAAGCCCGCCGAACTCCTGCCTCCCAAGACCGCGGACGGCCAGAGCTTCGGGAACGCGAACTACAGCCTCGTAGTGTACGAATTCGGGTGCTATTCCTGCGCATTCACCGCGAAAGCCGAACCGATCGTCCAGCAGCTCTATTCCGAATACGGGAACAAGGTGCAGTTCGTGTACAAGACTTTCCCTCTTCCGGACCACCCGTACAGCAGGGAAGCCGCGCTTGCATCCTGGTGCGCATACGAGCAGGGCACAGAGAGATATATGGCATATAGGCAGGCGCTCTTCGCAGAGCAGGATGCGTGGAAATCAGGAGGCAACGCGACGCTCGCTGCCATAGCGCAGGAGAGCGGGCTGGACATGAATTCTTTCAGCTCGTGCTTTACGTCGCAGAAATACGCGAACGAGATCGACAAGCTGGTGCAGGAAGGCAAGGACGTGGGCATATACGGCACTCCGACATTCTGCATAGGCGGCGAGCACTTCGTGGGCATGGTCAGCTACGATGAGCTCAAGGCTGCCATAGACAGGCATCTGGGTGGATGAGATGCTGAACGAAAAGCTCCGCGAGGATTTCCCAATTCTGCAGAAGCACAAGGATGTAATCTACTTCGACAACGCCTGCACCACGCTCAAGCCGCGGCAGGTGATAGATGCGGAGATGCGCTATTACACCGAATACGGGGGATGCGCTGGAAGGAGCGCGCACAAGCTTTCCCGGCTGGTGAGCGAGAAGGTGGAGGAAGGAAGATCGAAAATCGCGTCCTTTTTGGGAGCGAAGCCAGAGAACATCGTCTATACCAAGAACTGCTCCGAAGCGCTGAACCTCGTCGCGAAGACATTCGATTTCTCCAAGCGCAAGAAGGTCGTAGGCACGATACTCGAGCACCACTCGTCCATGCTTCCATTCGAAATAAAGGCGCTCAGAAGAGAGGTGGAGCTGGTGCGCGCCACGCCTTTGCCGGACGGCACGTTCGACATCTCGCAGTACGAGGATATGATAGACAGGAATACCGCGCTGGTCGCGATACACCACACGAACAACACGCTGGGAACGAAGAACCCTGTACAGGAGATTGTGAAGATTGCGCACGACAACGGCGCGCAGGTGATAGTGGACGCAGCGCAGGGCGTCCCGCACTCCGAGATAAATTTCCAGAAGATGGGCGCGGACTACCTCACGTTCTCAGGGCACAAGATGCTCGGTCCCACGGGAATAGGCGCGCTTGTTGCGAAATACGAGCATCTCGAAGCCATGCCTCCTTTCATAGTCGGCGGGGACACTATCGACCAGGTCAAGACCGATTCCATCGTGTGGGCCAAGCCGCCCCGCAAATTCGAGGCGGGAATACAGCACTATTCAGGCATCATAGGATTGGGCGAGGCAGCGGAATACCTGAAAAGAGTAGGGTTGAAGAACATAGAGCAGCACGAGAAGGAGCTCTCTAAAATCGCGTTGGACGGGCTTTCAGCAGTGCAGAACGTGAAGATATACGGCCCTAAAGATGTTTCGAAAAGGACAGGAATATTCACATTCAACGTAAGGAACGTAGCGCCGCACCAGGTTGCGATAATGCTGGACAAGATGAAAGGGATCGCTGTGAGAAGCGGCGTGTTCTGCGCCCAGCCGGGGATGGAGCACATAGGCGCGTGCGAAGGCGCAGTGCGTGCGTCCTTCTACCTCTACAACACGAAGAAGGAAGTGGAAACTCTTGTGGAAGAAGTGAAAAAGATAGAGAAGCTCGCCTAACTATTTCCCTTCGGTAGCCTTCGTCGCGATCGCATCTTCCATCTTCGCAGTTATTATCTCCATTTTGGCCTTGATTCTTTTGTGCATGGTAGGTGCTTTGTCCTTTTCGAAGCAGGGCGAAACGTACCTTGCAGCGTCGCGCAGGCATTCCAAAGCCATGCCGTACTTCTTTATCGCAGGCGCGTATTCCTTGTCTTGGAGGTGCTTGTCAGCCGCTTTCTCGCAGTTCTCCGCCATCTGGACGGATAGCCTTATTTCCTCGAGCTTGTTTCCGCCCAAGAGGAGCACGAACTGCTTGAATGGTCCGCGTTTAGCCATCCGGCCGAGCGCGACGAATTTAGAGTCTATGGGTTTTACCGGCTTATGAACAGTGGCTTCCATATTTTCACCTCTAATCAATTTGACTGATGGTATTATTTATGGTAAAAGATATATATAAATGTATCTAATTACTCCCGCAGGAGCGGAAGAGTGGAGCACCGCGGCCCCCCATCAGCCTTCACTATCTCGCTCATGTCAATAGGTATCGCGGTGAGCCCGAACATCTTGGTGAGCACTCCGTAAGCGATCTTGCAGTTCGGGTTGGCTATTATCGTGCTCTCGTCCAGCCACACTATGTTAGCAGCAAGGGCCGGGTATTCGTGGTCCTTGAGGTAGTGGAGCTGCCCGTACACCTTCTCGAAGAACGTCAGGTCCCTGTCGCTTTTGAACGCAGGCGCGTATACTAGGGCGCCGCTCTTCCTCCCATTCTGCGGCTGCACAGGGCTGAACACGCAGTCGAGGTGGAGTATCTCCTGCCTGAGTGCTATCGGCTTGACCTTGTAAGAAGTCCCGAGCTCGTGCTGGAGCCATTCAACGCCCTCCATGTTGCCGCGCCGCCCCACGCCCACGAATACGTGCTCGCCCTCGATGATCACGTTTCCGCCTTCGAGCTGCACCTCCTTTGGAGCAACTATTCCGCCTGTCACGGTCTCCATCTCCGGCCAGCGCGGCTCGGCTACGAGGTTCCCGTGTATGAACTTGCTGCCTATGACCATGCCTATGTCGCGAGTATAAACGCCTTCCAGCCGCTCCTTCGCGGGCTTTAGCACAACCACGTTTATCCCGAAATTCACGAGCGTGTTTATGAACTGCGCGTGCTGCTCCACGGCTTTGCAGCGGTCCGGCTTTATGCCGCTCGCCTCCTTCTCGTTTATCGGCACGTCCCAGTCCAGGTATGTGGGCAGTGAGATCACGACTGTCTTGAGGGTGCCGTGCTCGTTCCTGCATCCCAGCGCGTATTTCTTCACATCCACCTTTTCCACGATCTCCACATTCGGCATCTTCTCTATCCCTTCGAGGAGTGTCTGCGTCTTGAGCACCGCCCTGATGTCTATGGGGCGGAGACCGGAAGCCTGTTTCCCGTTCTGCGTGCCGGGTTTCGCCGTTTCGCCTCTCTGAGGCTGAAAGTGTAGATCCATGTACTTCATGGGACCAGACTCGCTATTTAAATATTGCGCGCCAATCCGCGGTTTTCAGGACTTTTTTGTTTCAATTGGGACATTCGTCTCGTGAGGAATATGGTTTTAATTGTAGCCGTCCATACTCATAACCAGCGAATCCTAGGGTGGAAACTGATGCTCGCGAAGAATTACTCAAAGGACATAGAGGCGAAATGGCAGAAGCAATGGGATAAGGAAGGGACGTACAAGTTCGACGAAACCGACAACACGAAACCCGTCTATTCGCTGGACACTCCGCCGCCCTTCACCTCAGGGGATTTGCACATGGGCCATGTGCTCTCGTATTCGTTCTTCGACTTCATAGCCAGATACAAGAGGATGAACGGCTTCAATGTGTTCTACCCTCAGGGTTGGGACACCCAGGGCTTCCCCACCGAAGTGAAGGTGGAGAAGAAATACGGCAAGCTGCCTCCTGCGGAATTCAGGCAAAAATGCGTCGAGTGGACACACGAAATGATTGCACGCATGAAAAAACAGATGGTGGAGATGGGCTTCTCCCCTGACTGGAGGTACGAGTACCGGACCATGGATCCGGACTATCATCGCAAAGTCCAGCTCTCTCTCATAGAAATGTACTGGAACAAGCAGATATACCGCGCAGCCTACCCTGTGCACTGGTGCCCGAGCTGCGTGAGCGCCATAGCTAAAGCGGAGCTTGAGGATTTGGAGCGCGACACGTTCATGAATTACATAAACTTTACCGGACCGAACAACGAGCCGCTGCTGATTGCAACAACGCGTCCCGAACTGATTCCCGCATGCGTGGCGATGATGTTCAACCCCTCGGACGAACGGTACAAAAAACTGGAAGGCAAGAAAGCGAAAACCCCGCTCGGAGTCGAAGTCCCGATAATAGCTGACAAGGACGTGGAGAAGGAGTTCGGCACCGGGCTCATGATGGTGTGCACGTTCGGCGACAAGATGGATGTGGTGTGGGCGCACAGGTACAAGCTTCCTTTCAAGAACGTGATAAACCAGTACGGCAAGATGGAGGGCACAGGGGAATTCGACGGGCTCAAGGTAGAGGCCGCGAGGGCCAAGATCATCGAGAAGCTCAAGGCCTCCGGCGCGCTGGTGAGGCAGGAGAAGAAGCCCCAGGTCGTGAAGGTCCACGACAGGTGCAAAACTCCGGTCGAATTCATACTCAGCATGCAGTGGTTCGGAGACATAAAGGCCAAGGCTTCGCAGATAAAGGAATTCGCCAAGCAAGTGGAGTGGGTGCCTTCCTTCGGCATCTCATACCTAACGGACTGGGTTGACAACGTGGACTGGGACTGGGTGATTTCCAGGCAGAGGGTTTTCGGAACACCCCTTCCTTTCTATTATTGCGAGAAGTGCAACGCCACCGCGCCTGCAGATGAATTGCCGTTCTATGCGGAAAACGCGAAACCCAAAACCTGCGCGCAGTGCGGAACGCAGATGAAGCCTGAGACGAGCACGTGCGACTGCTGGGTGGATTCCAGCATAACTCCTCTGATAATAGCCGGCTGGCCAGACGGAGCGGTTTCCGGTTCCCAGTCTCCAGTCTCCAGTCAGGCAAAACCCAAAACCCGAAACTGGGAAAAACTCTATCCTGTCTCCCTCCGTCCCCAGGGCGTGGAAATAGTGCGCACATGGGCCTTTTACACAATTTACAGGAGCGGCATGCTCACCGGAAAAGCTCCGTGGAGAACGATACTGCTGAACGGGAACGTGCTCGCTCCGGACGGGAAGAAGATGAGCAAGTCCCTGGGCAATGTGATAAGCCCGGAGCAGCTCAAGACTGAGTATCCGACGGACGCGATAAGGCAGTGGGCAGCGCTTAGCGGCGCGATGGCCAAGGACAGGCCGTTCTCCTACGAGGACATAAGGTACGCGAAGAGCTTCCTCAACAAGTTGTGGAATTCCGCGAAGCTGGTCGAGATAAGCCTTGAAGGCTACTCCGGCGGAGAAGGCGAGCTGCGCCCTGTTGACAAATGGATAATCTCCAGGATGAACGAGACCATACGCGACTTCACTGCGCACATGGAGGCGTTCGAATACCATTACGCGATGAACAAGGTGTACCAGTTCTACTGGCACGACTTCTGCGACAATTACCTTGAGTACGTGAAGCACCGCATATACGACCCGCAGATTTACGGCGCCGAGGCGAAGAAGGCTGCCCAATACGCGATGCGCTACGTCCTTTACAATACGGTAAAGCTGCTCGCGCCCATAACTCCGCACATAAGCGAGGAGCTCTGGACAGAGCTCTTCAGGGAGAAAGGGAGCGTGCACAGGAGCGCGTGGCCCAAGCCGGGGGCGATAGATTCCGATGCGATAGCCAAAGCCAGCGCGACCAACGAATTGGTGAAGCTCATCAGGCAGTACAAGGCGTCCAACAAGAAGGCGATGAATTCTAAGCTCTTGCTCGTGAAGGCGAAATGCCCGGACATCTCAGGATTCGAGGAGGATGTGAAGGGCGCGATGAAGATCGAGAAGCTTGAAATAGAGAAGTCTGAAAAAGCCGAGCTCGTTTCTGCGGAGTTCGCTCCGGAGCAGGAGAAGCAGGCTGGTTCCTGATGCCGTTCAAGATACTCGAGCACACTGCCGACATAGGCGTGATCGCCGAAGGCAAGGATTTCCCATCGGCGCTCGAGGAGGCCGCACGCGGGATGTTCTCGCTCATGGGGAAGGCGAGGCAGAAGGAGATCCTGCAATTCTCAATGGAGCGGGAGCGCAGGGACGAACTCGTCGTGTTCCTCTTCTCTGAAATTCTGGCGAGGTGCGAGGTCGAGGGCTTCACGCCCGCAAAGATGAAAGTCCTCGATTTCGATGGAAAATCCGTGAAATGCGAGGTACGCGGCGAATACAAAACCCTTAAAAACATAATAAAAGCAGTTACCTTCCATATGCTGGAAGTGAAGGAAGGGAAAGGAGGGTGCTCCATCCAAGTGCTCTTCGACATATAGGTGCCCAGATGATATTCGATTTCGGAAAGGTGAAACTGCGCGACGAATTAATAGCCGCGCTCACGATTTTCCTCGCCTCCTCATACATCCTGTTCATAAACCCGCAGATGCTGCGCGACGCAGGCATGGACTTCGACGGAGCGTTCTTCGCGACCACCATGGCTGCGGCGCTGGGCACGCTCCTCGTAGGGCTCATTGCCAACAAGCCGTACATAATCGCTCCCGGAATGACCCTCAACGTCTTCTTCACCTACACGCTCGTGAAGACCTACGGGATCTCATGGCAGGCGGCGCTCGCAGCCTCGTTAGTAGTGGGCGTGATACTGCTCGCGCTCTCCCTGAGCAAGGTGAGAGTGTGGTTCGTGGAAGCCATACCGATGGGACTGCGCTACGGCATACTCGGCGGGATAGGATTGCTGCTGGTGTTCGTGGGCTTCACAAGGGCGCACCTAATAGTCCCCTCGCAGTTCACATACATAACGATGGGCGACGTGTTCTCTCCGGCAGCGCTCATAGCGATCTTCGGGTTCCTGATAACCGGCCTGCTCTTCATAAGGAAGGTGAACGGGGCGTTCCTTTTCGGCATACTGCTAACCACGCTACTGGCGCTCATGCTCTCGTACATGGGCGGCGCGCCGGTTGCAATAGGGTTCTGCGAATTCCCGAGGAACCTGGGCGAGGTCGCGTTCAAGTTCAACCTCACAGAGCTGTTCAGCATGGGCACGCTCTCAGTCTCCATCATACTGGGGCTTTTCATAGTCGCGTTCTTCGATACGATCGGGACCACAACAGCGCTCCTCATACAGGGGAAGCACGCTGACAACGAGGGCAACCTCAAGGGCCTGGACAAGGTCATGATAAGCGACTCGCTTGCCACGATATTCGGCGCGGCCCTCGGCTCTTCGCCCCAGGTCGTTTACGCGGAAAGCGCATCGGCGTACGAATCCGGCGGCAGGACAGGGCTGACAGCGGTGTTCGTCACCATATTCTTCGCGCTTTCGCTGTTCTTCCTCCCTCTAATAAAGCTCGTGCCTGTGGAAGCCACTGCCCCTGTGCTCATAATCGTCGGGCTGCTCATGCTCGGAGGGATAAGGCGCCTCGACGTGCGCGACTACAGCGAGAGCGTGCCTGCGCTGTTCTGCCTCGCCGCGATTCCGCTCACGTTCTCCGTTAGCCACGGGATAGGGCTCGCAGTGATAATGTACGTGCTGCTCAAGCTCTTCGCCGGAAGGATGAAGGAGATACACGCAGGGATGTGGATAACCGCGCTGCTCTTCCTGTTCGATTTCCTCGGCCTTTTCTAATGTAGTCCGAATTCCTCCTGGTGTTGCAAGGCGCTCCTGCACCAAGCCGTTTCCCATTTCAGATCCGCGGCCCTCAGGATTTAGCCTCCATCATCTTCTTTATGTCCGAGGCACTCATGTTGTGCCTCTTGATCGCTTCTATCTTGTCCCCCTTCTGCGCCACGTACTCCATCATCTCGCCGGTCTTCTTGTCCGTCACAGTGGCGTCTATGAAGTCCTTCCCCACGCGCGTGGTGATTATGAGCGGCTTGCCGTAGAGCTCTACCTCGATGCTGTAAACGAGATTCTCCTGGTTCCTGTCTTTCTTGGCCATGCGAGCACCCTAAACCGACTCTATGTACTGGACCGCCCTCTTTATGCGTGCGCCCTCGTACACGCTCCTGTCCGAGCCGAGCATCTTGAGTAGCGGAAGCTGGCTGTCGTCGAATTTTCCTGTGAGCAGCCTGGTTATCTGCATGCTCGCCTCCACGTTCTTGTTGTGGCTCTTCTCTGCGGCATCCATGGCCCTCCTCGCACTTTCGGAAGAATCCTGGGTCGGAATGGGCACTATCTGGACTTTCGGTTCCTGCTTCTGGAATTCCTGCGTTTTCGGGGGTTCCTCTGGTCTTTCCTTGAATGCCGGGTTTGCCATTTTTCCACCGTATGCTCTTTAATGTCCAAACAATAAATAGGTTTGCTTTTCAATACACAAAAGCACGGTAATCACATGTCAAAATATTTCGGCACGAACGGCATAAGGGGGCTTTTCCACGAGCTCAGCCCGCAGCTCGCGCTCAAGGCAGCCCAGGCTTTCGGCATATGGACAAATGAGCGTTCCAAGTTCCGGGTTCAGGGTTCCGAAACGCAAAGCTCCGGGCGCAAAACCGCCAAGGTCCTGGTTGCCCGCGATGCGAGGCTCACTGGCGAGTGCCTTTCCGCGGCAGTCAGAAGCGGCTTGGCGAGCGTGGGCTGCGAAGTAATCGACTTAGGAGTATGCTCCGCACCTGGTGCGGAATTCATGCTCCGGAAAGAGGGCGCGGAAGGCCTCATAATCGTCACCGCGTCGCACAACCCTCCGGAATGGAACGCGCTCAAGTTCGTGGACTGGGAAGGCGTCACTGTTTCGAAGGAGCGCGGGGAAGGGATAGAAGCGCTCATGGGGAAAATCGGGCTGGCGAAATGGGACGAAGTGAAGCCTGCGCGCAGGATCGAAAACGCGGTCGCGGAGCACATCAAGGCGATAGAGGGATCCGTGGACCTCGAAAAGATACGGAAGGCGAAGCTCTCCATAGCCCTGGATTTCGGAAACGGCACAGGCTCCCTCTATTCCGAAATGTTCCGCAGGGTCGCCAAAATCTCAGCGATAAATGAAAATATGGACGGCCATTTCCCGGGCAGGGACTCCGAGCCAACCGAGCAGAACATCCAAGAACTGGCAAGCTTGGTGAAGAAAGGCGGTTTCGACGCTGGGTTCGCGTGGGACGGGGACGCGGACAGGTTCGTGATGCTCGACGAGAAGGGGGATTTCGTGATAGGCGACAAGGTGTTCGCGCTTTCCGTGCTCCATCGCCTGAGGGGCCGGAATGGCGGGAAAATCGCCACCACGGTCTCCACGAGCAGAGCTGCGGAGGACGTGGCGAAGATGCATGGCGCTGAAACAATCTACACGAAAGTCGGCGCGCCCTACCTCTCGGAGGCGATGGCCAAAGAAGGCGCAGACATCGCAGGCGAGGAAGTGGGCGGCGTGATATGGAAGGAAATTTCGCTTGCGAAGGACGGCCCTGCTACAGCGATGAAGATGCTCGAGCTGATTGCGGAAAAACCGCTGGGCGAATGGGTCTCCGGGCTTCCGCAGTATTTCAACGCGAAGACGAAAATAGCGGTCAGCAGGGAGAAAAAGAAGGAGATAATCGAGAAGTTCGCTTCCTCGCAGAAAGGAAAAGGCGTGGTGGCGATAGATGGCGTCCGTGTGAATTTCCCGGACTCCTGGGTGATTGTGCGCGCCTCAGGGACCGAGGATTACATAAGGGTGTTCGCCGAGGCTAAGACAAAGGAAAAAGCTGAAAAATTGGTTAAAGAATATGAAGAAAGAGTAAAGAAGCTGTAATTTGTAATCAGAGTTCGCCTACGCGCCTCTTGATGCGCTTCTTGAGCCTCTTCCTCTTCTTCTTGACCCATTTCCAGCGCATCTTGCCCTTCTTCTTCCATTTCCTCGGCTTGTCTCCCAAATAATCACCTAAATGAATCTTTTTGCATACAATAAGCACTGAATATAAGTCCCCAAACTTTTTTAAATCAGACCTTCACCATGGCGGAGAGGCTTTTCGCACGGAGCATTTCGAGCCAGCCCCTCACTTCTGCCTTTCGGCAGTCCTTGAGCGCCTTGTCAGCGACCTGCGCTGCGTTGGCTTCGTCCACATCCCTGATTCCGCTCCTGTACGCGCTCTTCGCTATCCTCTCGCATATCTTGGCCTTGGGCGCATCCTTGAAATCCGGATCGCGGTCCATCATGCGCTTGAAGTACTCAGAAGGGCCCAGGATCTTCTCCCGCACCCTGCATTCCTTGGTCTTCATTTTCGGCGCCGGAGCTGGGGCAGGAGCAGCAGGCCGCGCCGAAATCGCGCGTGCGGCCTCCTCCTTCCTCTCCTTCTCCGCGCTTATCTCCTTGACTACTTCTCTGTAAACGGCCATCACGTATTCCTTGCGGATGCTGCCGTCGCTGTCGTCTACTATGACCGCCTTGACGCCCGCTATCTCGATGGTCTTGCCCATGCCGCCCGCCATGCTGTCCAGCGTCTTCATCGCTATCTCCTTTATCCTCTTCTCCTTGATCGCGGAGCGTCCAATTCCGGCCTCGTCCAGCATCTCCTGCACGACCCTCGCTGCGTCCTTCGCCGTGTGGGGCAGTATCTTCCTTATTGCACCCTCGCAGTACTTCTCGCACGCGAGCTGGAACCGCCTCATCCTGGAAAGCGCCGGGTACTCCTTGCCGTCCGCGGAAATCGAATCGTATATGTGCGCCAGCGCCTTCTCCGCATTCGCCTTCCATTCGTCCTTTCCTGCCAGAGGAAGCGGGACGTGGTTCGAGAACGCGGAGATCGCATCCTCCCTCAGCTCCGCTTCGCCCCATTTCCTGAGTATCGCTTCGGCGGCGTACTTGAAATCCGGGTGCACGTCCCTGTCCGAGGCTATCGCACTGCAGAACATGAAGAAATAGAGCGGCCCTTCGTCCTTCCTGAAGTCTGCCGCGGCTTGGGCGCACGCCATCTCGAACTCCTCGTTGCGCGTCCATATCGCGTGCGCTATGGAATCCTGCCTTCTCGCATCAGCTATCACGTCGTCGAAGATGCCCTTGGCGACCATCCGCTCCTCGTTGAACCCTATGGAGAATTCGAGCTTTCCGCAAGGAGTCTCGCACACCAGCCAGGGACCGCCGCTGTTCCCTGCGCTGCCATCCCTGATGGCATCCTTAATCATATCCATGGTCTTGCCGTCCACAGCCATGTGCTCGTACGCGCGGTCCGCGTTCGCAGGGTAGCACACGCTCGCGACCTCGAAGAAATCCGCGCCGTGCTTCTCGCACCGATCCAGCACGGTCCTGAGCGTTTTGAAGTCCATCTCCAGTATCACTTTCTGGAGGCTGCGTATCTCTCGCGCCCTGTCGGCCAGCCTGAGGATGCGTCTCTCTATCTCGTCCGCCTTGCCCCTTATCCTGTCCTCGTCCAGGAGCGGCTCATGTCCGCGCCTTGCCACCCCTCCTTGGCTTCCCGTGTGAATATTTCTGGTGATATGGTTTTGCATGTGTTAATTGATGCCATAAAAGGTTTTTAAACCACTCTGGAATCTGGGAAAACCGTTTTAAATCCGCGAATGGAATATGTACATGGTGGTATGATGTTCCTGATAGGCGGAGGGTTGATGGTCGTGCTCATCGCGGCGTTCGTGGTTCTGCTCGTTGCCGCGCTGTTCGTCGTGGGGATATACAACAGGCTGGTGCAACTCAAGGTCAGGGTAGACAACGCCTGGGCGCAGATAGACGTCCAGCTCAAGAGGCGCTACGACCTCATCCCGAACCTTGTGGAGACCGTGAAGGGCTACGCGAAGCACGAAAAAGGCACCTTGGAGGAGATAACGAAGCTCAGGTCCCAGATAGTGACCGGAACGCCGGCGCAGAGGGCGAAGGCCAACGACATGCTATCCGGCGCGCTGAAATCGCTTTTCGCTGTTGCCGAAAATTATCCGCAGCTCAAGGCGAACGAGAACTTCAAGGCGCTCCAGGACGAACTGGCCGGAACGGAAAACAAGATCGCCTACGTGCGCACCGCGTACAACGACAGCGTGATGGAGTACAACACCGCGATAAAGGTGTTTCCGAACAACCTGCTCTCGGGCATGCTCGGCTTCGGCGAGAGGCAGTTCTTCGAGGTCGCAGAGGCGGAGAAGGGGCCGGTGAAGGTACAGTTCTGACTTTTGATTTTTCCAGTTTCCGGACAGGGGATGCGCATGGAGGGCAAGGTGAACATTTTCGACGCGATAGACGCGAACAAACGCAACTCCCTCATCCTAATGGTCTTGATGTCCGTGCTGCTCTTCGCAGCAGTCGCGGCGTTCGGCTACCTGATCCACCTTGGCGACGAAGGCACGTTCATCGCCATCTGCGCGGTCACATTTTATGTCCTCATTTCCTATTTGGGAAGCTCAGGGATAATCCTGAGCGTGAGCGGAGCGCGCGAGCTTGGGGAGAGGGAGGAGCCGTTCATACGCAACGTTGTCGAAGGGCTCGCGCTCGCAGCAGGCATCCCGCAGCCGAAGATATGGGTGATAGAGGACGAGGGGATGAATGCGTTCGCGACAGGCATGGATCCAAAGAACAGCCACATCGTATTCACTAGGGGGCTGCTGCGCAACCTGAAGCGCGAGGAGCTCGAAGGGGTGGCTGCGCACGAAATCTCCCACATCGCCAACTACGACATAAGATTCGCGACTCTCGCAGTGGTGATGGTCGGCGCGATAGCGCTCCTCGGCGAGCTCGCGCTGCGCTCCCTCCAGTTCGGCTTCATCGGCGGAGGCAGGAACCAAGAGAGGCGCGGAGGGATGAATCCATACCTGCTCCTCATCGCCCTCGTATTCGTCATACTAGCGCCCGTATTCGCGCAGCTCGTACGCTTCGCGATCTCCAGGCAGCGTGAATACCTGGCTGACGCGAACGGAGCCAGGCTCACCAGATATCCGGAAGGGCTGGCCAGCGCGCTTGAGAAAATAACAGCCAAGCCGCTGGTGGCTTCCGCAAGCAGCACTACCGCATCCCTTTACATCGCCGATCCCCTGAAACGGAATTTCCTCAGCGGCCTCTTCGCAACCCATCCGCCGGTGGAGGACAGGATAAAAAGGCTCAGGTCGATGTGATAGCATGGCTACCATAGCTACCAAAAAAGGCATCGACGTGATGGCCGTCTTCTCGTCATCCCTGGCTTCAGGCTGGAATTCGTACAGGGAGAAATGGCGCACGCTCCTTCCGCTCGCGGCAATATATCTGGCAGCGATAGCCGGCTACGCGATGTTCGCGAATGGCTTTGCGCTGATTGCAGCAGCAAATGGCACATACTCTAGGAAAGAGCCCGCGCTATATCTACCTGTACCTGGTTTCCGTGCCGCTGATAAATCTCGTGATGACGAAGTATTGGCGCATCATTTCAGGAAAAGAGAATATCTGAGCAGGTCAGGCTTCCCGCACTTCGAGCCTGAACTTTTTTACTACCCGTTCGAGCTTTTTCCTGGATTTCCTGTCCAGACTGACCAGCTGCCTCCTGGGCACGACCAGCACTAGCCCCCCGGAGCCCTGCTCCACGCTGAATTCGTCGAGGTAATGCCCGACTATTTTTTCCACCTTCTCGGCGAAGGAAAACGAGCGCCTTTCGCGCTCGCCGTCTCCGCGTATCGGGATTATCACGGTTTCCTCGCCGAACTTGTAAATCTCGTATTCGTTCTCCCCGCTCTCGAAATCCCTCACTTCTATGACCGGGCGCGCAAGGTCGCGCTCCTTCATTCCGTAAGGCACCTTCACCGATGCTGCTATCTCGTAGACTTTCCGTATCCCGCCGTTCTGTATGAGCACCACGGTGTCTATTATCTGCGGCACGATGCCCATATCTATCTTCGTGATGAATCTATGTATGGCGTCGATCGCCCTGTTTGCGTGCACTACTCCCACCATGCCCACTCCTGTCATGCGCATGTCTGCATAGATGAGGAAGTCCTTCATTACGCGCACTTCGTCGTAGAATGAATAGTCAGGCCGCACGAGCAGCACCACTTCTTTCGTGTTCTCGAAATCCCCTTCAAGAGGCGCGTACTGCGTTATCTCGTTCTTCACCTGCAAATCTCTGGGGCTTTCCAGCGTCTTCACTATTTTCCCCTTCTCCTGGTAGAATTCCGCGAGCGCTGCGGCGAACGTGGATTTACCGCTTCCCGGAGGACCGCATATCACTATCCCCTCTGCCTTCTCCTCGAACCTCTTCCTTAGCTTCTCGCTCATCGTGTAATCCGAGAATTTCAGCTTCTTTATTGGCCTCACCACTGTGAGCTCGAACCCGTCCGAGAAAGGCGGCTTCGTGATGACAATCCTGAAATTGCCCATCTGTATGACGGTCGCGCCCTTCCTGTCCAATTCGACGTAATATTCATTGTTCCTCTTGGTCGCCTCTATTATCTCCTCGCTCATTTCCCTCAATTCATTGGTGGAGATGGGCTTTCCAAGGGAAACCAGCCGTATCTCCCCCGGCTTTCCGACCTTCGCGAGCGGCGTGCACCCTTCCTTCAGATGTATGCTCATCGTTTCCGGGGTGAAGTATTCCTTGAACGCCAGCTCCTTCACCTCGTCCTTCGCCCTTAGGTAAACGGTCTCGACGCCCTCGGCTTCAGCTGCAAGGTGCTGCACCTTGTCCCCTGTGACCAGCGTCGCGTCCAGCTCCCTGGCGATCCTGCGTATGAGCGCGTCTATCTCCCCACCTGCTTTCGCGTACTTTATCTGCTCAGGCCGCGGGCGCTCGCCGTGCAATATAATCTCCACGCCCTTCTCTGCAGCAAGCGCCCTCAATTTCTTCAAAACGTCGAATCCTGTGAATCCCGTCTCCTTGCCTTCGTTGGCCTGGTGCTCCAGCTCCGCAATGGAAGCGTTGGCTATGTAGAGCGTCCCGCTCACCGTGCCGTCGCCTATCTTGTCCAGTATCCTTCCGTCCACTATTACGCTCGTGTCCGCAATGAAAATCTTAGCCTTCATGAAATCACCTCAAACGGCGGGGTGGCTATGACTAGGATCATTCCCCAGTTTGAAACGTCTCCACGGAGCTATTTAACGGTTCACTTCCCTCCGTAGCGCTGCTGCAGTTCCGCGAGCGCATGGAGCGCGTTGTACGCCTGCACGTATGCCTTTATCGCTATCACGGTGGTGTTGGGCCCTATGGAAGATGTCTCCATGGGCTTCCCGCCGTTCTTTATCGTGAGCTGGGCTTCCGCGCTCGCGTCGCTGCCGCTTCCGATGCTGTGGTTGTCGTAGTCGATTATGATCGGCAGGTGGCTGCCTTTGCCTTCGATTGCCCTCTTTATCGCGCACACTGCCGCATCAACGGGACCGTTGCCGGTACCGATGCCAGTCTCGGTCTTGCCTTCTATTGTCGCCACTATCTCGGCGCTCGCGCCTGTGCCGCTCACGTGGATCGAAATGTCCTTGTCCTGTATGCTCAGGGCATTGCATTCCCTGCCTGTGATTATCCTGTATACGTTGAGCAGGTATTCAGCATCGCTCACGTGCTTCTTCGCCGACTCTGCCTTGTCGTAGTCGCTTATCTCCTTTATTTTCGCCGCCACTTCAGGGTGCTCGATGTTTATCCCGAAATCCATCAGGGTGATCTTGTGATTGGATTCCCCTGCGAGAGGGCCGCGCACCACTTTCTCCTCGTTCCCGTAAATTGTGGGGTTGACGGCTACGTATATGCTGTGCACTACGCCATCCCTTATGACGGATTTGAGGTAGCCGTTGGCGTGTATTCCGCTCGCATGCGCGAATACATACTTCCCGATGCCTGGCTCCTGCTGCGGAATCCGTATTCCCGAACGGACCTCCACGAATTCTGCAACCGCCTTCATCTGGCTAATGTCGAGATGCTTCCCATAGACGTCGTTAGGGATTACTCCGTAGTGCTGGTTCATCTGCACGATTATCTTGCTTATCGATGCGTTTCCGGCGCGTTCGCCAAGCCCGCCGACCGTCGCTTGTATCCTGCTCGCGCCTCCCAGCACAGCGTAGATAGAATTAGTCGCAGCAGTGTCGCCGTCGTTGTGGAAGTGCACGTCTATCGGCACGCCCGTGCGTTCTGCGACATATCTTATGTATGCGAATGCGATCGCCGGATCAGCGACACCTATCGTGTCAGGGATGTTGTACCGTATGCCCCTGCCTTTTGCAGCATCAAATACGCGGTTAGCTACATTGACCACGTGGTCAGGATCCGCGCTGAACGCATCTTCCAGCGAAACGAGTATTTTCCCGAATCCCAGCTTCACCGCGTATTGCACCGCTTCGACTATGCCGGGCACCAGCTCCTCGGGCATCTTCCCGAATTTCGTGTATGCGTGCGCAATAGAGCCTGAGGAGAATATGTGCACCTCGTCCAGCTCGGCGTCCTTTACCGCCTTGATGTGCTCTTTTATGGTGCCTGCAAGCCCGACCAGCGTCGTAGGGAATCCTTTTTTCCGCTTGAACGCCGCGAGCTTCTGCGCGGCTTCCAGTTCCTCGGCGCTCGAACCGGGATAACCTACTTCTATCGCGGGTATGCCCCACTCCATTATCCTCTGTACTACCTCTATCTTGCTTTTCATCCTCGTCCTGTATGGATTCACGAATGCCCTGTGCATCTGCATGCCGTCCCGCGCAGTGGTGTCGAAGATCTCAACATTTGCGAGAATCGCGGGATTGCGCCTTGCATCCAGTATCCTGGCGCCCAGTTCATGGATGTGCTGCTCGACTTTCCTTATGTTCGCCTGCCTTATCGCGGCAGCCACGTACGGATTGCTGTAATTCCTCATCAATATCACCATGTAATCGTGAATTCCTTTGAAACGCCGAAAACGCGGCAAAAAAGCAAGAGAGGAGAAATCTATCGTAGGGATTGTTGTGGATGTGCGGCCGGCTAGGCCAAAAGAAGGCTGAGAAGAAGCTGTGCGGAGCTCACAGTGCGGTTTCCGATCTCCTGTCTAGAGTTCCGTACTGAAGCGTTCATATCCATCATTTTGTCCTGAACTGTTTTTAAAGGTTTTGATTTCCCACAAAACCACACTTTGGCTAAAGCAGCACGTTGAGCGCCTTCCTGTACGCGTCCACGCTCACGAGCACTATGTCCGTCCCAACAGAAGTAGAGGTGAGCTCGATCCCGCCCTTCTTCACCCTCAAGTTCACCCGCACTCCTGCCTCGCTTCCGCCCGTTATCGCGTCCACGTGGAATCCCGTGAGCTCAACGCCTGCGCCGTCTTCCTTGAGCGCGTTTTCGACTGCCTTGTACGCCGCATCAACAGGCCCGTCCCCGAGCGAGGCTCCGTAATGGAAAGTCTCGTCTCCGTTAAGCCTTATCTTGACGTACGCGTGCGGCGTAATCGTATTTCCGGTGGTGACTGTTATTTCCTCTATCTTTATCCTCTCGTGCGCGCCGTTGCCCTTCACCTTCTCCACGAGCATGAAGAAGTCGGCGTCGCTCACCACGAGCCCCATCTCGCCCATCTGCTTCACGAGCCCCAGCAGCTCCTCTTTCCCCTGCTCGCCCAGCTCCATGCCGAATTCTTTGAGCTTGTACTGGACGCTGGCCTTCCCGGAAAGCTTGCCGAGCGTGACCTCCCTTTTTCTGCCCACCATTTCCGGATCGAAGAGCTCGTACATGCGCACGTCCTTTATCAACCCGTCCACGTGTATGCCAGCCTCGTGCGAGAACACTCCTCTTCCCACGAGCGGCTTGTTCCTCGCAGGATAGAAATTGGAGAGCCCTGCGACCAGTTTCGATATCTCATAAATCTGCTTCAGGTCCACGGTGTCCTTCTGGTAATGGAATTTGAGGTTGAACGCGACTTCCTCGAGCGCGCAGTTTCCTGCTCTGTCCCCCAGCCCGTTTATCGTGCCGTGGAACCCATCTGCGCCGCCGCGCAAGGCTGCGAGGGTATTCGCTACTGCGAGCCCCATATCATTATGGCCATGGAAAGCCAGGTATCCAGGGAATCCTTCCCTGAGGAACTCGAAAAGCGCCTTGGTCATCTCAGGAGTTAGCGCTCCGACGGTATCGCATACGCAGAACCCGTCGGAGCCAGCGTCCATTCCGCGCACAGCCATGCTCTTGAGGAAATCGAAATCCGCCCTGCTGCCGTCCTCTGCGAGCATCTCCACCACGAGCCCCCTCTTCTTCGCGTGCTCCACCACCTTGAGTATCTTTGCTGCTGCCTCTTCCCTGTCATTCGTCCTGAGCTTGTTCCTTATGTGCATGTCTGATGCCGGGAATACGAGCGAAACGCGACCGGCGCCGGATTCCACAACCATGTCAACGTCCTTTTCAAGCGCCCGCGCGAAGGAGCTGATCATAAGGTTGTCTCCTACCTCTTCGCATACCGCGCGTATCGCGGCCCTTTCCTCCTTGCCGTTTATCGCGCTGCCGGCCTCTATTATGTCAACGCCGAGCTTCTTCAGAGCCCTGGCTATGATGACCTTTGCCTCTTTGTTGAATTTCACTCCTGGAGTTTGTTCTCCGTCCCTGAGTGTGGTGTCCAGCGTCCTTATGCGCTGCGCAAAACTGTGAGTGGGCGGTGCGAATTGTGCCATATCAATCATGCGTTTTCAATCATTTATATACCGGTGTCACAAAATTCCCCCTGCCACGACCGTGGTTCCGTGCGCATTCCCGTCCAGCGCATGCGCTATCGCGTTTTCCACCTTGCCGTCGGCTATCTTCACTGAGATGCCCTGCGCGACTGCCAGCGAGCACGCGTACACCTTCTCCTTCATACCCTTGCCCACGTAGCCGTTGGCCATGAGCGCATCCAGGTGCGGGCTGCAGAATCCGCATATCTTCGTGAGCCGCTTCCCTTCCACATATATGCCATCCACGTTGGTTATGAGGAGTATCTCCTTCAGTCCCAGCGCGGCAGCCATCGCGACAGCCGCATCATCTGCGTTGAGGTTGAGCGCGCCTTCGTTGTCCTTTCCTATTGGCGCAACCACTGCGAGCTTGCCTTCGAGCACAGCCTCCATAACTCCAGCAGCGTAGGTCATGGTTATGCGGCCGTACCTTCCTATCTTTCCGCCTTCCGCCTTTCCCAGGAACACATTGCTGCGCAGGTCGAAGCCCTCAGCATCCACTCCGAGTGCGGAGATTTTCCCTACCAAATCGCGGTTTATGCCGTTTATCACGTCCGCGACTATGCGCATGGTTTCCCAGTCCGTTATGCGCAGCCCGGTCTTTTCGTCGAATTCCGGCTCGCGCTTCAATTCGGAGCGCACGCGCTCGTCTATCTGCACACCTCCACCGTGCACCAAGACGATGTTTCCAGCCCCGTGTTTCCGGTTTCGTTTGAGCTCCGCTAGCTCATTCATCATCTTGTCGTTCAGCGTCTTCCCGCTGAACTTAACCAGCAGCAGCCCCTCCTCCTGGACTTTCTGCCTGAACTTCGCAACTATTCCCCTTGTCTTACTGTTTTCTGCACCGCGGAAGAAAACACCCGTTCATTACATGCACCTCAGCAATATTTTTCGTCCTTGAAACAAAATGAAAAGCAGAACTCCGGCTCTAATTGCGAAGAATTCCAAATCTGGGAGAACTAATAGTCGGGGGTCAGCCCCCCGGCAGCGGTGCGACTGGAGCAGCAGAAAACGTATTCATCCCATTTTCCAATCGAACCATGCTTTTCTATTCTTTGTTAACTTTTATAAACGTTCGCTCACCTGATCACAAATAACAACATTTACTTTGGTGCAGCCATGCGCGTGAGCTTCCACTTCGTGAAAATCGGCGGGGAAGCGATACTTGCAGGCGAATTCCTGGAGCCGATGGAAATACGCAGGGAAAGCAATCCGGGCTCCTTTGGTCTCGCTCTTCGAATACGAATTCGCGATAGAATGGCGCTGCCATGTCAGGAAAAGGCCGATTTTACCGGGCTGCGGCTTCTGAAGATGCTAGAGGGTGTCCTTCTTGACTCGTCCCACGCCGAGCGCGAAAATGAATTTCCCCAGCCTCGGCCCCCTTTCCTTTCCAATAAGAGTGAAGTAAATCTGCTTGAAGAATTCGCCAGGCTGGATTCCTTTCGATTTGGCGAAATTGAAGACTGCGTTCTGTATCCCGTCAGCGTCCATCTCTTCGGAAAGGGAGAGGAAAAGCTCCTTCACAGCTCCCTCCGCCTTTTTGGGGGAATATATGAAATTGAACTCGTCAGGTATGTAATCCCGTTTTTTCCATTCCTCCAGGTAAGGCGTGAGATAGCGCACCCCTTCTTCGTCGCCGAGCAGCTTGCCCACTTTGTCCCAGTCCTGGTGGAGCGAGTGGTACATCATTATGTCCCTGAACGAGGCCTTCCAGTGCCTTTTTCCTGAAAGAAGGTATGCAAGCGCACGCTTGCGCTCCGCCCTGTCCAGGCTATCGAATCCTTTTTCAGCGAAGCCTTGCGACTGCTCGTACTCCTCGACCATCTTCGCCATGCTCTCCTTCGTGGGCGAGATGTTCTTGTTCTCCTCCAAATCCGGGCGGATGAGCACGAACGTTATCACTTCAGGAGGAAGCAGCGCCATCAAATCGGATATGCCCATGCCTATGCCTTTGCTCTTGGAATACTTCTTGCCCTGGAAGAGTATGAATCCGAACTTGTACCCAACTGGAGGCTCCTTCCTGAACATCTCCGCGAAGACCGCTTCCAGCGTATCCCTGCTCCCTCCTTTTGTGAAATGGTCCATCCCCGCGCCTTCGCAGCTTATGTTGAACAGGTCCTGGCGAGCAGGCCAGTCCAGCCTCCACACGATCTTGTAATTGTGGTTTGAAACCGAATCCTTTCCGTTGTGCCCGCATCCCTTCGTGTATTTCACGTCCTTGTCGCACGCGTACTCGTAATTCTCCGTGTCGTGCGAGAGCACGCGCGTGGTCGCTATCCTTCCGCAGTTCCCGCATATCGGCATTATGGGGGACCAGTCCTTCTTCTGCTTCGCCCCGCTGCTCCTCTCAAGCAGCTCCTTTGCCTGCTTCTCGTTCTGCAAAAAGAATTTCGCGTACTTGTCCATTTTCCCGGAGGCGTAGAGCTCGTTCATCCTCACTATCTCCGCCTCTATCCCGAACTTCCTCATCACTTCCCGCACCTCGTCCAGGAAATGGTCCCCGAAGCTCCTGCTCTTCCCGGTTGGATCAGGAACAAATGCGAGCGGCTTCCCAAGGTGCGGCGTGAGCTGTGCCTCGTATTCCTTCATAATCAACGGCACGGAATCGAACGCGTCCAGTATGTCCGCCATGAAGTAGAACTTCACCTCGTGCCCGCCCTTGGCGAGCATGTCCCTCACTTTGGAAGGATAGAGGAACTCGCACAAGGTGCCCATGTGCGCGGGCCCGGAAGTGGTTATCCCGGAGCCCACCGCGAACGGCGGCTTCTTCCTTTCAACTACTTTGTCTGCAAGCTGCTCTGCCCAGTGTTTGTTAGACATAAGAATCACGATTGATTGGATATTGCTCAGAAAGGATTAAAAAGATGGGAACGCTAATAAGTGTTAGCTAATGTATGTTGTTGTGGTGCTCGCATGGCTAAGGACGACTCGGAAAGAGGTTTCATAGACATGATAAAAGAGGACCGCTACGTGCTCATAGTCGCTGTGGCGATCCTGATTTTCATAGCAAGCTCATCCATTGCGCTGTTCTCGGAGAACGAATACGTGGAGCCTGTTCCTGGAGTGAATGCGACCGTGAAGGGCGGCATGGTTTCCCTCGTGTGGCAGGCGTCGCCTTCCCCGGTTTCCGGATATGATATTTACAGGAGCTCCGAGGAAGGGGTTCTCGGGAAGAAGCTCAACTCAGCACCCATCGCAGGGCACACCTATTCAGAGCAGCTTTCGCCCGGCGATTACTATTACACGGTGCGCGCGACATCAGGCAACCTTGACGACGGCAACACGAGGCAGCTAAAGGTGCGCGTCGGGCTCGTGGTTCCCACAGGCGTCTCGCTGAAGATAAACGACGGCGCAGATTATTCGAATTCCCAGAGCGTCACCCTCACCATCTCAGCGACGAACGCGAAGGAGTGCAGGTTCAGGAACGACCTTGATTCCGAGTGGTCCGCCTGGGAAACCTACAAAGAAACAAAGGCATGGATACTGAGCGCAGGGGCTGACGGCAGGCGCGAGGTCGGAGTCCAGTGCAGGAACACCGGCGAAAGCGCTGCAGTTTCGGCATCTGTGATTTTGGACAGGACTGCCCCGCAGCTTTCCTATTCGTCTTCTTTCGAAGGAGGCGTGTTCTCCATGGAGCTCGGCATCACGGAATCCGTGAGCCCGTCAGTTTCGTGCACGATAACCAGGGACGGAGTGGCGCAGGGCGCCACAATCGCGATGTCTGGAGGACATGCGACTTACCTATACAGCACGACCTTCCAGCCCGGAACGCACAGTGTAAGCGTGGAATGCTCAGACGAAGCCGGCAACACAGTGGCAGTGCCTGCTGAAACGATCAGCAATTAGCTTTTTTATCTTCCCGCAGTAATTTTCCCATGTTCAAATCAGAGCCGGCGAGGATTTTCGCAATCTCCATCCTGCTGGTGTTGGGGCTTTTCGCGGTATCATTCTTCCTTTTCGCTTCAGGCGCAAGCCCGGTTTCAATCCATGAGGGGAAGCTGGCGAAGAACGCGCAGTTCTCCATGCGCCCGGGCGACCATCTCTCCTACGAGATAATCTCCGGGAACGAAAGCGAAATCATCACCTTCCTTTTCGGAAGAGAGCCGTTCCGGAACGCGACAATCGCGGATTTGGAATATGCTGACTGCACCAAGGTGGTTATAAAAGGGACAAATGTCTCGACCTGCATAAGCCCGGACGGCACCGACATAGGGGGCAACGTATCGCTGGCTTCGCAGGCGTTTTTCTTCTTCTCGCCGTGGATGCTCGCGCTTTCACCGGGCTTCAGCTGGGATGTGGTTATCGAGAACAGCCTCACAGGAGCGCCAATAGAATCAGTGGGCGTGCGCGTGCTGGGCGAGGAGGAGATTTTCGGAAGATCCGCCTACTTGGCGGAGCTCAGGGACGACGGGATAATGGGGAACTACACGAAGAGGATGTGGATAGACAAGGAGAGCAGGGTGCTATTGAAAGAGGAAGGGAAGGATTATTCCATAATCATTGCGCAGGCTCGCTTTCCCTTACAACGGTGAGTGGAATAGCGTCCTCAGCGAGCTCCTTCTCAGCAAGTACTATGTAGTCGAGCTCCTTCTCGTCAGTCGCCTTCACGAGGGGCGGCGCGCCGAAGTAGAGCTGGAGCGCCCTTGCGCCTATGATCCTGGCTTTCTCGTATTTGGTAAGCTCTTCCATCAAAATCACCGCTAAGAATTATTTGCCCTTTTTCCTGGGCTTCTTGGGGCTACTATTTCTGCTTCGAACTTTTTTATACCTTTCGCCTTCGAACTCGAGCAGGGGTTTCGGCATTTCAGGCGCAGTTTCCTTTTTCTTTGGAGCTTCTTCAGGCTCTGCGAGTGCTTCCTCCTCGGCAGGTGCCTCTTGCTTAGGGAGTTCCGCTTTGCTTCTCTCCAGCTCGTTCCTGAGGCGCTCCTTCTCCTCCCTAAGCTTCCCTATCTCCTCGCGCAGCTGCGCAAGCTCCTTCGTGAGCGCAGATGTGTCCACAGTTTCCGCGTGCGCCTCGTGGATTTTAGCGGCTGAGACGTGGCTGTGCTCCACCATGTCCAGGATCTCGTCCACAACCGCCTGGTATCCGGAAACCCCTGGAATGATGCCTTCGGCTTCGCCGGGGTTGGTTCCGGCGGTCTCTATCTTGAGCGTGGCAAGCCCCAGTACCCTCTCTATTATCGAGCGGGAGACGTTGACGTTCTGCACCTTCTCGAACGGGATGGTTATGCGCTCCACTCTCAATATACCTTTCCTGATTATCATCTCGGTGTCCGCGATGTAATAAGTGTAGTTTCTGTACCTGAGCTCCACCCACACCAAGTAGGGGATGAGCACTATTCCGACTATCATGAGGAACATGAACGGGTATATGCTGCTGTGCACTCCGAGCAGCTCCTCCGGGAACGCCAGCCCGGCAAGCCAGGTCATGAGGAGCCAGATGAACGCAGCGAAAGCTATGGTGTTCAGCGCCCACAGCACCTTCACTTTCGGATCCAGGTGCCTTATCTTCGTTTCGTCTATGGGCTTTGCCATGCCTTATTCTCTCATTTTTCTTTATAAATAGTGGTGGTTCGGACAAACATTCAGCTGCGGCACACCAGCGTCCCGTGCTCGCACCACGTCCCGGCGCAGCTCTGCTCGGTCTCCCGCCCTTATTTTGTCTTATGATGGCTTCAGCCGTTGGATGAGTTCAAACAAATCGCGAGTGGTTTGGGGACGGCAAGGTGGGTCGCTGCCCGGAGCATTACCCAAAGGGGATAGATGCTGA